>JAAUQE010000129.1 GCA_012032425.1 Leptolyngbya sp. RL_3_1 | reverse complement strand
CGGCGATCGCCAGCAAGGGGCTCCGGCACCGCCACTGGATCCGGGATCTCGCTGGCAACTAGGGCGATCGCGCCCGCTAACCGTTGGGGGAGCAGGTCGTTGCCGCAGCTCACCAGCACCGGCCCTTGATTGTGAATATCCGCCTGACCATTATCCCGGAAGACATTCGCGCCCTCGTCTTGAGCCACCCCCAAATCGGGTGCCCCTTGCCCCTGATTATGCAATCCATAAATCTGGTTCTGGCGGATCTGGTTGCCGCGCAACACCGGTCGCGCGGTATCGGTGAGGGTAATCCCGGTTTGATTTTGACGGATGTCGCAGTTTTGAATCAGCGGTGCCGCCTGATCAAACAGGGCAATGCCCACCTGATTTTGACGGCACTGTAATCGCACCAGCGCGCCTTTGCCCCGGCGAAACAGGGCTAATCCGGCCTCGCCGTTATTGAGGAGTTGGGTGGCTAAGATGGTCGGAATGGCCTCGTCGAGGATGACCAGGCCATAGCGATCGCACCCCGTACATTGCACCGCTTGGACAATCGGGCGACCCTGATCGATCCACAGCCCAATGCCCCTGGGTTCAGGATTAGTGAGGGTGAGATTTTCGAGCTGGGCCTGATCGGCAGCCACACCGGTCACCTCCACCAGCCCCAATACCGGATGACGCAAGGCCCCGCTGCCCTGAAGGATGGCGGGCTCCCCCATGTTCGGACCCACCACCCGCCGCTGGGGCAAAATCTGGACCGGAAATTGCTCGCCATTGGCCGCAACATAGCGCCCTGCCGCCAGCTCAATCACGGTCCCCGGTTCGCTGCGACGCAGGGCTTCCCGGAGGGTCTTTAAGGGGGCGGCACGGGTACCATCATGGGTATCTTGACCATTAACCGGATGCACGAAGAGAATGAGCTGACCCATGATGGATTGGGGAACCGTGGCGTAGCGTACTCCAATACTGCGGCAAATCCAGATAAGATCAACCCACCTGCTGTCGACTTGTGCCAGATCTTGCCCCGCTGCGCCGCCGCGCTCTTGCTCCCCCACCCCAGCGGTCGGTATGCGGTCGGTATAGTGACGCCGCAGTCTACCGCCACAGTCTCAGAAAAGGTCCTTGCCCGTGATTACCCTGGTTATCTGCATCAATATCGCCATTGCCCTGCTTTGTGGATACTTGGCTTGGCAAGTGTGGCAAGTGCGTCAAACCCTGACCGAGGTGGCAGATGCAGTTTTAGAATGGGAGCACAATACCCATGCCACTTTAGACCCTGCCATTACCCCCGCCACGATTTTGCAAAGTCGGCAAGGGATTGCTCAAACCCGCCAGAGCTATGCCCAGTTGCAGCATCAGGTACAGCAGCTACAGCGGTTAATCGCCCTGATTGGGGGCGGGGTTCAGGTTTTACAGTCCTTCAGGCGACGGCAACGGAGGCGATCGGGCTACCGGGCTCGATTCCCCATCACCCGCTAAAATATGGCACTGGCAACTTTGCTTAGTTCACCTAGGATCGCTCTGAATCCTTAGCGCACAAGCAAAGTGGCTCGTAGTCTTGACGACTGCTATGTGACTCGCAGGACCCTGACGGGGTCAGCCCGTACAATGGGGCCAGAGGTGTGTGGGCTTAAGGGTGTGTGGGTTTGGGGGTTTGAGGGTCAATGCACTGGTACAGGGAAGTTAGGCACCATGGCAGGTAACAACTCAGGGTCATTTTTGGGCGGGCTGCTGCTAGGCACAGCGGTTGGAGCGATTACGGGGCTGTTGATTGCCCCCCGTACCGGTCGAGAAACCCGTCAGTTTTTACGGAAGTCTGCGGATGCGCTCCCCGAATTGGTGGAAGATCTGGCCAGTACGGTGCAACTGCAAGCCGATCGCCTGTCTGAAGGCACCCTCAATAGCTGGGAACAGACCCTAGAGCGTCTCCGAGAAGCGATCGCGGCAGGGCAAGCCGCCACCGCAGAGGAGTACATCAGCTTGAATCGAGGTAACGATGAGCAACCGGCCCCAACCGCCCATGAAGACTAATGTCGATTAAGGTCGAACCGTGATCGATCCGCTATTTTGGTTGGCCCTGTCTTTTTTACTGGTGGCCGTCTGTTTGACGGCGGTCTTGCTGGCGTTAATTCCCGCCACCCGAGAACTGGGGCGGGCGGCTCGCAGCGTCGAAAAACTCTGCGACACCATTAACCGAGAGCTACCGCCGACATTGGAGTCCATTCGCCTGACTACCTCGAGATCACGGAGCTGACTGACGATGTTACCGAGGGCGTGCAAAAGGCAGGCCGAGTGGTGCAACAGGTCGATCAAGGTTTCAGCGGCGTCAAGCAGCAGGCTCAGCGGGTCCAGATCAGCACCCGTAGCGTCATGGCTGGCATGCGGGCTGCTTTGGGCAATTTCACCAAGGGAAAATCTACTCCCTCACGCCGCGATCGCCGCCGTTTGTCGGCAAGTTCTGCCCGTCCCTTAGAGCGAGTAGAGCACCTAGAGAGCAGCCCCCAACCGGACAGAGCCTACCGCTGCCAACCAGGCCCGCTATGACCAGAAATTAACAGACCGCAATGGCGGCGAAGCCCTGCTCCCTGGAGAGGCGACGATTACGGAGCGGCAGCCTGTTGTTCCTGAAGACGGGTAGGGGGCAGGTGGGAGAGGGTGTAGGTAGGAGTGAAGGTTCCCAGCTACCTAGTCACCCTCTTAATTTAAAACCCAAAACCCATCCACCCTCACACCCATCCACCCAATCACTCAATCCGCCATCTGGGCGATCGCCGCCTCATACACTTGGTCAAAATGGGCTTCCAAAGTGGGGTGGGTGCCCCGCAGTTGATCCACCACTTGCTTGGCCCAATGGCAATAGTCCTGACAGCGGGCCACAGACCATCCCACTGGTGGAGAGGCCACCAAGTCCCGTAGGTTAGCGGTCTTATCCGCCAGTTTGATCAGCTTGGCGCGATCGCACAGGCTGCTCGCGTGAGCCACCTGCTGCTGCTTACGCACGGCTTTGGGCAATGACTTGTCGTCCGTCACCTGGGCCACCACCTTAGCGATCTCAGCCCCAAAGTGGGTTTCTAACTCCGCCAGACTGGTATCTGTATCCTCAACCGTATCGTGGAGCAGGGCACTGGCCAAAACCACGGGATCGCTGACCCCCGCTTCTTGATACAAGAGATGGACGAGGGCAATGGGATGGTTGATATAAGGGGAGGCCGCCGCATCCTTGCGCCGCTGATGGCGGTGGCGATCGGCGGCAAACTGCAAGGCCATGACCACCACTGACCAAGGTTCGCTAGGGTCTCCGACCAGTGAGCCCATCGCCGATACACCTATCAATTAAACACCTCGAACACTTTGCGGCAGCAGTCTTTCAGCCGATTGCCCACCGTGTTATCCGGCACCACTGCTCCCGTAAAGGACCACTGATGAATGGTGGATAAACTCCACTGCTTGCCCCGATGATCAAATCCGGCTACTTCAACGCCGATGACCCGCTGCACCAGGGTTTCACTATCGGTATGGAAGCGAATCTGCACCAGCAGACTGCGACATTGAAACAGACGACTCAGCCCTGGAAAATGAAATCCCAAATCAATGGAATCGGGATCGACGAGGGCACGGGTATCTTGATCGTTGGCCCAAGGCTTCAGGTCAGCCCGTAGGTCTGGGAACGTCCCCTTAAACAAACGGACAACGGTCGCAATCTTATTGGCGAACTCAATGCTGTTAGCTTGCTCCGCTGCGTTCACATCTGGGCCTCATTTGTAAACGGGCTTTACAGATTAGAATAGCGGCTACTTTGGTGCAGTCAATCCTGTAACGAAACCCTGGTCCCATCTCAACCTACAGTTCGCCCTCCGGCAAAAACTCAGGTTTTCAAATGGGATGGGGTTGAGACGGGTACTAAATCTCTAGCTCTGCTTCTCTCTGGAAATCACTTTGGCAGATTTGCAACAACGCTAACTCTTCCGCTGAAGCTGCCCCAAGGTCATATAGGCCACTCAGGGCTAAGGGCGTCAGCACGTTACCAGCCGCACTGACGACAGGATCACTGGGCAAAGTGGCAATGGCGTAGTTATAAACCTCTTGGGTATAGCTATTGGTGATTTCTAGATTTAAAGCGGCAGGGGTGATTTCCCCACGAAAACAATCAAAGGAGGATGAGGGCATATATACGGCCCCAGTCACTTGCTGCCCAACCGCTTCAAACACCATATAGCTATGGCCCAATTGGTTGGGGGTAGTGGCTTCGCCGTAGAAGTAAATCCCATCTGCTAGTAGGGGGGCGATCGCGGGCTCGACGTGAGTTACTTCAGCCTCATTTTGCAGTGGTAAAGCCTGCACCGCTGTCGCTAGCGGGGCTCCTAAGAGCCCGCCCCCTAGGGCAACCAAACTGAGACAGGTCCATGATTTTTTGGCTAGGGATTGTCTCAACTCAGCTAAGCGCGTTTCGAGGAGAAAAGCATAAAAGTAACGCAGAGGAACACCATACTGATTCACAATTAACTCCTTAGGGGTGAAATTTTTATAGAACTCTATTGGAAATTCAAATCTTTAATATCTTCAATGTAGCGAACATTTCTGGGGCTTTTCGGTTAAGGATTCTAGGCTTTAATATCTCTTCGCACAGTTGTATCGGAAATTACATTGTTTGACGCATTGAACAGGCTGTGTTTTAGTTCGTCGCCCATGTTTGACCTTCACTGTTGATTTTGTATCGCGGTTGCACCCACTGGCGATCGCCGATCGTGACACCTTGCAAATTGGCTGAGTCAGGCATAGGGGCTGCATCCTCAGGCTTAGCAGACGGGTGACGCCATCACGTGCCTACCGATACGCCCCGATGACCGGGGTCGAACTAAGTCAAACTAAGTTATATGATGACCAACAATGTGCAGAGCAATTGCCAGTTGGCATTGGGTAAGAACGGGGATGGTAGACCAGACTCAGTCACTCGATTCGGGGCAGGTCCCGATCAAACTCATCCTATTTATCGATCAACGGCCTAGCTCGGGAGAGTATGCGCAGCAGTTGCGTCACTATTTAAAGCAGCTCAGCCAGGAGCAGCCGTTTAGCCTAGACGTGATTGATGTGGGTGAGCAGCCCTATTTGGTTGAGCATTTTAAACTGGTCGCTACCCCCGCTTTAGTTAAGATTTCCCCCGCCCTCCAGCAAGTGCTGAAAGGGAGCAATATTAACTCCCAGCTCGATTACTGGTGGCCTCAGTGGCAACAAGAGGCAGCCCAAGCCTGGGCCGCACTCCAGGCCGGGAAACCGTTGCAAGGCAGCCCTTTTGGTCAGAGCCCCATTGCCCACTCCGTAGAGGTCATGAAGCTCTCCGATGAAATTTTTCGCCTCAAGCAAGAAAAGGAAGAGCTGAAAGCTCAGCTTGAATTTAAAGATCGGATTGTGGCGATGCTGGCCCACGATTTGCGGAACCCTTTAACAGCGGCTTCGATTGCGGTGGAAACCTTGGAACTGGGGTACGCCCCGAAGCAGACCCAGGAGAAAATGGTCCTGTCAGCGAAGTTGACGGCTAAGTTGCTGACCCACGCCAAGACGCAAATTCGCGCGATCGATCGGATGATTACGGATATTCTGCAAACGGCGAAGGGGGCAACGGTTGATCTCCTGGTGCAACCCCAAGAAATCAATCTGGGAACGATGCTTGGGGAAGTGGCTGAAGCGATGAAAAACAAGGTTCAGGCTAAGGCGCAACATCTCGATCTAGAGATTCCCCAGGATTTGCCTCGGGTCTATATCGATGGCGAACAGGTGCGGCGCGTCCTCTTCAATCTTTTGGATAACGCCGTTAAATATACGCCCGCCCAGGGCCGCATTTCCATTGCGGCTTTGCATCGCACCACTCAAAAAATTCAGGTGATGATTGGCGACACGGGACCAGGTATCCCGACCGAAAACTGTGAGCGCATTTTTGAAGAAAGCTTCCGCCTACAGCGTGATCAGAACCAAGAGGGGTATGGCTTGGGGCTCGCCCTCTGTCGCCGGATTATTCGCGCCCATTATGGCCAGATCTGGGTCGAGTCTAATCCCGGCGAAGGCAGTCAGTTCATTTTTACCCTGCCGGTTTACCGTGCCTAGTACTCGGCGGCTTAAATAGCCTTAGCATTGAACAAGGGGCTTAAGCCCCTTGCCTGGGGTTTGTAGTGGTTGGGTTAATTCCGCCCTTGAGTACTAGGAAGCCGTGCCAGATCTAATCTGCCTGTCATTGATCAATCGCCCTCGGGCCAAAAGCGGGGATGCACGAACCGGTAACCGGTGGCTTTGAGCTTGGCATTAGCGACCCTTGCATTGTAGAAGCGCGAGCTGGGTTGGGTTTCATCCCACTGCACCGGCTCCAGACCATAGCGCCTGCACACCGCGCTGATCAGTTCCCGGACCGTAGGCACCTCGTCTTGCACGACGTTGTACAGACCCGAAAGCTGCTGGCGTCGCGCCCAGTCGATCGCCCCCACAATGTCATCTAAATGGACCCAATTACTGCGTTCATCCCCTTTGCCCGGTCGGGTGGTGCCAGCGGCCCGTCCGTAGATTTTCTCCAGGGTGCGGCCCGGACCATAAATGCCCCCCAGCCGTAGAATGCACACCTGCTGCTGATCAGTCATTGCCGCCAAAAGGGTCTCCTCGGCAGCGGCGATCACTTTCCCGTTGTCGCTGGTCGGGGCAATGGGTGTTGTTTCCGTCACCCACGCCCCTTGGTGTTGGCCATAGACCGAAGAGGTGCTGGTGTAGATTAACTGCTGCACATCGGTCTGAGGCAGGATTTGCGCCATGGTTTTAGCGGTGCTCAGGTAGGTGTCGGCATAGCTGCCCCCCCGTTTCGGGGCGACAGATAGCAAGACCACCTGTTGATCAGCCAGGGCTGCCCGCAAATGTTCAGCATCATCGCCCTGCAAGACTTCGATGCGATCGGCCACGGTCGCCAGCTCACTGACCCGCTCCTGGCAGGTTGTCGTCGCCAGTACAGTTAGCCCCTGAGCTTGCCAGTGCTGGGCTACAGCGGTACCCACATAACCACAACCCACGATCGCGACTTTCATCCGGTATCCTCAGCTTGCAAAAGACCATTGGCTGCCATTATCAACGCTGTCCCAATGGCTTCCAACCCCTCAAATAATTTCTAAGCCCCACCCTTGTTTGAATTCTGAATTCAGAAGTCTGAATTCAGAATTCTGAATTCCTCACCCTCACACCCTTCCACCCCCTCCTTTGGCAGCTAGACCAGTCGCTACGCTAGAGTCTGCCAGGGAGCGATCGCGCCCCACAAAACCTGTTGTTGAGGAACGGTTAATGTTGCAGCGCGGTCATCTCAGGCACATCGGGGTTTTCTGCGGGACGGCGATCGCCCTATTCACATCCTGGCCCCTCGCCACCCCAGCCCAAACCGGTCCGGCTGTCGCTCCACCGCCCGATGCCGTGGTGGACTGTGAAATCTTGATCATCGGTGGCGGTCTGGCGGGTACAGCCGCAGCCTACGAAAGCTTGAAAGCGGGCCACACCGTTTGCCTAACCGAACTCACCGACTGGGTGGGCGGACAGATTTCCTCCCAGGGCACCTCAGCGTTGGATGAGTACCCGAGGCAGCGGCAACTGCTGTTTTATGCGGCGGGATACAAGGAACTGCGCGATCGCATCGCCGCTACCTACGACGGCGATCTCAACCCAGGGAAATGCTGGGTCAGCGCCACCTGCTTTATGCCCGAGGACGCCCACCAAATTTTGTGGACCATGCTGGCAGATGCGGCGCGGCAGGGGGGCGGTGAGCTGAAATGGTTCCCAAACACCGTCCCCAAGCAGTTGGAATTCAATGCAGACGGTTCCCAAATTACCAGCACCGTCGGGATTCAGCATCGGCCCGCCCCAGGAACCGCACCACTCAACACCGAGCCCCTGTCGCAAATCATTGAAGACGCCTACCGCTACGACGACTCGGCCCGTCTAGAGAAACACATCATCCAATTTGTCCCGGCGGCAACCGAGTCAGACGGCCCCGCTGACTGGTACGTGATCGAGGCCACGGAAACCGGCGAAGTGATTGCCATGGCCGGGGTGCCTTACCGACTGGGGCTGGATCCGGTGTCTCAGTTGAACCCATCCTCCCCGGTGACGAGCAACGACGCCTACTGCACCCAGGGCTTTACCTACACCTTTGCCATGGAGTCCACGGCGGAGCCCCAACCCCACAATCCCCCTGAGTTCTATCCCGAATACGAGCCTTACTTTAGCTATGAGCGTGCTCGGGAGGGCTATAGCCCCCAGGACTATTACGACTTTGTGTTTACCTATCGCCGCATCTGGAGCGCCACTCCTCGCCGCACTGAGCGGATCATTGGCGCACCTCGCCCCCAGGTCGGGGATATTTCGATGCAAAACTGGACCTGGGGGAATGACTATCGACCCGGCACCGCTGCGGACAACTTGATCTATGCCCATGAGCAGCTCCTGGCAACTGGCCAACTGGACACTGGCGGCTGGCTGGGGGGGCTGCGGACAGATGCCTTAGCGCGGGGGGAAGAAAATGCCCTCAGCTATTACTATTGGCTGGCGATCGGCACCACCGATTCTCAACTGGGGGATGACGTCAAGGAACCTTTCCCCAATAGTCGCTTTTTGTCGGGATACGATGCCCCAATGGGCACGGCCCACGGCCTGTCGAAGCATCCTTATATACGCGAAGGGCGACGGATGATTGGGCGGCCCACCTATGGGTATGACGATGGCTTTGAGATCAACGAGGTGGACTTCACCCGCATTGACTTTAGCGATCCCTTCTATGCCGAACATTTGGGGCCACGGCTTTTTCTGGCGCTGCGGCGAGAAGTGGCCAGTCGCGTGATTGAGGCGGTCCTCAACGACACCCCCGCTGCCGAAATTCCCCAGCGGCGGCGCGCCCGGATTTACCCCGACTCGGTGGGCATCGCCAACTACACCATCGACTTCCATCCCTGCATGTTAGAAAGCCCTCCCGAGAAACCGGGCAACATTGAGCGACCCGGCGTGCGTCAGGCCCATGGGCCGTCTTATCCCACCCAGATTCCCCTACGCGCCCTCATTCCTCAACGGGTTGATAACTTGCTGGTGGCGGGTAAGAGCATCGCCACCAGCACCATTGCTGCCGCCGCCTATCGGGTACATTCCTTTGAATGGTCGGTGGGGGTCGGGGCTGCTGCCACCATTGACTTTGCGCTAGAGCAGGGGATCTTGCCCTATGAGCTGGTGGATGACTTGCCCACCCACGAGCCGTTACTCGACCAACTGCGATGGGGGCTAGAGCGATCGGGTAATCCGACTCAGTTTCCCAATACCACTATGACCAATGAAGATTGGGACGCTTGGAATCCGGGCTGGTGAGGACAGCCCTTGCCGGGGCGATCGCACCTGACCAATGGGTTCGAGGCTGACCGATTCTGGGATGCTAAACCTCAGGTATGACTTTTCAAGAAATCTTAGAAGATTATCCCAATTTAGAAGTCGATGACATTAGAGCCTGCCTTGTATTTGCCGCCAAACTGTTAAGCGTGAAGAGCATTCTGCAAGTGAACGCAGCCTAAGCAATGAGATTCTTGATTGATGCCCACCTGCCCCTAGCATTGAAAAATTGGCTGACAGCACGCGGATCTTCGGGCCATCGCCTCACCCAAACCCGCCACCCATCTCCCCAGAGAGAGTATTCATGAGATTGGCGGTGCCACTGCTGGCTCAGCCATAGGCTTGAGCAATAATTAGATCGGAAGTAATGGTTTCGATTGTCGAGACATTGGTTCCACCGCCACCCAATGCCCAGAAATCATGGCCCATAACCATTCGCTATCCATCACCATCGAGCCAGAAGCCCTCATTCCCCTTTGCCAGCACCACCACATCCGCAAGCTAGCCCTGTTTGGTTCGGTACTGCGCGACGACTTTCGCCCCGATAGCGATATTGATATCCTGGTCGAATTTGAGCCCGGTTACACCCCTGGTTTTGACTTTATTGATATTCAAGACAAACTTGCCGCCATCATCGGTCGCACCATTGACCTCAATACCCCTCAAGATCTCAGCCGCTACTTTCGTGATCAGGTCATTGCCGAAGCCGAGGTGATTTATGCCCAACCCTGAAGATGTGATTCGGCTGCGGCATATGCTTGATGCGACCCAAAAAGCGCTGACCTTTACCCAAGGTCGTTCCCGCCAAGATCTCTATACCAATGACATGCTTGCCCTCGCCATCGTGCGCTTGATCGAAATCCTGGGGGAAGCGGCCAAAAATATTTCTTCCGAAACCCAAGCAAAAGCTCCAGAGATTCCGTGGAGACAGGTTATTGGCACCCGAGACCGACTTGCCCATGCTTACTTTGACGTCAACCTCGACATCATTTAGGAAATCGTCAACACCGAACTGCAACCCCTCGCCCAAAATCTTGAACAGCTCTTACAGCAGGGTGATGACCAAGAGCCGATCGGAAACCATCGCACCTCACCGTAGCTTGGGTTGAATCTTGTCCAACCTCGCCAAGGCTTGCGGTGGTTAAGGTCAAGGCTTGACTCCATGGCATCGCCAGGAATATCGGCTCATCGTTGTTGACCCAGCTAAGCAGTTCACAGACAGTCTTGAATCGCCTGCTCCAAGATCTTTCATCCTTCATCGAGTTCCGCCTGAGTCACGGTCAAAGGTGGAGCGCTGCGCCAAACGCTGCCCATCTCCGGCAGCGTCGTAATGTTCATACTCAGCCCCAACTCCAGGCACCGCTGGGCGATCGCCGCCCTCGTTTCTGGATTCGGCTCCTGGCGATCGCGGTTTTCACCAGCTCGACTCCCAGCAGCAGGCCCCGCACCCATCGCCATATCTTCTTGCACAGCAATTTCTAGGGGAATGTGTCAACATCTTAAAAATGGTCACCGTTAGGCTTTTCGCACGCTATGGGTTTTGTTGAAAGGCACTGGGGACAGCAGGCTTCCTACAGACTCCTTGGGGCCGTTTTATTGGGAATCACCCTGACCACCACCGGCTGCCAAGGATTACCTCGGGGCGCAGCCCAACCGGGTCCCCCTCAGGGGGACGAAGAACAGTTCCCGGCGGTGGAAACCCTGGTAGTCGCGACCGGCAGCATTGAAGCGCCGATCGCCTACACCGGCAGCACCGAACCGGCGGAATCCGTCACCCTGCGGGCTCAAACCGAGGGCCAGATTGTGGCCCTAACTGTAGATGTGGGGGATCCGGTGGCGGCGGGCCAGCCCTTGGCGCGGCTGGATCCCAACCTCTTGACCGTGGGCGTGAATCAGGCCCAGGCGGAATTCACGGCCCGACAGTCGGAGGTGGCCCAGGCCCAAGCGGCGGTGAGTGATGCCCGCACGGCGGTGGAGCAGGCCCGATTGCAGGTGCAGCAGGCCCGCATTGATGCCGATCGCTTCAAGCAACTAGCCGCAGCGGGGGCCGCTTCGGACCAGGCGGCGGAGCAGGCTCAGCTCACTTTGGATATCGCCCAACAGGCGCTCTTGTCTGCCCAAGAACAGGTGACCACACGGCAACAGGCGGTGAATGCGGCCCAAGGTCGGGTCGCGCCCAGGGAGCCACCGTCGATCAAACCCAAGCGCGGCTGGCCTTTGCGACG
>JAAUQE010000128.1 GCA_012032425.1 Leptolyngbya sp. RL_3_1 | reverse complement strand
GGAGAAGGGGCTGGGGGATGAGGGCGTATTGGCAAGGAAACTTACGCCACTGAGTACTAGGAATCTCTTTAACGGACGACGGTACGCATCTGCACGGCATCAACGGGCTTCATCAGGTAAAGCCGCAGCATTTGCCAGCCAATTGCCGCCACATGGGGGATTTTCCGCAGAAGCTGTAGGGCTTTGGGTTGGCCTGACTGGCCAATCGCGGCCATTTTGGTATTGGCGGCCACGCTGGTATCCAGGGCTTTGAAGAATTCAGGATGATCCACATTCAGGATCACAGGGAAGACCTTCGCTGCACTCTCATTGGTTTTGCGAATCACATCCATGTCGTACTCACGGGCATCGAGGCCAATGGACGCGTAGAAATCCTTGCGCTGCAAATCATTCAAGAACATGGTGGCAAACACCGACAGCAAGAAGAAGCGGCACCAGAGCTTCGCCTTCCAGTCATTCAAGAACTGGGGCTGAGACTTCATGAGGGCAGAGAAAAAGTCCCCATGGCGGTTCTCATCCTGGCACCAGTTTTCGAAGAACCGGAAGATCGGGTAGATCCGGTTTTCAGGATGGGCCTCTAGGTGGCGATAAATCTTGATATAGCGCCAGTAGCCAATCTTCTCCGACAGATAGGTGGCGTAGAAGATGAACTTAGGCTTGAAGAAGGTGTAGCTCTTGCTCTTGGTCAAAAAGCCCAAGTCAAGCTGTAGATTAAAGTCCGACATCGCCTTGTTCAAAAAGCCTGCGTGACGGGCCTCATCCCGAGACATCAGGTTGAAGCATTCTGCCAGCACGGGGCTAGAGGTCTTGAGGCGACGCCCCATTTCTTTGTAGAGCAAGAAGCCCGAGAACTCAGCGGTGCAAGAGCGCTCTAGAAATTCCACAAAGAGCTTACGGGTTTCGCCATCGATATGCTCCCAGGATTGCTCAAACTCAGCATCCCGCACGAAGTGATGGCGGTTATAGTCGGTGCGAAATTCTTCTAGGATGGCCTGGAGTTCATCCTCATTGACAGAGATATCCATGGCAGACATCTCATCAAAGTCGGTCGTGTAAAACCGGGGGGTCAGGATTGTGTCCTGAGCAGGCACCTTTACCCCAGGGCGAATTTCGTCAAAGGTGGGTTTCGTCAGGGAATTTACCATGGGTCCTCTAGTATGCGCTTGAGATGCCGTCGCCTGATGCTGTTGTCTGGCCTTAGCAAGGGGACTTGCCAGCCATCGACACAAGCATCAACACCCTCGGCACTATGCAAGTAACAGCCTGCAAGGGAAGGCACCTCGTAAGTCCTAATTAGTCTATCAATGGTGACCGGGCTATAAGGGAGACAGAGATTTAAGAATTGCAACATTTCGAGATAGGTTAGTGGGTCAACGCTCACTTGTAGAGACGAAATCGGGTGGTTTGATCGGGCGATCGCCCGTTCTGGTTGGCCTCTCTATCGAACCCATACAAAAGCACCCATACAAAATCGAGCGGGGCACAATCGCAGAACGCCTAGTACCGGGCGGCTCAAGTGATGGCACTATCACCCCTTCACCCCTCTACTCCATTCACCCCTCCACTCCTCCACAGACCTCATGGCCCGACATATAAAAAGCCGGGTTGAGAGATTCCCGAAGGAACTCCCAACCCGGCCCATGCTCAAGGAGCACATGCGAGTCTACAGGATGACTTGATCATGACTTAGGGAGCCTCATCCAGCCATGGCAGAAAGTTCAGGTAAGTTCAGGTCTTTTTCAAAATCGCCCCTGAACCAGGGAAATTGCCTTGCGGTTGATCGGTCAAGTTACGGGCAAATGCAGTAACCGCCCGCCCCCCTTTCAAGGTACAAACGATTAAGCCACGTCTATACGCGCCCATACATTTGATATGTCCGAGTCTGATCGTCTAATCACTGAGCCCGATCGCTTTCGGGTGGTTATCTTTGGCTCCGCCCGCCTCAAATCCGGAGACAGCATCTACGAGCAGGTGCGGCGCTTAGCTCGCCTCCTCGGTCGAGAAGGGATGGATGTGGTCACGGGCGGCGGACCAGGATTGATGGAAGCCGCCAATCTCGGTCATCGGGAAGGGCGGGAAGATCCGGCCAGTATGGATCGCACCACCAAATCCTATGGGCTGAATATCAAGCTGCCCTTTGAGGAACAAGCGAATCCCCATGTGGATATCAAGCGGGACTTCGATCGCTTCTCAAAGCGGCTCGATTACTTTATGCACCTGGCGAATGCGGTGGTGGTCGCCCCCGGTGGGGTGGGGACTTTGTTGGAGCTAGCCTACACCTGGCAACTGCTGCAAGTGGAACACATCTGCAATATCCCGATTGTGTTGCTGGGGGACATGTGGGCAGATTTTCTCAAATGGGCGGAGCAATGGCCCCTGGAAAAAGGCTTGATTCACCCAGAAGACTATGAACTGCTGTTTTGGGTCCGCACCTCTGACGAAGCTTTTGAGTTAGTGCGCGATGCCCAGCGCGAGTTTACCAACCGCAGCGGCAAGTTTTGCCTCAACAACCATCGCTACGCTTCGGAGTGAGTCTGGGACGAATCGGAAAGCAATTTATGACGGCACCGCCTGCCTACTCAGCCCCCAGCCCCTACGCAGTATCCATACCCAAAGCCTGCTCGAAATTTTGCAGCAGTGCCAGATCTCCCTGGTGATCTCGACCTATCAGGCTGGCAAGGTGATTTTAGTGCGCGCCGACGGTGACCAAATCAACACCCACTTCCGCCGCTTTCAGCAACCGATGGGCATTGCCGCCGATCGCGAAAAACTCGCCTTGGGGACGGCCTATGAAATTTGGGAATTTCGCAATGTGCCCGCTGCCGCCGCCGCCCTTGAGCCCCAGGGTAAACACGATGCTTGCTATTTGCCCCGCGATCGCCATGTCACCGGCAACATCGACATCCACGAAATGGCCTACGCCCAGGATGAGCTGTGGTTTGTAAATACCCGCTTTTCCTGCCTCTGCACCCTGGACCAGAAAAATAGCTTCGTGCCCCGCTGGCGACCGCCCTTCGTCAGCGCCTATGACCTCAGCGATCGCTGTCATCTCAACGGCTTGGCAATCCGTGATCAGATCCCTCGATACGTGACCGCCCTGGGCGCGACCAATACAGCCCAGGGTTGGCGTGACCAGAAAGCCCACGGCGGTGTCTTGATGGAGGTGACGACCAACACCCTCCTCAGTCAGGGACTCTCAATGCCCCATTCCCCCCGGTGGCACCGCGATCGCCTCTGGGTGCTGGAATCCGGCCAGGGCAATCTGGCCACCGTCGATTTGGCCACCGGTCAACTCACCCCGGTGATGCAGCTCCCTGGCTTCACGCGCGGACTGGCGTTTTGGGGACCGCTGGCGTTTGTGGGCTTGTCTCAAGTACGGGAAACGGCGATGTTTAGCGGCCTACCGATTACAGAGCGATTGTCAGAGCGCATCTGTGGTGTCTGGGTGGTGAATATTGAGACAGCAGAGGCGATCGCTTTTTGAAATTTGAAGCGGCGGTACAAGAAATTTTCGCCGTCTCGATCCTGCCCGGTATCCGCTTTCCTGAATTGATTGAGTGGGATGAAGCCTTGCTCAGCAGCGCCTTCGTTTTACCCGATGCAGCCTTAGCCGAGGTCGATTTTACGGCTTTGCAGGCAGGCGCTAACGACTCTCCGTGACCGGCGTTGACTAAGCGTAATCCAATAGTAAAACCGGATTCAGAACCCCTCGTCCGCCTATAGCCTCTAGGGCATTCTATAAAAGGAGAGGGGCCGGGGTGAGGGGGATGACTATATTGATTGCAGTACTCTAAGTGACTGCCGCCGTCGCGTAAGGCGCTGCTAAACGTTTCAATTCATGGCTACCTTCTACGACTACTATCAGGCGCTCGGCTTAGAACCGGGCAGTTCCAAAGACGCAATCAAAAAGGCCTACCGCAACCTCGCCCAGCAGTGGCATCCCGATAAGTTTGCCAACGATCCAGCCCAGTTGAGTCAAGCTCAGGCCAAGTTTGCGCTGATCAAAGCAGCCTACGAGCAGCTGATCCAGCTTGATGCCTTTGAGCCAGAGCCATTTATGCCCAAGGTGCCGGTGCATGTGGTCAGCGCCGAGGAATATTACCAAGACGGCATCGCTTACGCGCAGATCGGGAACGACACCCAGGCGATCGCCAGCTTCACCCAAGCCATCCGCCAGCAGCCCGACCATATCAACGCCTACAATGCCCGCGCCTTTGCCCTCGAAAAACTCGGCTTCAATCTGCAAGCTGAGGCTGACTTTGCCAAGGTGGCGGAGCTGAAGCAGGCCCAGAAGATCCCCACGCCTGCTGCCCCGCCGCCCCGGCCAACCGTCCAGCGACCCTGGACCTGCATCCAGACCTTGACCCATCACAAAGGGCCGGTTTCGGCAGTGGCCATCACCCCAGATGGCAACCGGCTGATCACCGGTAGCCATGACCACACCGTCAAGATTTGGAATGCTGAGGGTCGTGCCCTCAAGACCCTCAGGGACCACGACCGGCCCGTTTGTGCCGTGGCCGTGAGTGGGGACGGCAAGTGGGTGGCCAGCGGTGGCGTCGATCAAGCGATCAGAATTTGGGAGCTGCGCTCCGGCAAGCTGGTGCAGTCGTTTCAGGGCTTGTTTTCAGGGCATTCCGATACGATTGCGGCCCTGGCCTTTCACCCCAACAGCCCGGTGCTGGTGAGCGCCAGCCATGATCGCACCGTGCGGCTGTGGGACCTGAAGTCAGGCAAGGCCATCTACACCCTGAAAGATCACGGCGAAGCCCTGTTTGCCCTCGCTATTACTCAAGATGGCAAAACCATCGCCTATGGGGGCACAGAGCCGCAGATTTATATCCGTCATGCCAAAACGGGCAAGCTGGTGCGATCGCTCCCCATCTCTCGGCCCCCCGTCCTCTCCCTGGCCTTTAGCCCCCTGGGCGATCGCCTTGCGATTGGCTACGGCACCGAGATTTGGCTGTGGGACTGCGATCGCAAAAAGACCACCGCCAAACTCAAGGGCCATAGTAAAGCGGTGAGCGCCTTAGCCTTTAGCGCTGACCAACCGGTTCTGGTCAGCGGCAGTCACGACAAGACCCTGCAACGCTGGCAGGCCCAAACCGGGAAACCCCTCGAAACCCTTACCGGGCACCGAGCTGAGGTCTTGGCGATCGCCTGTAGCGCCGATGGGCAGATGATCGTCAGCGGTAGCGCCGATAAAACCACCAAAATTTGGCAGCGGCGTTAGCCATGCTGGCCCCAGCGATCGCCCAGGACTGCGTTAAGAAACTGTTACAATCGGCCAGATGGCGTTGCCCTGATCGCGTTGGCGAGGGGGGAACCAGCGCCAAATCGATGGCCTAAGATCGAGGCCGCGTCCCCACAAAACGGTCAATGGTTGAAGCGGTTCTGGTGAGTTTGATTTTATTTATGGCGACCCTGGTGTCGTCTACCTTTGGGTTTGGCAGCGCCCTGTTTGCCATGCCCCTGCTCACCCTGGTGCTGGGGCTACAACTGGCGACGCCCCTGTTTGGCTTAGTCGGACCCACCATTGCCGCGATCATCCTGGTCACCAATTGGCAACGGGTCGAATTTGCTTCCACCTGGCGACTGATTGTCGCCACCCTGCTGGGCATTCCGGTGGGGGTGTATTTGCTCAAAGCCTTGCCCAGCCCCTGGATTATTCACACCATTGGCGTTCTGCTGATGCTCTACGGGTGCTATCGCCTGACGGGTGCCCGCCTGCCGCAGGTGGATTCTCCCTACTGGGCCTTTCCGTTTGGGTTTGTTGCCGGGGTCTTGGGAGGGGCCTACAACACCAACGGTCCCCCCACCGTCGTGTACGGCAATATGCGCCATTGGCCCCCTGACCAGTTTCGGGCTACCTTGCAGGGCTACTTTTTGCCCACTGGGGTGGGCATTTTAGCCAGTCACGGTTTGGGCGGGCTCTGGACTTTCAACATGTTGCAGCTTTACGCCATTTCGTTACCGGGGATTTTGATTGCGATTTGGCTGGGGGGCTGGTGCAATCAAAACCTGCCGATCGAGCGCTTTCAGGTGCTGCTATCGGTACTGCTGGTGGGCTTGGGGGCGATGCTATGGATATAGTCCGTGGGGTAACTGGGCCTGATGGGCGATCGCCTCACTGGCGTCCGCGACCGATAACGGCTTCGAGAAAAAATAGCCCTGGCCATACTCACACCCCGCTTCCCGTAACAGCGCTAATTGTTTCTGGTTGGCAATGCCCTCCGCCACCAGATGCATATTCAGCTTTTGCCCCAGGGTGACGATGGTTTGCACGATTTCGTAGTCTTCGGTGCTGTTTTCCATGCGGCTGACAAAGGAGCGATCCACCTTCAGGGCATCACTGGGAAACCGATGCAGATAGCTCAGGGAGGAATAGCCGGTGCCAAAGTCATCAATGGCGATTTGAATCCCCAATTGCTTTAACCGCATCATCAATTCATAGGCGGCTTGAGAGTCCTCAATGATCGTACTTTCGGTAATTTCAATTTGAATGAAATGCCCCGCCAAGCGAAACTCTTTGAGGATCAATTCAATCTTGCTAAATAAGTTGTCTTGCTTGAACTGCTGGGCCGATAGATTAATGCTGATTTTGAGATCTTGATCGGGGAATTGCGCCTGCCATTTTGACAGTTGGCAACAGGCTTCCCGAAAGATCCATTCTCCTAAGGGCAAAATCAGCCCGGTTTCCTCAACCACCGGAATAAAATCGGCGGGAGAAATGATCCCTTTTTCCCCAGAATTCCAGCGAACCAGCGCCTCAAACCCCTTCAGACGGCCTGTTTTTAGGGCAACAATCGGTTGGTAATTGAGAAAAAACTCTTGATTGTCAAAAGCTGCCAGCAAATCGCTTTCTAAATCTAAGCGACTGAGGGCATCCTCCCGCATGTCGGAGGAAAACACCTGATGGCGAAATTCATTCATCGCCTTGGCGCGATACATAGCGGTATGGGCATCCCGGAGTAACCCAGCGGGACTTTGGGCCGATTGCCGCTGGGTAATGGCTAAACCCACACTGGCGGAGATGGCAAGCCGATGATTTTGCAGGATCAAAGGTTTGGAGAGGGCCGCTCGCATGGCCTCTAAGCAAGCATTGATCTGGGACTGGCGACTGTGGGGAAAAAGAATGGCAAACTCATCACCCCCCATCCGGGCCAGCTTGGTCTGATCGCCTAGGGTTGCAACCAGCCGCTCGGCAATGGTCACTAAGACGCCATCACCGGCGGAGTGGCCCAGGCTTTTATTGATCACCTGAAATCGGTTTACGTCTAAGAAGGCCACCGTAATGCCTTCGCGACTGGGCTGAGCGATCGCCCGCTGAATATAGGCCAAAAACAGATCGCGACTGGGCAACCCAGTCAAGGCATCGTGGGTCTGTTGGTAGATCGCCCGTTGGCCCACCACCAGTCCTGTGGCCAGCAAAATCCCCACAATGGGCTCGACCGTAGGCAACCAAATTAAATAGCTAAAGCTGACGAAGCTGATGCCAAAACTGAGTGCCCCTAGACCCACGCCGCCAAGCAAGACCCCTTCAGAACGCTTGACTGACCAGGCCACCGTGCTCACCAGCCCAATCCACATGATTAACCAGGCAAATTCTCCCCAGGCGGGTAAAAAGCGATAAATGGCGGCGTTACCAGCGGCGATATCCAGCAGTTGAGACGTGATGTGGCCATGGACCGTTACCCCTGGCATGGCAAATTTTTCGCCAGAGCCTGCTAAGTAGGGCGTATGAAACTCATCCCGGAGGCTGCGGGCGACGGAGCCAATCAGGACCACCTTGCCCCGCAGCGATTCCCCCTCAAAGTCACCGGTCAGAATCTGTTGGGCCGTTAAGGTTTGACCCGGTGAATGAGCGCTGCGGTAGCGCAAGAGGGTCTGATAGCCCCGAGCATCAATCCGTTGATAGCCGCCACCCCCCCGCTGTAGCCGAGGAATGGTGCCCTCTCCCAAGACCAAAGATGTTGGGTCAGGACTAAGGATGTTGGCCGCAGCATTAACGGGATCAACGTACTGGGTGGCTACCCGCAGGGCAAAGGAGAAATAGGGTTTCTCAGGGGCGTTCACAAAGAGTAAGGTGCGGCGCAAAGACCCATCGGGGTCAACGATTAGATCATTAAAGCCCACCCGTTCCCAAGGCACCGTCGGCGGGGGCGGCACCTGATCCGCTGCCGAACGGCTGCCGACATTCATAATGGCAATCACGTTGTCGCGGTTCAACTGTTCCGTGAGTTGCGCCGTGCCCGGTTCATGGGGAAAGTTCCGATAAATATCCAGGCCGACAACTTTGGGATGATGGCGCTGAACGATGCTGAGCAGATCAGCAATCGTCTGGTCGGATAAGGGCCACCCGTACTGCTGCAAGTCAGCTTCGGTAATCCCAATAATCACAAGCCTGGAATCTAGGCTGGCAGGACTGAGGCGGGTGAAATAATCAAACCCCGCCAACTCAAACCGCTGGAAACCGCCCAGTTGTTTGAGTCCGGTCACGAGGGTGAGGGAGATCAGGCTCACCGCTACGGTGATCCGCCCCCGGAAACTGAAAACCGGAGTCAGGAAATTTACAATCGCGCTAAGAATTTTGCGGTAGCGACCCAATCGAATTAGCCTCATATCGTTGGGGCCAGAAAGCCTCCGGCACGTTTTAAAGCTTCAGGGCTTTTGATTCTCAAGCTTGCCGGGGATACTATCCGCGTTAAGCGGCCTGTCAACTTAGCTATTATGCCCAGGGATCATTCCCAGCGACAAAAGTCAATGCCGCCATCCCGACGACGGGCTCAATACCGCGATCGCCTAATCGGGTAGCCAAGCATAAGGATCACCCGCCACCTGCACCCCAGCCGATTGGGAATAACGGATCACCAAGACATTGGCGTCACTGCGGCCCACATCGAGGTAGCCTGAATCCCAAATATCAAACCGGTTTGCGCCGGTAATTTCGAGGTAATAGGCTCCGGGTTGGAGATTCACGGTGTAGTTGCGGCGGGTGTTACCGGCAATAAATAGGGTGTGCCCATCCAGGCTGATCACCGCCCATTCGTCTCCCTGGGCGACAAACTGCACCGTGACGGGAGGCTCCACCGCCTCGCGAGGATTGATGATAATCACCTGACCGGGGATGACGATCGGCACATTAATAATCAGATCGGCCCGCAGGCTTCTGGGACCTGTTGTGGGGCCGGTAGCTGGGCTCCGAGGGTGAACAGGGCGGCAATCGCGGTGCAGAGGCCAAAAGTACGGGAACCGGGCTTAATGCCATGCGCTTTAGGCTGGCTGGCTTTAGACCATAGGGCTCTCAAAGGGTGAAGCATCGTGATACCTCCTAGGATCAACGGACCCGGCTCTCTCTAGCTTAGTTCCTGCGATCGCTCACCATACCCGGAATGGTGAGCGATTGGATGTGGTTTAGCTCACGACTGTACTTGGGCAATGCGTTTGAGAATTTGCAGCACGCTGTAGGGTTCCTGGGTTGGGCCACTCTGCCCCAAACGGCAAGGCAGGTCCTAGTTTGCTTAGCGTTGGAGCTCAGCACCTAAGCCAAGAGTTGCTCATAGGCGGCGATCGCCTGCCGCGCGATCGCGGGCCAACTGTAATTTGCCTTGGCAAAAGCGATCGCATGATCGCCCCGCTGCCGCTGCTCTGTCGCCGTCGCCAACGCCTCCCGTAAGGTCTCCGTCACCGACGCTTCGGTACATTGGCACACCCAGCCCGACTGGCTCTGCTGAATGTCTGGCCAAATGTACACCTGATCAGAAATCACCACCGGCACCCCTGCCAGCATCGCTTCAGCCACCGCAATCCCGAAATTTTCATAGTAAGAGGGCAGCACGAATAAGCTCGCCGCCTCCAGAATGGCCGTTTTCAAATCCCCAGCCACGTAACCCGTCACGGTGGTTTGTGCCTGTAACGGCGAGTCGGCAATGCGCTGAGCAATGGACTGCTCATAATCTCGGTCCTGAGGGTTGGCCCCACACAGCAAAAAATGAAACGGCAGCCCTTGCTTTTGTAGGGTTTCTAGCGCGGGCAAAAGCAGATCCAAGCCTTTCTTCGGATCCACGCGGGACATAAACAGCACAATCGGGACCTCTGCCGGAATCCCATACTGGTCTCTGACCTGAATGGTTTCGGTGCCGGTGTGTGTTAAGGGCGTGACCCCTAGGGGTAAGACCAAATCAGGGGTTTGGGTGTTAAACCGCTCTGAAATCACCGCCTCTTGGGGGCTGGTGAAATGGATGGCGGCGGCCCCTGCCAAGTTGGGGCGCTCTAGGACAGCGGCATAGAGTTGCTTGAGCCGATACTTTTTGCGTAAATCAGCCGGGTCGAGGGTGCCCAAGGGCCGCAACAGGTAGGGTAAGCCGCGCCAGCGGGCGACCGTGGCAGCGGTGGAGCTTAAGGGTGAAAATAGGGCATGGATATGGGCGATGTCGTAATGGTGGGCGTTACTGGCGAGCCAGCGCAGCAACCCCAGGGAAAATTTGTAGCGGCGAAAGGGCGAGCAGCGGAAATACCAGGTGGTGTAGCCGACTCGGGAACCGGCTGATGCAGCGGTACATCTAAAGGCAGCTCGTCCACGTCACCATTGGAATCGGTGGTGGCGAGGGTAACCTCGGCCCCAGCCTCAGCTAACGCGGCTGAAAATCCCCGAATCATTTGGCTCGGTCCCCCATAGACCAAGGAGACCGAGGGCACGATTTGCAACACCCGTAGGGGGCGATTGAAGGGGGGCTGGCGCTCACTCATGGACCAGTTCCCGATAGAAATCTAGGGTCTGACGGGCTAGGGCCTGATTGGTATATTGCCCCATGGCGCGGGCATAGCCCTGCTGGCCCAGATCGCGGGCGAGGTCGGGTTGGGTCAGGAGCTGCCGCAGGCGATCAGCGAGTTCATCCGCCTGCCCCTCCGGAAACACCAGCCCGGTCTCTTGAATCACATGGGGAATTTCCCCCGAGTCGGACCCAATCACCGGCACTTGAGCCGCCATGGCCTCGATAATCACGTGGCCAAACTGTTCTTTCCAGCCGACAGCGGTCAAGGTTTTGAACTTGTAGGTGGTTTCGGAGGGCAGCACCAGGGTGGACATCAGGTTGATATAGCGAGGCACGTCATCGTGGGGGACGCTTTCGATCCAGCGGAGGCGATCGCCAATCCCCAGCTCAGCCGCCAAGGTCTCTAGGGTCGCTTTGAGGGGACCCCGCCCCAACAGCAAACATTTCCACGAGCGAGGTTGATCCTTGAGCTGACCCAAAGCCCGAATCAGGGTGAGCAGTCCCTTCTCTTCCACAAATCGACCCACAAACCCCACCACAAAATCATCGGGCTGGAGCCCGACTTGAGCCGCTAGGTCTGGTTGAGGCTGGGGCTTAAACAAGGACTCGTCTACCCCCAACTGGGGCATCACCCGAATCGGCCCTGGATAGCCGCGATCGCGTAAAACGTTTGCCCCGTCTTGGTTCCCCGCAATAATCCCGTCGGTGTGCTTGAGATTGTAAGCCTCCAGCAAAGACACCGGAAACTTGAGGGTGTAAGGCAGGTTCCACCAGGTAAAAAATAGCAGCTTCGCCTGTAAGCCCAGCAGCTTATCAGGGTAATCAT
>JAAUQE010000127.1 GCA_012032425.1 Leptolyngbya sp. RL_3_1 | reverse complement strand
GGAGAAGATCAATGGGTGTTTCTTCCAAATGTATCGATCTCGTTAAAGCCTTTGAAGGCTGTCGGTTAGAAGCTTATGAATGCCCAGCCAAAATTCCTACTATTGGCTATGGCACAACCTTCTACCCCAATGGTCAGGCAGTCCGAATGGGCGATCGCATCTCTCAACAACAGGCGGAAGCCTACCTGGCCATTAAATGTGACAGTCTCTATGGTGAGATCCAAAAGCTGGTCAAAGTTCCTCTGAATCAAAACCAAATCGACGCGCTCGTTTCTTTTGTCTACAACATTGGTTTGGGAGCGTTTCAAAGGAGTACTCTGCTCAAATTTCTCAACCAAGGGGACTATGCTGCCGCTGCCAACGAGTTTCCCGAGTGGAATAAGGCCACTGTCAATGGTGTCAAACAGGTGCTCAACGGCCTCGTTCGTCGCCGAGATGAAGAAAGATTCCTGTTTAAGTCCAGCGAGGGCATGGCTGAGCCCATTGCCGTAGCGCCCTCTGTCGAAGAGACTGTCACTTGGCTAGAGCTTTATCGTGACGCCAATGGCCAGAACCTGGTTGCGGCCTGGAATGGTGAAACGCTGGTTGAATTGCTGGAACTGAATCGTGCCCTCAAAGAAGACTTGGCAGTGGCGCTCCAGCAGTATCCCAGTGCCAAGAATGTTCACGTTGCCCCTGCCGACAAGCCGATTCCCGCTGGTGAGCGCATCTCACTGGAGGCAAGTGCTGCCGATATTGCCCCACCCTTAAATGCTCCACCCTTAAATGCCCCACCAGACCTCAACGGCCAAATGTTGTGTCAGGGCAGTGAAGGATCAACTGTAACTTGGCTGCAAGAACGTCTCTTTGACTTGGGCTACTACCAAGGCAATCTAGACGGGGAATTTGGGGTTGGCACCGACGCCGCTGTCCGCAACTTTCAGGCTGCTGTGTTGGGTTCCTCCGAGGCCGACGGCAAAGTGGGTCCCATCACCTGGAAAGCCCTGCAAGGCAACCCGCCTCAGTATGATCCCAAAACTGCACAACCGGGCGACGGAACCTATCTGCGCCTTACCAAAACCAACGCTAAAGATGAATTTGGTTGTTACAAGCTGCGGTTGGCTTACATCAAAAATGGGCAAGAGATTGACCACCTAATGACCTGCTCTGGACAGGCTAGAGTCCAGAACTTTCGCACGGGTCCTGAGAGTGCTTCCGGGTCTTATGAACCACTACCCGAAGGGCAATGGCACATCCACAACATTCAGTGGGCTGGCGGCAGAGACAACTACGGTGCCCATTGGAGATCGGGAATTGGTGCCATAAAAATCTTGCTGACATATGAAGGCCCGAAATTTACTCGTCGTACTGAAATCATGATCCATCGCGACAAAAACCGCCCACCTCATGGCAATGCGCCGGGTACCGCAGGCTGTATTGGTCTTTACACCATCGCCGATTGTAAACGTCTGGTCCAATGGCTACGGGATACTGATCCCCGCGATTTGTACGTCGATTGGGGGCTAGGCACCTGCCCTAAACCGGCTGCCATGGCTCAGTTTGCTACGGCCTAATTTCCCGAGGTGCTGAATTGTCCTGACTACCCTCATTAGGAGCCTATTCGCTATGACTGTCGCCACAGGAACTGCGCTCACCCTGCTTATGTCCCGCATCGTCAAATATCAGGGCATCGCTGAGCAGATCAACCAAGCTTGCTTAGCAAAGCAATGTCCGCCAGTATTTGACATTCACCTCTCCCCCGATACTGAATCTGAAGACATATATATTCGAGCCTCAAAGGACTATCGATTTGAAGGGTTTGGTGCCGTTTTTGGCCTGCCTCCCAAAATGTCTTTCTGGGTTAAATATATGCCTCCCGATGCAGAACCCGTTGAAATTGGTCGCTTCTTAATTCCGATTGGCTTTGGTGACCTCATGCAGATCTAGTGGGTTCTCGATTACAAACGCATCGATTTGCTCCAGTACCCGTTGCTTTGGCCGATCTGCCGAAGTAACGGGTATTGGAGTTTACCCTTAATCCTGCGATCGCAGATGGGTGACGAGCGCCTGTAGCCCTAAGCGATAGCTCTCAGCCCCAAACCCACTGATCTGGCCGATCGCGACGGGAGCAATGTAGGACTGGTGACGGAAGGCTTCGCGCTGGTAAATATTGCTGAGGTGGACCTCTACTGTGGGTAGACCAACCGCCGCGATCGCGTCACGAATGGCCACGCTGGTGTGGGTGTAGGCCCCAGGATTGATCAAAATCCCTTGCTGGTGTCCCAAGGCTGCTTGGATGCGATCCACCAAGACCCCTTCGTGGTTGGACTGGAGAATATCTAACTTTGCCGAAAGCTTCTGGGCCGCTTCAGTCAGCAGCGCATTAATTGACTCTAAAGTCTGAACCCCGTAGATACCAGGTTCACGCTTCCCCAATAGATTTAAGTTGGGGCCGTGGAGCACAAGGAGCGGCAGCACAATGGGCTAAAACTGTCCTGGGTGCTTAAGACTGACGGCGATCATCGACGGGAATCGGAATCAGCTCGGGCTCAGGCTGGGTTTCAGGGCCAAACAGAATCTCTGCCAGCCGGTCGATCCACTCCTTGAGCTTGTCGAGAGCCTTTTCGATGTAGTCCATGCGTGCGCTACTCCCTTATCAGTAATAGATTCACCCGTGGCCTATTGTTCCCGGCGGGGTTGATATCTGAGCCTTCTGACAGCGCGATCGTCAGAAGTAATCCTGATCATAGCGAATCCGGGCAAATGGTCAAGGTGGGTCTTGGCATTACTTTGCGATTCAGCCGCTTATTTTTCACATTAGCCGTCAAATCAGCCGCCGTCGCAACTGGTCTAGGGCCGAGGCGCTACTCAGGTGACGGACCCAATCGCGTCCCCCCAGAGTGCCAAACAGGTATCGATGATGGGTGACCGCATCGTTGGGGTCGGCCAAACCAATGTAGACCAAGCCCACGGGCTTGGTGTCGCTGCCGCCGTCGGGTCCGGCAATGCCGGTAATGCTAATTCCCCAATCTGTGGCCAATCGCTGTTTTACCCCCATAGCCATTTCTTCGGCCACTTCGGCACTCACCGCCCCTTTTTCCTCTAGGGTGTCGGCTTCTACCCCCAGCAGATTTTGCTTGACCTCGTTGCTGTAAGACACCACGCCGCCCAAGAAATAGGCCGAACTACCGGCTGCCGTGGTGAGAAGTTGCCCCAAGCCACCACCGGTACAGGACTCAGCCACCCCTACGGTTTGATGATGGGCGAGCAGCAAGCGCCCCACCACCGTAGCCAAGGTGTCGTCATCGTCGCCGTAGTAATCGGCTCCAGCGATCGCCTGAATCTGCTCCGCAACGGGATCGATGCAGGCGATCGCCGCCTCAGGGGTGGCGGCGCGGGTGGAAATCCGCAGTTTCACCCCGCCATTGTTGGCATAGGGGGCCACGGTGGGGTTTTCCTGGGCCAACAAGGGGGCCACTTTTTCGGCCAAGGTCGATTCGCCAATGCCCCAGAACTTGAGGGTGCGGCTGTAGATGATCGACTCCGCCCAGCCCTGAGTCTGTAGGTAGGGCACCGCTGTTTCTCGCCACATCACCTGCATCTCGCGCGGCACCCCCGGAAAGGTCATCAGGGTCAGGTCCGGGCGCGGTTGCCAAATCACTCCAGGGGCACTCCCCGTAGGATTGGGTAGGATGGCGGCCCCCTCAGGCAGCAACGCCTGTTTGCGGTTGCTCGGGGTCATGGTCCGGCCCCGTTTCTCAAATTTTTGGCGAATATCCGCGATCACCTCGGGCCGCTCCCTAGGGGCACCCCGAAGTAGTCTGCCAGTGTTTCGATGGTGAGGTCGTCGGGGGTGGGACCCAGACCACCTGTGAAGATCAAGAGTTGCGATCGCTGGCAGGCAACATCCAGGACCTGCTGAATGCGGGCAGGGTTATCGCCTACAACGGTTTGGTAATAGTGGGCAATACCCAACTGGGCCAGCCCTTGAGCCAGGAATTGGACATTGGTGTTGAGGATGTCCCCCAGCAAGAGCTCGGTGCCAATGCAAATAATTTCGGCGCTACGGTTCATCAAATTAGGTTCGGAGTCAGGGGTGTAGGTACGTCATCGGGAGTACTCCATGGTGTCATGATTAGGAGCACCTCTGGGCGGTGGCATCAGCGCGCCGACCCGCATCCGACAGAACCTACAGGCACCATGGGCGGCATCAATTGGCATTGGTCTAAACCTCTCACAGGGCTCCTCCTGGGCGGGTTGCTCTGGCGCGGTCTGGTGGCCTCGACTCTACCCGCAGGCTTTGATGAGGTGTACTACTACCTCTACAGCCGTCATCTGAGCTGGAGCTATTTTGATCATCCGCCGATGGTGGCCTTAACCACGGGGGTAGGTTGGTGGCTGACGGGGGTGATTACGCCGTTTACAATCCGCCTGGGGGCATTGCTGATCCATGGGTTGAGCCTGGGGCTGCTGTATCTGACCGCAGCCCACCTTTACAGCCGTCGCACCGGTCTCTTGACGGTGGCGATCGCACCCTAGTCCCCTTGTTTTGGCTGGGATTTGGTGTGCTGACCTCACCGGATAACGCTCTGATCTTGTTTTGGAGCCTGGTGCTCTACGGAGCTGCCGTGGAGTTCTTTCCCCACCATCAGCAGATGCGGGGCGGCCAAGCCCTCCGCTATGAACCATCCTGGCGACTGGCTTTATTGGGGATGGGCAGCGGACTGGCGGCTTTGAGCAAATATCACGGATTCATTCTGGGGGCTGGGCTGCTGGGGTTTTGCCTCACCCGTCGCCGCACCCAAAGGATCCTGACCTCGCCTTGGATGGGGTTAGCCGCAGTGTTAGGGTTCTTAGTCTTAATGCCGCTGTGGATCTGGAATGGCCAACATGACTGGATTTCCTTTCGGTTCCACCTGTTCATGCGCTTCGACGGCGGTGACCCCCGGCCCTATCGAATTTTGGATGCCTTGGTTACTGGGCTGGTCGGCATTGCTTATCTCTGGCCGACCCTCGGCTTTCCCCTGTGGTGGGTAACCGGAGGTGCCCTCTGGCGGCAGCTTGTGGCAATGGTACAGCCGCCGTTATCCAGCGTGGAAGCTTACGGGCGCGATCGCGATGCGCTAATTCTGTGGCTCTCTCTGCCCATCGCCCTGGGGTTCACCCTACTGGGGGGCAAACAGCAAATTTATCCGGCTTGGCCTGCCCCAGGGTTTTGGGGGACTGACGGTGCTGCTCGCCCACAGGGCCAGCACTTGGCAACCCATCAACCTGCGGCGCTGGCTCGGGGGCAGTGGTGTGGCCATTGGGGTGGTCGGCGCGATCGCCCTGCTACACCTTTCTCTCGGTATCTTTCAAAAACCAGGTACCCATAGCCTGTTAGGCGGCTTCGTCCCTGTCGAACAGGATGGCTCTACCAGCTTGCTGGATGTAACGCAGTTACGCCGCCGTTTAGCCGAGACACCAGCGGTGCTAAATGCCATTCAGCAGAGCGACTTTGTGTTCACCGATGAGTTTTATCTGTCGGGGTATGTGGATATGGCGGTGCATCCCTTGAGCAATCGCCCTGTCACCTGCTTTAGCCAAGATCCGAGGGGATTCGCGTTTTGGTTTAACCCAGAGGATTGGGTGGGCCGGAGCGGGGTATACGTCACCCTCCGGAGCCTGCACCCCACCGCCGCCACAGAGCCCTATGAGGATTTTTTGAAACCTTGGTGCCCCTGGGGGAAATCGACTTGACCCGAGGGGGCGTCACCACCGAAACCGTCCTGTTTTATCAGGCTGAAGCCATGACCCGTACTTATTCCTATCCTTATGGCTAACAGGGGCCTAATACTCGGCAGCATAAATAGCCTTAGTGCTGAACAAGGGGCTTAAGCCCCTTGCCTTGCCTTGGATTTGAAATGGTTGGGTTTGAGTACTAGCGCGATCGCCTAACGCGATAAATGCCGCGCCAATCGCCGCACCCGCCAACTGGTGTAGGTCAGCAGCACTGTTGCCCCCAAAGCATAGGCGACACCGCTAGGAATCCCCGCAAAAGCCAAGGCTAAGCTACCCGCCCACAGGGTCAGGGCATAGATAAACAACACCGCCCAACGGTGCGATAACCCAGCATTCAAGAGGCGGTGATGGAGATGGCGCTTATCGGCGGTAAAGGGAGACTCACCGGAGCGGAGCCGTTCTAAAATCACCGCCGACATATCTATGATGGGTACCGCCAAAATCAAGTAGGGCAACAGCACCGCCACGGTGGTCACACTTTTGACCAAGCCAATCACCCCTACCCCCGCCAGGGTAAAGCCCATAAAATAGGACCCGCCATCCCCCATGAAAATTTTGGCGGGATTGAAGTTATAGCGCAGAAACCCCAAGGCACCCCCCGCCAAAGCAGCGGCAATCAAGGCGGCGGCGGGCTGATTCATAAACAGGCTCACCACCAGCATGATCGTGGCGGCAATTCCCGATACCCCTGCGGCCAAGCCATCCAAGCCGTCGATCCAGTTAATCGCGTTGGTCATGCCCACTAGCCAGATCACGGTCACCGGCAAGCTAATCCACACGGGCAAAGAGACCAGCCCCACAAAGGGGATGGTTAAGAAATCAATGCTTACCCCCACTTGCCAAGCTAAACCCGCCACGATGGCCTGCATCAACAGACGACTGGAGGCAGATAGACCAAAAAAGTCATCCATCAAGCCAATCAAAAAGAAGGCCAACCCGCCCAAGGTCACCCCCCAAATGGCGTACTCATCGGCGGAACTTAAATGGGTACCGCTAGCGTCAATAAACCCGCCCGCAGCCCAAATGATCAGCAGGGCCACGAGCGTCCCCAAGAAAATCGAAATTCCTCCCAAACGCACCATAGGCTGATCATGAACCTTGCGTCCCCCCGGCAGATCAACCCGCCCGCTCCGCAGCCCCCAGTACCGGACCAGGGGGGTAACCAGCAGGACAACCGCTGCCGAAATTGCAAATGCAATTAGATGAAAGAAGTGAGACGGCATGACAGGTTTTTAATATCCCAGCGAATGGATGATGGATAGCATCAATCACAGGCTCATTTAAGTCCAAATTAGCCCCAAATACCCCGAAAAAATTGGCTGAAATTTTTCCATAGCAGGTCTAATTATCAATTAGCTGACAAAAATGTATTTGACCTGTTTTAGTCACTATAAAACTCCATGAAGGATAGGACAGATTAAAACCCTTGTCTACTGTCCATACCCCCCATGGAGCGCTTAAATTCTGTTGTTGTGGGCACGATAGGTCGGCACAACAGTAGGAATTGCCCCTAAACCATGACCGGTTCAGGCAGGGTCAAGTGGGGATAGAGCGGAAAGCGATCGCACAACGCCGCCACCCGCTGCCGACAGTCTTGTTCGACGGCGATATCATCGGGCTGAGTGAGGCGATCGGCAATAATATTGGCAATTTCCTCGAACTCAGGCACGCCCATGCCCCGAGTGGTCATGGCTGGGGAGCCGAGCCGTAAGCCACTGGTGACAAGGGGGATTCGGGATCAAAGGGCACCGTATTTTTGTTGGCGGTGATGTTGATGGCACTCACCAACGCATCGGCCCGCTTACCCGTCATCGATACCGAGCGCAGATCCACCAGGACGAGGTGGTTATCGGTGCCGCCCGACACCAGCTTGATCCCCCGTGCTTGGAGCTGAGCGGCTAAGGCTTGGGCATTGGCGATGACTTGAGCGGAGTAAGTCTTGAACTCGGGCTTGAGGGCTTCCCCAAAGGCCACGGCTTTAGCGGCAATCACATGCTCTAGGGGGCCACCCTGACTACCGGGGAATACAGCCTTGTCAAACTTTTTGCCCAGCTCTAGATCATTGGTGAGGATTAAGCCCCCCCGAGGTCCCCTGAGGGTCTTGTGGGTGGTGGTGGTGACCACATGGCAATGGGGCAGCGGGTTGGGGTGACAGCCTGCGGCCACCAGTCCGGCGATGTGGGCGATATCAGCCATCAGATAGGCCCCGACCTCATCGGCGATCGCCCGAAATTTGTCAAAGGGAATCGTGCGGGGATAGGCGGAATAGCCGCAGATGATCAGCTTGGGACGATGCTCCAGGGCTAGAGCGCGGATTTGCTCAAAATCGAGGGTTTCGGTTTCGGGATTGACCCCGTACTGCTGCACCTGAAACCATTTACCCGACACATTCACCGGGGAGCCGTGGGTGAGGTGGCCCCCATGGGACAGGTCCATGCCCAAAATGGTGTCACCGGGTTTGAGCAGGGCCAAAAACACCGCGAAGTTGGCTTGGGCTCCCGAGTGGGGCTGCACATTCGCATGGGCTGCGCCAAACAGGGTTTTGATCCGTTCGATGGCCAGATTTTCAGCCTCATCCACAAACTCACAGCCACCGTAGTAGCGCTTCCCCGGCAGCCCTTCCGCATATTTATTGGTCAACACCGATCCTTGAGCAGCCATCACCGCTGCTGAGGTGAAATTTTCGCTGGCAATCAGCTCTAGGTGATCCCGCTGGCGCTGCAACTCCCGCTGCACCATCCCCGCCAACTGCGGATCGCTTTTTGCAATAAATCCAAACTTGTTGCGTCACCGGCTCTCAACCCCCATAAATCAAAGCATAGCCCTATGGTAGCCAGCTCCTGACCGAGGCACAGGGTCTGCCCTAGCCTAAAGTCGCTGGTTTTTTACTTTACCCTGTCATCCCTGGTTGACCCGTCCCCCATCAGGGTTGAATTCTGAATTTTGAATTGATAATTTTGAATTTCTCCTACAGTCCATTGCCGATCAAGATAAAGGGAGCCCAGTAGTAGGGATGGCTATAGCCAGGGAAGGCATTCGGGTCAATGACAGCCCCCTCACGTAGCCTGGGAGGAGCCCCCGCCCGCAGCGGCCCCCCAGTGGTGACAGACCGATTGGTAATCAACGCCACCTGGGCCGCCCGCAGCGCCTCGGCCTTGGTCTGCCCTTGGTCGAGCCCCCCCATAAAACCCCGTCATCAAGGCGTGGGTGCCGGGGTCGCTGACTTTCCATAACGACGCCACCACCGCCTTCGCCCCCACCCGCTGGAGCTGAAAGCCCAGCCCCAGCACCTCCACACCATTACCCAACTCAGCACTGCCCAGGGCCGTCTCACAGGCGCTCAGCACCACCAAATCTGCATCAAGCTGCGCCCAGTCGCGGCGGATCTGCCGCAGGTTGATGGACTGGCCATCGCCAAACAGCAAAAAGGATTCATCGGGATTGCCCGACACAAATAGCCCGTGGGTGGCCAGGTGAATCAAGCTGTAGCGGCTCAGCAAGTCTTGAAATTGCTGGGGATTAAAATCGCGATCGATCAACACCTGGGTACCGGGAATCTGGTCCGCCAGCAGCTCCACCTCTTGGCGAGTAGCGGGCAGGTCGCCAAAGTCAAAGGTGTCGTCCCCGACATCAACGCTAAAGGTGCAGGCGGCACAGGCCGCAGCCAGCAGGGTGCGGTCTGCTCTGGGGGCAGCGGCAAAGTCGGTTTCCGAGGCGGCGGTGATTTGGTTAAAGCTAAAGCGCTCCACCAGCCATTGGTCACCGTCGTACAGCGCCGCCAAGGGCACATAGCGCAGCACCCCATCAGGGGCAAAGATGATGTTCTCAACGCCGAGATTGGCTAGGTCGTTTTCCAGCGGCGCAATCACCCAGTCGTAGAGCTGCTGGGCCGTGGGGCGGGGGTCGCTGTTGCGGTCTTTTAGGGCTTGGCCGAACTGGACGACGGTGCGGTTGAGGGTGAGGGCATCCACCGCGATCGGGTAGCGTACCGGGGGCGCATCGCCCGAGATCAGCACCAGTTCTAGGCGGTTCTCTAGCACCAGGGGATAGAGGATGATACTGGTTTGGGGCAGTTGTTGCAGGTTGTCTTGCAGGTCGGTGAAGTTGTCGATATCGATGGTGCGGTAGTCGGTGTCGCTGCGCAGTTGGCGGAGAGCGGTGCGCAGGTCGGGATGGTCGAGCCAGTCGAGGAAGCTGGTGTAGAGGCGAGTTTGCTGGGCTTCGAGTTCACGGCGGCGGGCGGTTTCGGCGGGGGTGAGGGGGGGCGATTAGGGTCTTGCAGACGGGCCAGTTCGGTGCCTGCCAGCAGCACGTCGTCGTAGAGGGCCAGCACGTCTTCTTCGGGTTGCCAGTAGTCTAGAGGGGCGGTGCTACCGCTGCGCTGCACGTCTTCGAGGTACTCGTCGAGTTCTTGCACCTTCAGCAGGTCGAGAACGCGCTGGGCTTCGATGATGCGGTTTTGTTGGAGAAGGAGGTCGGCGAGGAGACGGTAGGTGTCCGCAACTTTGAGCGTGTAGGCTGTTCGAAAATTTGTCCCCAAAGGCTCAATGGAAGCTCGAATCTCTTCAAAATAGCAACCGATTGCTTCAGAAAAAATAGCGAGTTCAGGTTGATTAACAGATTCAAGGGAAAGACTAACGCCATGCAAAGCCAATGCCTCAATTCCTCGTACTCGCATTGTTCGGGCAAGGTTAATAGCCTGAAAATGTAGAGATAAAGACTGATTATATTCCCCCATTTCTCCGTAAATAAGACCCAAGGTAAATAATGCGTATGTCTCGCTGAGGCGATCTGTATCCCGCTGAGCTGACGTTACAGCTTGTTCTGCTAATGTCTTAGCAGTCTCCAAGTCACTTGCCACATATCGCAAATAGGCCAAGTTATTCAGTGTCCGAGATACACCTGATTGATTATTCTGCGTTGCTGCAATCTCTAGCACATCCTGATAGATAGCTGTAGCCCTATCAATATCGCCTTGCTCGGCATAGACAAGAGCGATGTTGTGAAGAGACTCTCCGGTAGCCTCAGCCCAATTGTTCTGCTGGCGGATTGCTAGCGATCTTCTGTAGTAGTCAAGAGCATCCTCAAGCAACCCTAATGAGAAATAGGTTTCTCCTAGATTATTGAGAGCATTGCTAACGCCCTGAGGGTTTCCCACAATTTCAAAGAGCGTGAGGGCAGTTTCTAGTGCGTCAATAGCCTCAACGTATCTTCTAAGAAAACTCAAGGAAAGTCCTACTCCGTTCAAGGCATTGGCCTGTCCAACGGTATCATCATTCAGTTGGGCGACCTCAAGTGCCCGATCAAAAGCTGCTAAAGCACCATCGAAGTCTCCTTCAGAGAACAGTTGCTTTCCCTGTTGGTAAAAGAAATCAATTTCTACTGTAGGGGCTTCATCACTTTCAGAACTAGAGCGATCTAGGCTCCGGCATTTGAGAAATGAGCGTGTTCCGGCACCTTCTCTACAACCAGGGAGGCCAAGTCCAGGGGGAGGGCTAAAGGGCTGTGCTACAGCAATATTTCCCTGTGATAAGAAGGCAGAAATTCCCAGAATAATGGAAAATACTGAAGTAATTTTTCTGGTCAAAGCAATAAGCAGACCGCACCTTGATCGCTGGTGTAAAGGAGCTTGCATTCGTCACTCTAACCTCTTGATAGAGAGATTTAAGATGTTGCTTAAAAAGGGTGAATCTGTTTCTAATAAACTTGCTTTAGGTTATGCAATTCCCTAAATCAATAGTCCGGACACTTTTGGGGTCAAACGCTGAAACCCTTGATCTCGCGTTTGTTGAGGCACCACAGCAGAGGGCTGAAACCCTGATACTGACGTTAGCCATCAACAACTGTCCGGAGTGTTGCTAA
>JAAUQE010000126.1 GCA_012032425.1 Leptolyngbya sp. RL_3_1 | reverse complement strand
ATATCCCTGAAATGCTTTCCTGACAGTGCTTTTCGGCATCTATTACCCATTAACAGTCCAGCGCCCACCTCGCGGTAGGAGGGGATGTAAGAGAGATTCGCCCGAGGCAGACAAGAAGGCCGTGAGTTGGGAATGCGATCGCTGATTCTGCGGCAACTCACGCGCAAGTTTAGCGATCTCTCTGGGCCGGAGCCGCAACAGGTCAATCAGCTCTCGTTTGAGGCTTTAGAGAATCTGAGGGAGGCGGTGTTAGAGTTTGGGCGTCTGGAGAACTTCAGGGATTGGTTGGCAAGGCATGGATAGCAGTGACGCGGGCCGAGCCAGCGGATCATCACGTCATGAGATTCTGACTTAACCTCAAAAAAACGTAAGTCTTAACGGCTAGCCCAGTAACCTGTGGCATATTTTGGGCCATATCAATCACGGGTTTAGCGCCAGCTATGACAATTTTCAACCATGACATTACCCGGAGTACCCAAGAGCGCTCCGACGCCATTCACCTCTACTCAGGTCGGGCGTTGGGATTGTCGAAACCGGGCGACAAGGTGCAAATGCATCCTAATCTGGCCGCAGAATGGGCGGCGATCGCCGCCCATTACACCCGCGTTGGCTTGGCCTACACCAGTGATATTATCTGGAATACCTCTGTCCTAGAAACCATAAAATACCCTGACCACGAAACCTCTTTCTACTTCTTTGGGGATGTCAATAATGGCGTTGATAGTGCCTCCCATCGGCTGTTCCAAACCCTCAATCCCCGCTGGTGCGAGGTGGTGGAACACATCAACTCCAAAAATAACTTTGTCAGCTTAGCTAACACCTTAGGTATCGCGGTGCCTAAAACCCTCTGTTTTGACAATGCGGCAGCGGCACGGGCCTGTGAGGCGTTACCCTTCCCCTGCTACGTCAAACCCTCCGTCTCTGACCATGGCGTCGGCATTGCCCGCTGCGCCAACCCGCAAGAATTAGCAACGGCCCTAACTCAACTCGAAAGTTTGGGCTCTCTGCAAGTGCAGCAAGAAGTCAACACCTCAATTTTCTTAAACTTACAGTACCGGGTCGTCGCCGATGCTGCCGAACCGCTACTGGCCTCCGAGCAAATCTTGGATGGCTATGTCCATGGTGGCAACCGCTATCCCACTGCCCATGAACCTTGGGACCACGTTCAACCGATGGCGCAGTGGCTGGTTGATAAGGGCATCAAAGGCGTCTTTGGAATCGATGTGGCCGTGGTTGAAACCGGCGATCGGGTCGATTACGTTTCGATTGAATGCAACCCTCGCTTCAACGGCTCTTCGTATCCGACGATAATTGCCCACCGTCTCAATATTCAGAGCTGGATGAGCGCGACCTGCCCGACCCGATATCGATCGTTAAGTGAAATCAATTTGGCCGAGCTGGAATATAGCCCCACCACCGGCAAAGGGGTGATTTTGGTGAACTGGGGGACTGTACAGGCTGGCAAGATCAGCGTCTTGCTAGCGGGCTCCCCTGAAGAACAAGTGCAGTTACAAACACAACTGCAAGCCCGGTTGACAGGTGAGTAAATGACTGTCTCACGGGAATTGATTATCCCCCTGCTCAACTGACGGGACCCATAATCGTGCCCTGTACCGGTGAAGGCGATCGCCGTGAAGGTCAGGAGGCATAAACGTCAATAGATACCGTGTTACGCGATACACTTTTTGTAGCGTTGTTCTTTAAATGCACCACAATCGGGAACGCTAACGCTGTGTGCCCCTTCAACTCGCTCTCATCTCGTTAGGTCAACCGCCCGTGGTTTTTTATCCCTTATCCATACCCGCCTCTAGCTGGAAGCACGAATTTATTCAGACCAATCAAGTGCGTCTGCATTACGTCACCCAAGGGGAAGGGGAGCTAGTCGTGCTCTTACACGGCTTTTTTGAGTTTTGGTACTCCTGGCGTCACCAGATTCCGGCCTTGGCCCGCCGCTATAAAGTCGTGGTTCCGGATTTGCGGGGGTATAACGATTCCGATAAGCCCGGTAAGGGTCACGACCTGACCACCCTCGGTCAAGATATCGTCGGCTTAATTCAGGGACTGGGCTACCAAAAAGCCCATATTGTTGGCCATGGGTGGGGCGGCACCCTAGCTTGGCATTTGGCCCAGACCTGTCCTCAGATTTTTCGGCGGCTGGTGGTCTTAAGTGGTGTTCATCCCCAGCAATGGCAACGAGCCTTGCTAGAAAACGTCGGGATGCTGCGGCGCACTTGGCCCTTTTTGGGCGGCCCAGGTGCCCTTAGCCCCGGAATGGCTCCTTCAGCCGATATTGCCGGGGTTGATTGCCCATTGGTTTCGGTCTCAGGCTGTACGTAAAACTGCTTTTACCGATCAAGACACCCAAGTCTATACCGCCGCCTTACAAAAGCCGGGGGTGCTGGCAGCGGCCATCCAGCAGTATCACCAAGCGTTCACCTGGCAAAGTTGGCTACCAGGTAATTCTAAAAATATTCGCCAGATTGCGATTCCCACCCTGATGCTTTGGGGTCAAGAAGATACGGTGATCAGCCAGCATCTGAATCAGGGTATTGAGGAACATATGGCCCTGCCAATTCAGATTCAGACCGTGCCCCAATGTGGCCATTGGATTCAGCAAGAAGTGCCTAGCACCGTTAACCGGGCGATCCTGAACTTTCTGTAAATCCAATCTGTAAACCCAATCTATGGAGGAAGGTCAGGAGAATGGGTAATCTAGAGAGGGTGCATTTGAAATCAGGTCATTAGGTCATTTTGTTAGCCGTTTTTTGTCTTGCGACGGCATTTCTTGTTTTGCCATGAATAGAGCGGCTCCCGCAACTTAATCCTGGCCACATCCAAACCCGTAGTTTGCCCTACGGTAAAAACTCAAGTTTTCAACTTAGATGTGGTTTGGGAATTCACCTTGGCGATGACACGTGATTTAATAAAATCTTCTCAACTTTTCTGGATATGAAGGTCCGGTTGCTGACGCCCAGAATGCCTGCGGGCATTGGCTTCAAATCCTGTAAATGGTGAGACGCCATGGGGTTTAACGCTGTAAATAACTATGCTTGACCCAAAGATGCTGCGGCAGTATGCCCGCGCCCAATTAAACACCCCCAGTGAAGGGGTGCAGCACAGCCTGAATTTATTTCAGCGATTCAAGCGGCTCTACGAAAAGAACCCATCGCTATTGAGCGAAATTTTGGCGCTGGAAGAGGCTGAGGGGCAAGCGCACCTGCGTCCCGGCAATTTCTTTTATGTTTTAGGTTTAGTGACTAATCACCAGGCGTTGCTCGTCACCAATCTCATGAAGGGGCGATCGCAGATTTTTTGGGGGCTCAAAGCGGCGATCTCCGCATTTGGACCATTGGTCGCGATGTCGGTCAGTCTGCCTTAGTGGTTCGAGATGAGCGCCTCTCTCGCTGCCATGCGGCGGTTTGCTATGACAGCACCAATGGCTTCATCCTTTATGACAACACCAGCACCAACGGCTCCTATGTAAACGGGGTGAGGATTCGCCGCAGTCATATGTTGCAGGATGGCGATCGGGTGCGGCTGGCTAGCCTCAAGTTTGGCTTTTTTAGAAGCTCTGAATACCGACGGGCCAAGTCCCCGTCTGCCGAGCTATTACAGCATATTGAAGAGGGCATTGCCCCCCCCACCCTGCCGATTGAGACCGATCCTGATGCCCAGTCAGCAGACCTTGACTGGGGGGCGAATGTCTCCGAGGAGACCCTCTACTTTTTACACCAGACCCCAGGCGAAGGCACCCATGACTTTGGAAACTAGCCGTCGCTAGCTAGAGAACTTCTGTCCTCAGAACCAGAGCGATCCCAGCTATCCTAGGCAAACAGGCCCGCGCTATATCCGCCCCTTGGTCAATACAATGGAGCCACAGCTTTAGTCAGCGCCTTGGGCCAGCGCAGCAGATGGTGCCGCATCGGTATGGTCAACTCCCTGCGATTATTTTCAGCAGATGTCTGGCAGTCTCGCCTCTCGCGACGGATTGCGCTATGGATTTTTTGAGCATTGTCGTTATTGAGGCGGTTATTTTAGTGCCTTCGGTGCTGCGGCGGGAGCGCGAACTGCTGACCTATCTGAAGGCATTATCCACAGCTCAGGCCACGGGTGCCCTATCGACCCAGGATTTAGACCAAGTCTCTACTGCGGTACTCCTAGAGCGCCTGAGTACCATTCAGGCCAATGAGGTGGTGTTGGGGCGGTGCCCTCTATACCCTTGAGGGGGAACTGGTGGGCACCTTTGGCGAAGCCCCGCAGCTCACACCGGCCAGCTTTCCCCAGCGCCAGGAGGCCTATGATCGCCGCACCCAGCGCTACGATGCCCTCTGGGAAATGTCGCCCTTGAAGAGCCGCTACAGCTTAATTGTGCGCCACGATGCCACCTGGGTGGGCCGCGAATTTTATGCCTTTATTGGCCGGATTACCGGACTGGTGATGATTATCTCGGTGTTTGTGACCGGGGCGACCATGGTGGTGTTAGAGCGGCTGGTGATTTCGCCGATTCTGGCTCTGCGGCGGGATCTGATGCGGGCCGGAGAGACCATTCGGCAACAAAAGGAGGCTCTTTCAATCCCGTTTGAGTCTCGCCTTCAGGAAACCCGCCGGGATGAGTGGGGGGATGTGGTCCTCACCTTTGAAGAAATGGTGGGGCAGGTGAGTGCGGCGATCGCCGAGCGGGAGCAAGCCGAAACCGAACTCCGCTTTTCTGAAGAAAAGTTTTCTAAGACCTTTTACGACAGCCCCCAGCCGATGCTGCTCAGCATCCTTGAAGATGGCAGGCTGCTAGAAGTGAATGACAGCTTTAGTCGATTTTATGGCACCCCCTGCGAGCAGGTGATTGGTCGTACCGTTGGGGATTTAAACCTGTGGGTGCGGCCCAGCGATCGCGCTGAAATGCTAGAGATGATGACCCAGTACGGATTTGTGCGCGATCGCGAATACCCCTTTCAGACGAGCCAGGGAACCATTCGCACCATGCTGTTTTCGGCAGAGACTTTGCAGATCAATGGTCGCCAATGCCTGCTGTCGGTGGTCAATGACATTACCGAACGCAAGGCTGCTGAGCAGGCCCTGCGGGAAAGTGAGCAGCGGTTTCGGGCTTTGGTGGAGCAGGCTAGCGATGCCCTGTTCGTGGTCAACGGTGACGGCACTTTTCTGGATGTCAATCAGCAAGCTTGCCACACCTTAGGCTATAGCCGCGAGGAACTGTTGGCCTTGACGGTGACGGATATCCAGCAATCCGCCTCCTTGGCGGCGCTAAACCAGGTGCGACAGCGGGAAACAGGGTTACCCGTCACCCAAGAAGGAATTCATGCCCGCAAAGATGGCAGTACTTTTCCTGTAGAGGTGCGGATTGGTCGCATTGATATTCAAGGTAAGCCCGTGCTGTTAGCCCTTGCCCGCGACATCACCGAGCGCAAACAGGCAGAGAGCGCCCGCGCCCGTCTGGCCGAAATCGGGGAGCTGGCGGCGATGATTGTCCATGAAGTCCGCAACCCCCTGACCACTATCCTGATGGGGCTCCAGTCCTTGGCCAGCCTAGAACTGCCCGAGCGCTCCCAGATGCGGCTCTCCTTTGCCCTGGACGAGTCAGAGCGATTGCAGCGCCTCCTCAATGAGATTCTGCTCTATGCGCGGGAGCAGGCCCTACAGTTAACCCCGATCAAGCTCAACCAATGCCTTCAGGAGTTGGTGGAGGGGTTCAAGGAACAGCCCATGGCCATGGCGCGCCATATCAAAGGCGTCGGTCTCGATATGCCGGTGACCATTGCTGGGGACCTGGATAAGCTCAAGCAGGTATTTATCAATCTGCTCAGCAATGCCTGTGAGGCGGTGCCCGCTGGGGAGACCGTCACCTTTTCGGTAAATTGCTCCACTACGAGTCACATTTCCATTCAAGTTCACAACGGCGGCGATCCGATTCCCCCCGAATTGTTGCCTAAGCTGACCCAGCCCTTTTTACCACTAAGCCCTCTGGGAACGGCTTGGGACTGGCCATTACCCGCCGCATTATCGAGGCCCATCAGGGGACGCTACAGATCGAATCTTCGCCGGAAACCGGGACCGTGGTGACGGTCTCGCTACCCGCGATCGCCCCCTAGGGAGTGGATGGGTGGATGGGTAGTAAAAGCACCCTCATACCCCATCACCGCCGCAAAAACCGCCCCACTAACCGATTCGCCACCTGGCTCGCCTCGGGAATTTTGAGGGCCAGGGTGCCGAGGCTAAAGACTCCTAATCCCACCGTACCGGCGATCGCCAGTTGCACCAGCCGAATCACAAACCCCTCTGCCCCCATCACCTGCTCTAACCCGAGGCGACTACCCCAAGCCGCCATCCCCGCTACCCCACTGAGTAGGGTGAGGGCGAAAATGGGGCGGCCCCAGGCTAGCCAGGGCAAGCCATTCAGCTTGCGATCTAAAATTACCACCATGGCCAGGGTTGAGGTGATATTCACCCCCACCGTGGCCAGTACCAAGCCGGGAGCCCCAAACCAGCCCATAAAGAAGTAGTCCAGCACCACATTCAGCAAAATATTGGCGATGCTGATGCGAAACGGGGTTTGGCCGTCGCCGAGGGCGTAGTAGACCCGCACCAATACGTCGCGGGCCAGGTAGACAAACATTCCCAAGCCGTAGGCCACCAGCACCGAGGTGACAATTTCGGCGGCCTCTAGATCAAAGGCCCCACGCTCATAGATCACCTGCACGATGGGCAGCGCCAGGGTCATGATCAGCGCCCCCAGGGGCAGCATGGTCAGGGCGGTCATCATCAGGCTCTGACGGATGCGATCCTTGAGCTCTGGCCAGTTTTCGGGGGCTGCTAACCGGGCGAAGATCGGCAAGAACGGCACCAGGATTACGTTGGAAATAATCCCTAACGGCGTCTGCACCAGCAGATTGGCATAGCCCAGGGCCGCTGCAGTACCGGGAATGAAGGAGGCGAAGAACAGATCGGTGAAGACATTGATCTGCATCATCCCGGAGGAGAATGTCGCCGGAGCCAGGATTTTAAACACATCCCGCACCCCTGGGTCCTGCCAATTGAACCGCAGCCGCAGCCGCCCCAGCCCCGATCGCCACAGGGCCGGGAGCTGTACCAGCCACTGCATCACCGCCCCTACTAGGGTGCTCCCCGCCAGCACCATGCCCCCCACCATGAAATACTCGGGCTCGATCATGGCGTTACCAATGAAGCCATACAAAATGCCCAGTCCGGCAATCACCGCCACGCTGGAAAACATTGGGCTGACCGAGGGCAGCCAGTACTGGTCGTCGGCGTTGAGGGTGCCAAAGCCGATGCCAATTAACCCCGCAAACACCGCCATCGGGGCCATGATTTGGAGCTGACGAATGGCGATATCGCGGGCCTCGGGGGTATTTTCCGCCAGACCCTGGGCAACAAAGTCGATGGTGGGGGCGGCAAACACCCCCATCAAAATGGCGACGACGAGCAATACCAGCCCCACCAAGGTACTGATCGATTCCACCAAGGGGCCAATGTCCTCCCGCTTCCGCTTGGCGACGACGCTGACGATGGCGCTATGGAACGGGCCGTTAATGCCCCCCAGTAAAATCAGCAAAAACCCTGGGATCACATAGGCAAAGTTATAGGCATCGGCCACCGGCCCCACCGCAAAGGCCGCCGCGATCGCCTGCTGACGCACTAACCCAAACACTTTACTGATCAGCGTGGCGGCGGCAACGATACCAGCAATGCCAGCTAGGGAACGGGCGGGTTTAGCGTCGGACACAGATACCTCAAGGGCTACAAACGTAAATCCTCACCATTTAATCGCGAATTGTCCTCTTTCCCCATGGCCTAAAATGCAGGAACAGTAGACCTCTATTGCCATTCAAGCTTGCACCATGGTGACCTTGCCCTATCAGCCCCCCGTCTCTGACCTGCTCACCTACGGTTCCTGCGAGGGCAGCACCATCAAGAGTTGGCCCAATTATGTCGAAGCTCTAGCCCTGACTGCCGATCATATTCCTGCTCTGATCGAGCTGGTGCAGGATGCCACCCTCTGGCAGTTTTGGGACGAGGATATTCCTGAGGCGGACCTACCGGAGTTGGATCCAGCCATCGAGCCCTTTAGTGCCCCCATCCATGCATGGCGGGCTTTGGGGCAGTTAAAGGCGATCGCGGCGATACCGGTGCTGATTCAGGTCTTAGTACAACAGGATGTGGACTGGTGCTGGGAAGAATTGCCCGAGGTGTTTGGGCTGATTGGACCAGCGGCGATCGCCCTCTCAAAGCCGCGATCGCAGACCCCGACATCCCAGATGAGCCGAAGTTCACCCTCGGTGACGGCATTGCCAAAATTGCTGGGCTGTACCCTGACAGCCGCGACGATTGCGTCCGAGCGCTCACGGCCTGCTTGGCTATGTCGGAGCAGCACTCCCCGACGTGAATGGCAGCATCTGTTGTAGTTTGCTGGACCTCAAAGCCGTAGAATCGGCCCCAGTCATCGAAGCCGCCTATGAAAATAACCAGGTTAACCCCAGGTTTGCGGGGACCTGGGCGACGGTACAGATCGAGTTGGGACTCAAAACCAAGGAGGATTTTGACCCCAAAGACTTTGAGCTGCCCTATGACCCCAAGCTGGACAGGCTTCGGGACTATCTAGACCAATTGGAGCGGGCTAAAAAGCCCACCGCATGGGAATTGGGACTCCCCATCGATCGCCATGTGTTTGACCAAGATGCGCCCCCCGACTTTAAAGCACTGGTGCGATCGCCGAAACCGGATTCTTCGTCCACCGCCCCAGGCTTTGGCAGTAAGGTGAGCCCAGGGAAAAAGCCGAAAGGCAAGAAGAAAAAGAAGCGTTAGCCCCATGGATGCCCTTCACATTACCGATATTCGCGCCTATGGCTACACCGGTGCCCTACCCGAAGAAAACGTTCTGGGGCAATGGTTTCGGGTGGATCTGGTGCTGTGGATGGATTTGGCCCCAGCCGGCGCATCGGATCAATTGGCCGATACCCACAACTACGCCACCGCCACCCTAGCCATCCAAGAGTTGATTCGCACGACGCCGTTTCGGCTGATCGAAGCCCTCGCCAGCGAAATTGCCAAGACCGTGCTGCGCCTTGACGATCGCCTCACCCAAGTCCAGGTCAAGCTCACCAAACTCACCCCCCCGATCCCCGACTTTACCGGTCAAGTGACGGTAGAGATTAAGCGCGATCGTACCTGCCTTGACCATCCTTCCCCTCCCCCAATCGCAGATCAACAAGGCCACTTCTAGAAAAGTTGATCCCCGCCGGGGTGGGTTTTGTTGATACCGTTTGGCCATAGGACCAGACATCAGACGCGGTTACCGCGCCCCTATTCCCTACTCCCTATTCCCTATTCCCACCCAATCCAGCAAATATTGATTAAACCGCTCAGGTTCCTCATCGTAAAGACAATGGCCCCCCGGCACCGGCTTCAGGGTCACGCAGGGACTCAAGGGAGCTAATTGCTGGCCCCAACTGAGGGGAATCACTTGGTCCGCTTCGCCCCACAGCAGTAGCGTCGGCACCTGTAATTGAGCCACCAAGGGCTTGGTTTCAGGGGTGAAGGCCACCGCTGTGCGCGATCGCACCAAATAACACAGCGTCCGGGCGGCACCGCGATCGCGGGTGGGCTGCACATACTGCTGCACCAGAGCGTCATCGACGCGATCGCGGCGCTGATAAATGCTCCCCAGGGCGGCCCGCAGAACGCCGGGTCGCCGCACCAAATAAAACACCGGGCGAATCAGTAAGGGGGTAGAAAATAGCCGCTCCATGGTGCGGGCCACTGCCCCCAGCCAGCCAGACAGCAGCTCTTCGCGGGCGGCGGGCAGGGTGAGCAGCACCAGCCGCTGTAAGGCTTCAGGATGGGCGATCGCCAAGTCCAGCGCCACCAAGGCCCCCAAAGAATGACCCACCAGCACCATCGGGCGGCGGATCCACTGCCGCCAAAAATCATAGACCTGGGCCTGCCAGAGATCGCTCCCCAATGCCGTCGCGGCCTTTTGGGAGTCGCCAAACCCCAGCAGATCTAGGGCATATACCGGGTGATGCTGGGCTAAACCGGGCAAGTTGTCTCGCCATTGGTTCAAGCTAGCCCCAAACCCATGCACCAATAGCAGCGGTGGGGCTTGTCGGGCCACCGGATCATCGGGCCACAGCACCGTATAGCGAATGCGCCAGCCCCGCCAGTACCAGTAGCGCTCCTGACCGAGGGGGGCGATCGCGCCACTGGCTCGCGGCGTCACCGCTGGAGGGTTAACCATGGTGCTGACCTGAATGGTGCTGGCCTGAACGGGCGGACATGGGCACAGTTGGGGTCTCTGGTGTAACGATCATCACTTGCTGTTGCGGTACCCCAATCGGGATCCCGGCTTGATCAAGGGCAGCTTTGAGACGGCGGCGATATTCACGGGCCACATCCCACTGCTTGAGGGGCTGGGTCTGAATCCACATGCGAATGATTGCCCCAGCATGGTCGAGGTGATCGACCCCTAAGAGTTGGGGCGGCACCAAAATCAGCGGTCCCCAGATCTGATCTTGGTCCAGTTCCTGGGCAACCCGGTCCACGAGGGCTAGGGCCTCGTCTAAATTTGCCCCCAACCCCACCGGAATTTTCAGATCCACCCGCGACCATTCCTTCGACAGATTTTCCACCACGGCGATTTGACCATTGGGGATGGTAATCAAGCGCCCCTCTTCATTGCGGAGCTGGGTGATCCGTAGATTCATGGTTTCCACAAACCCCGCCACACCGCTGGTGACAATCACGTCTCCCACCCCGTACTGGTCTTCCATTAAAATCAGCGTCCCATTGATGATGTCCTTGATCACGCTCTGGGAGGCCAGGGAAATGGCAATCCCCAAAATCCCGGCTCCCGCCAGCAGCGGCGCGACTTCGACCCCAAACTGAGACAGGGTAATCAGGACAGCGGCAAGGGTGATCCCGACCGCCACGACCCCTTTGATCACGGCTGAAAAGGTGGAGAGCCGCAGCACTAAGCGCTGCGATCGCTCCGGGGAAATCTCGGCCCGCTCCTCGACGGCCAGACAGAGGCGATCGAACCAAAATTCGGTGAGGCGAATCAAGCCATAGGCTACGAGTCCCACCAGCAGCAGTTGAGCCGGGAATCGCAGTAGGGTGAACAAAAAGGGCTGTAGCCAGCGGGTCTGGGGATAGAGCCCCAGCAGGGTAAACCCCAGCCCCACCCAGATCAAAACCTGGCCCAAGCGCAGCAACTGGTGTTTGAGCACCAGCAGCCGTTGGTAATAGCGATCTAAGAGGGAGTGGCGCAGAGCGGTGGTGGGCAGGCCGCTGGGAACGGTGGACGGTCCCATAGGGGAAACTGATTCTGTCTCCGTCCGCTGGGACAAGGGGCTTTGAAGGGCTGGTGATCGCGCCACTCGGTTCGTCGCTAAGGTGCGCCACCGCTGTAGCCGCCGCTCGACCTGAGCTAAGACCCAACTGATGATCAGAGTCAAGACCACTAGGGCGATCGCCCAGTAGGTTTGTTGCCATAGCGATTGGGGCTGACGTTCTTGGTAATAGCGGGTCAGGGCGGCCTCGACCGCGTTGATGACTTCAACAGCCCGGAATGGAGCGCTACCGCTCAGCTTGGCATCCAAAGCCGTGATCGTTAATAAG
>JAAUQE010000125.1 GCA_012032425.1 Leptolyngbya sp. RL_3_1 | reverse complement strand
CGTAGGGGCGGCGACAGCGGGGGATCAGCCCATGTCGCTTAATTCAGAGATGTGTATAAACAGTAGCGCCCTCTGGGCGAGGCGATGTCCTGAGCTTGTCGAAGGAGGTTGGGGGTGAGGGGAACTCCGGGTTTCAAGGCAAACGAGGTTTAACTTAGGAAATGCGGGCCGTACTGCTCGCATTCCAGACGATTTTTGCCACTGCGTTTGACGCTGTACATGAGTTGGTCAGCCTGGGCCAGCAAGGCATCAACGGAATCTGGCAGCGTCACAAAGGTGATAGCACCGATGCTAAACCCAACTGGCCACGGGTCGGTTTTGTTGAGGGTTTGCAGCCGATGTTGGAGGCGCGTCAGGGTGATTTTGGCTTGGTCAAGATTGGTTTGCGGGAGCAGAATCGCAAACTCATCTCCCCCTAAGCGACCGATCGCGTCGTGCGATCGCACCGATGTCTTGAAATTTGGGCCACAGCTTGTAAAAGCTGATCTCCAGCGCTGTGGCCCCACTGGTCATTGATCCCTTTAAAGCCATCTAAATCAAGGTAAGCCAAGGTCAGAGGGTATTGGTAGCGGCGGGCTCGATCCAGCTCTGCTTGCAGCAATTCCAAGAAAAAACGATAGTTGTTGATGCCAGTCAGGCCATCGAGTCGGGCAAGCTGCTGTTCTCGCTGATAGGCTTCGTTGAGGGTGGCTAGAAGCGAGGTGACAATCGCAAAAAAGCCAAACCGAACAGCGGCATTCCAATAGGGTAAAAAGGCCAGCGGATAGTCTTTGGCCACCCCATCGGCGTGAAACCAGGCCAATGTGCAGAGGCAGGCCATGGCCAACCCGACCCGAGGCCCGATAAACCAGGCAGCGATCATCACCGGCAGCAGATAAAAGATCGACAGCCCCATGTCTATTCTTACCAGGAAGTCGATGGTGCTGACGATCAGCCACAACACCCCACTGAGAGCCAGTACCATGCCCTTAGGCTGCCGCCCCAAATACTCCAGGATTAGCTTACTCATAGCCGGAAAGCGTGCTTTAGGCGCTTATGAATTGAGAATTGAAAGTAGAGAAATCGAACCCCGTGCCCACAGCCCAGTCGATGACTGGGGGGCAGGTAAGGGATCCGCAATCACCCGTCAACGGCGTGAGCTTGGTGCCAGGTAACGGCCTGCTGCTGGATATCGGTCAATTCCTGCTCAGGCAGTTTGTCGAGATGTTTGAGGATAAAACTCATCCGCCCCTGGGTCTGGAGTCGGTCACGATGGCGCTGGAGAAAGTCCCAGTAGAAAAAGTTAAAGGGACAGGCATCGGTACCGGTACGCACTTTAGGGTTATACCGGCAGCCCTTGCAGTAGTCGCTCATGCGGTTGATGTAGTTGGCCGACGCTGCATAGGGCTTGGAGGCTAACTGCCCGCCATCGGCAAACAGCCCCATGCCTATCACATTGGTTTGCATCACCCAGTCATAGGCATCAATAAAAACTGCATGGAACCAATTCTCCACTTGCTGGGGGTTTAATCCGGCAATCAGCGCGAAATTACTCAGGATCATCAACCGCTGGATATGGTGGGCATAGCCGGTGCGTTGAATTTGCCCCAGCACCTGATGTAAGCAATTCATCTCGACCTGGGCAGACCAGAAAAAGCAGGCAGGGGCTGCTGGTGGTCAAACCAATTCAGCGCTGGATAGGCCGCATCCACGTAGCCATAGAGTCCCCGCATGTATTCTCGCCATCCCAGGATTTGGCGGATCAATCCCTCCACGCTGTTGAGGGGGAGATTGTGCTGTTGCTGCCGCTGCTCCACCCGCTGAATTACTTCTAAAGGCTGTAGTAGCCCCAGGTTGAGGTAGGGAGACAAGAGGGCGTGCCACATCGTCTCTTCCCCGGTCACCATGGCATCTTGGTAGGGGCCAAATTCGGCTAAACGCTGGTTGAGAAAGGTGTCTAGCGCTTGTAAGGCTTGATCGCGGGTGACGCCCCACCGAAACGGCTCCGCCTCGCCAAAGGTGGGGCCGTCAAGCTGGGTGACCCGGTCAATCACGACTTGGGTGATCGGGTCGGGCTCGAACTCAATGGGGGCGGGGGGAGTGAGTTTCCCCTTGGGGGGCTGGCGATTGTCTTGGTCGTAGTTCCACTGGCCGCCAACGGGCTGATCGCCATCCATCAAAATATTGAAGCGTTTGCGTCCGGCTCGGTAAAAGTGTTCCATCCGTAGGCTTTTGCGTGGCTTGGCCCATTGGTCAAACTCGGCTTGGCTCCAGAGAAAGTGATTGTTGTCTAAAACGGTGATGGGGCAAGGCAGATCCAGGGTGGATAGCCAGCGGGAAAAGGGGCGATCGCTGGGATCCATCAGGTGCAAATCGGTAATGCCATGGTGGTCTACCCATTGGCGCAGGGGCTGGTTAAAATCAGCCGCAACCTCGTAGGTGACGGGCCAGCCAGCGGCCTTGAGGTCTTGGGCAAAATGGCGCATGGCTGACCAGACCAGCACCAGCTTTTGGCGATGATAGGGCCTTACCTGGGCGAATTGTTGGGACTCAATCAAAATGACCGGGGTGTGTTGCCGCTGCCCGTGGTGACGCTGGAGAGCGGTCTGCCCCAAGCTGAGCTGGTTGCCTAAGATCCAAATGCCGGTCCCCATGTTTTCTCCTGCCCACAATTGATTAGCATAAGAGCACCTGATTGGCGTCTGGCTAGGCCATCTGAGCACTTAGCCCGTACCGCCGATTTGGCCCGAGTTACGTTATGCCTAGTTTTGCCGCTTGCCCAACGGAGCCTTTAATTTATGATCCCTGGTGAACTGTTTTCTGAAACCGGTGATATTGAACTCAATGCCGGTCGTCCCACCGTTACCGTGGCTGTGGCCAATACCGGCGATCGCCCCATCCAAGTCGGCTCCCATTTCCATTTTTTTGAAGTCAACGCGGCCCTGACCTTCGATCGCGCCAGCAGCAAGGGGATGCGCCTCGATATTCCCGCTGGCACCGCCGTCCGGTTTGAACCTGGCGACGAGCGGGAGGTTACCCTCGTCACCCTGGCCGGGAGTCGTCAGGTTTATGGCCTGAATGCCTTGGTAAATGGCCCCCTGGATGCATAGGACAGGTCCTGGCTCATAGCGGCTCCCTCTTGCCAGGGTGCGAGCCTGCGCTCCGATCGCGCTAAGGGACAAGCGGGTAAATAGCGTACCGCTTCACCAGGGCGCAAGCCATAGCCTGGGGGCATGGCTTCGCTAGTGCGCCCCTACCTCAGCAACTTTTGTGCTTGGTACGTTTTTTGATTGCGGATCCCTAATCACTTTTGCGGCTCCTTCGGCGGGGCTGGTCCGAGTTCTTCAGAAATCGCAACAATTTTGCCCTTTGCCCTCACCCACCTTTTAGGCTCAATACTGTAGTGACTTGAGTCCGGTGCTTGTTCATGGTTAATGCGTCTCAGTCCTCCGTTGTAGAGCCGTCTCCTGCCGTCCCCTGCCGCCCGCCCGCCGCCATTCAATCCTGGGTGCTGGATGTCAGCGGCATGAAATGCGCAGGCTGTGTGCGGGCGGTTGAAAAGCAACTGACCGCTTGCGAGGGGGTGCTGACCGCCACGGTGAATCTGGTCACCGAGATGGCGGTGGTGGAGACGGTTGTCGATCCGGCGGTGGACCCGGCCACCCTGACTGAGCGATTAACGGCTTCGGGTTTCCCGACGCAACTCCGGGCGTCCGGTGCGGATAGCGCTGATGGCCTCACCGATTGGCTGGAGCGGAAACGCCAGGAACAGCAGCAACAGCGGCGGCAATTGGCGATCGCCCTGGCGCTCCTGCTGCTCTCTAGCATCGGCCACCTCAAGCATTTGGGGGGCGTCGCCTTACCGGTACTCAGCACCCTGGAATTTCACTTTGTCCTGGCGACCATCGCCCTGCTCGGGCCGGGTCGCGCCATCTTAGTCGATGGTTGGCAGGGGCTGCGTCACGGGGCACCCACCATGAATACCCTGGTGGGCCTCGGCACCCTCAGCGCCTACGGTGCCAGCGTGGTGGCCCTACTCTGGCCCGGTTTGGGCTGGGAGTGTTTTTTCGATGAGCCGGTGATGCTGCTGAGCTTTATTCTGCTGGGGCGCACCCTGGAGCAACGGGCGCGATTTCAGGCCACCGATGCGCTGCGATCGCTGATTGCCCTACAACCAGCTACGGCACGACTGATTGCCCAGCCGGGGGCTTCCCCCTTGGGCAATTCCCAAGCCACCCAAGCTGGGGTCGAGGTGCCAGCCAGTTGCGTCCATGTGGGGGAATGGCTGCGGGTCTTACCGGGAGAGACTATCCCTGCTGATGGGGTGGTCGAGGCCGGAGAGAGCACCGTGAACGAAGCCATGCTCACGGGCGAGTCCCTCCCGGTCACGAAGCGACCCGGTGATGCGGTGGTCACCGGCACCCTCAACCAAACCGGGGCGATCGCCTCAAGGTCACGGAGGTGGGCGGCGATACGGTGCTGGCCCAAATGATTCGCCTGGTGGAATCGGCCCAAGCCCGCAAAGCCCCGATTCAGCGGCTGGCCGATCTGACCGCCGGTTACTTTACCTATGGGGTTTTGGCCTTAGCTGCCTGCACGGGCCTCTTTTGGTATTTCATTGGTTTGCCCCTCTGGCCGGAGGTGCTGACCAGCGCCCTGGGTAGCAGCCACGCCAGTCATGGCATGACCGCCCAGGCTTCGACCCTGTTGGCCAGCTTAAAATTGGCGATCGCCGTATTAGTGATTGCTTGTCCCTGTGCCTTAGGGCTAGCCACCCCCACCGCGATTTTGGTGGGCTCTGGCATTGGGGCCGAGCAGGGGCTACTGATTCGTGGCGGCGATGTGTTAGAGGCCCTGAGCACCATTGATACGGTGATCTTCGACAAAACCGGCACCCTCACCACTGGCCAGCCCCAAGTCACCGCCTGCGAGCCCTTGACGGCTGAGCTGGACGCCTCAACCCTAATGCAACTGGCCGCAGCGGTGGAACAGGGCACCCAGCATCCCATTGCCCAGGCCATTCAAGCGGCTGCCCAGCACCAGGCCCTCGAACCCCTTGCCGCCACTGATTTTGAGACTCAGGTGGGGGCGGGGGCAGCCGCCACCGTCACTTGGCAAGGCATCCCCCAGCGGATCTGGATTGGCCAAGGGGATTGGTTGTCGGAGCAGGGTATCCCGATTGCCCCCGAGGCTGAGGCGGCCATGGCGGCGGTGTCGCCAGCGGATACCGCTGTGTATGTGGCCAGCATCCGCCAGGTGTTGGGCATCATCGCTGTCGCCGATGGGTTGCGTCCCGATGCGGCCCCCACCGTAGCAGCGCTACAGGCGGAGGGCATCGCGGTACATTTACTCACTGGCGACCGGCTGCCCGTGGCCCACACCGTCGCCCAGGCGGTGGGCATTCCCCTGGTCCAGGTGGCCGCTACGGTGCGCCCAGCCGACAAAGCCCAGCGGGTGAGGGATCTGCAACATCAAGGCCAGCATGTGGCTCTGGTGGGAGATGGTATTAACGATGCCCCGGCCCTCGCTGCCGCCGATGTGGGCATCAGCCTCAGTTCTGGCACCGACATTGCCGCCGAGACGGCTGGGGTGGTGCTGATGGGCGATCGCCTGACTCACCTGCTAGGGGCACTGCACCTCGGTAAGGCTACCGTCACCAAAATCCGCCAGAACCTGGCTTGGGCCTTCGCTTACAACATTCTGGGCATTCCCGTGGCGGCGGGGGTGCTGCTGCCCGCCTATGGGGTGGGGCTGAGCCCAGCGGTGGCAGGGGGCTTGATGGCCATGAGTTCCGTGATCGTGGTGGTCAATTCGCTCCTGCTCAGGTCGCGACCTAACCTTATCGGCAATATAGAAAAACCTTAATGTAAGGGTGATCCCAGCCCGGTCTGCATTATTACATTCCATAAAGTTTCATGGCGACCGTCTCAGTTGCTGAAAACCAACCCTATAGACTGTTGATCAATGATTGAAGAACCCTTGCGAGGGGTCAGTTCTAGGTCACAAGCTAGGGGATTTTTTCCGCTAGCGGCCCTGAACGATATCTATCAATCTCTCGTTAACATTGGAGCCTTCATTCAATGTCTCATTCCGTCAAAATTTACGATACTTGCATTGGTTGCACCCAATGCGTCCGGGCTTGTCCCTTAGACGTGTTGGAAATGGTTCCCTGGGATGGTTGCAAAGCCGGTCAAATTGCATCCTCTCCCCGGACTGAGGATTGTGTTGGATGTAAGCGGTGCGAAACTGCTTGCCCCACCGATTTCCTCAGTATTCGGGTTTACCTCGGAGCCGAAACCACTCGCAGTATGGGTTTGGCGTACTAAGTCCACCCGTGACTTACTACAGTCCGGTTGTCTGGTCTCCAGGCGACCGGATTTGTGTTTGCATCTCTCAAATCCATTCACGGCAACGGGATATGTCTGACATATTTCAACTCCTCCACGTCTTGCTCTGGCGGCTATTGCAGAGCCTGCATCCGCTGCTCGTACCGAGCTGCTTTATTGCGGCCTGGGGATTAGTGATCCTAGGGCTATGGAGCGTCTGGGTCGCCGCCCGCGACGCCTTACACCGCGCCCAGCAAATGCATCAGGTGCCCTGTGCTACTTGCCGTTACTTTTCGGGCGATCGCCATCTCAAATGCCCGGTTCACCCCTATCAGGCTCTCTCAGAAGCCGCCATTGGCTGCACTGATTTTGAATCGGCAGATCCCCTCCAGCGCTACAGTGATGCGTCTCGATAAGGTTCGCTCCGCGCCTATGACTGCTCAGCGGCATTCACCAGGCAGCATTCACCCGGCCAAATCCGAGCCGGTTGGCTTGGCGATCGTCGTGAAGGGTAACGCTAGTGAAGTCGTGGGGGCCGATGTTGATCCGTAAACTGGCTGATTGTGACGAATTCATCGCTGGGGATCAAACTCGGCTGCGGGAATTGCTGCACCCCGACAAGCAGCCCCTCGACCTCCGCTACAGCTTGGCCCACGCCATTTTGCCCGTCGGCCAAACCTCGACGCCCCATAGCCTCAAAACTTCAGAGGTGTACTACATCCTCAGCGGCAGGGGTGAAATGCATATTCATGACCAAGTGGAGACGATTGGTCCCGGCGATGCCGTCTATATTCCCCCCAATGCCCGCCAATTTGTGCGCAGCCTCGGTCCTGAGGACTTGGTTTTTATTTGCATCGTTGATCCGGCTTGGCAGCAAGCCGACGAAACGGTCTACCCCTAACTGAATTGGCGGCGGCTAAAACTTGTGATTCGGAGAGTGACTAGTGGTCTGTCAGCTCTTAATTTGCGACTGATGTAGGCTGGGTCAAACGAAGTGAGACCCAGCACAGGCAACGTTTTGCTGGGTCACGCGAGCGCTGACCCAGCCTGCAAATTGCAGCTTGGCGCTGCACTAGGGCCGTTTTTTGCTGGAGATCGCCTTAAAGCGGATTTCCCTGCAACTCTTCTTGCAGCATGTCCTGATAAATCTGGGCCAAGTAGGGGGTCGTGCTGTTGTCTTCGATGCCATACCCCAAACTGGTCCAAGTGCCTGACAGCATGGCCAAGACTTCATCCAGGCGACCTTGGCGGAGCAAGTCAGGGATATCGACCCCCCAAGCATCGCGATCGCTGAGCCACTGATAGACCACCCAATCCTGGGCGGCGGGCTCAAAACTGTAATCAGCCCAAAAGGCAATCCAACCGGGCGGAGTGGGGTGATATCTTGCTGCCTTATCAGCCCAAGTCGTGGTGAGAAACTGATAGCGCCCTGCCGCAGTGGTGCAGTCCCCTTGATTCGGGCCAGATACAATCTCAATGCAGAGATCGGGGTGTTGGCTCAGGTCATTCACCACATCACCCCCATACAAGACGTGATAAGGAGCACTGGTGTTGGATTCTGCCGCTGAAATCGTGCGCAGCAAAGCCCGTAAGTAAGGATCACCTCCCTCCATGACCAACGGCAAAGGCGAGGCCACAAACGCCGATTGGGGACTGGCGGGACGCGGCAACCCCCAGGTCAAAAGGTGGCTCTCATGGGAAATGAGCCAAGCTACCCCCAGCATCATCAGTGCCGTGAGCAAAACCGGACCATGATCACCCGGTTTGGTACGAGGGGTGGGGATGGAGGGGGATCTGTAGAAGCCACAAAAAGATCTGCTGAATGGCATGGAGCACCGTTAGAATCGCGCCCCTAATTCTCTGCATGGTAACCCATGGCCCCAAAATCCGGCCCCGATCCGGCCCCAGTGCCATCACCATCGCCTTATTTACCCGCAGCCTGTTCCTGGACCGCCACCATCGCTTGCAAGACCCGAGCCGGATCGACCCAAGTGCCCTGATACTTCAGCCCCCAATGAAGATGGGGGCCGGTGGTGCGTCCCGTTAGCCCTACCCGGCCAATGGGTTGCCCTGCCTCAACTCGATCCCCTTGGCGAAGTTTGATCCCCCCGGCGGCATCAATCAGCCAGCGATCGCCGTCGGACTCAATGACTCGATGCCCTTGCATGTGACAGTAAATGTGCAGCCATTGGCCCGACTCAATCACCACACTCGTGCCACAGGCGGTGTCATCGGTGACCTCGACCACCTGACCGCCCCACCAAGCCCGAATGTAGCTACCGCTGGGGGCGGCAATATCGAGGCCGTAATGGAAGCGATAGCCCCCATAGGGATGCTGGCGATAGCCAAAGGGAGAGGTGTAGGCCACAAAATCTTCCACAGGGAAGGAGCCCCCTTGCCAGGGGGACGGAGCCGCAGTTGTTGAAGGGATCGGGTTTTGGGCCAGGGACGAAGGCTGGGTGGGTTGAGCGATCGCTCGCTCTAGGACGGGAGTAGCGGCGATCCCGGTGAGGGCAATACCCCCAATCAGCACGAGACTGTGACTCCATGGCTGGTTCCACCGATAGAACCGCCGCCATCCATGACGGTTATCCTTCACCGCCGCCATCCTAAGGCTCAACCCCCTCCAACATCCCCAGCCGCCCATTGTTGATCGCACCAAAATAGTTCATATGACTATAGCGCTAAGCCATGCCTCCGCTCAATGGGTTGCTGGTCGCGATAGGCTACATCCAGACAGGCATTCGAGACACGCGTCAGGAACAGGCGCGCAAGAAGGGGCAGTGTTTTCTGGGAGCGGGGAGCCTGATATTCTACTGAGATGACTTTGATGGACCTGATTTTCGATGCAGACGCGCAGTGAGCGGGAACGAGAACACTTTAATCAACTCGCTGATGAACTCGGTTCTGTATGGTGGGGATCAGTCACAAAAGCCGGTCAACTCAGAATTGACCAGCGGGGCGAGCTGGCGACCCGCCATGGACATCTCGAAGCTGGAAAAACGGTTTTAGAGCCCGGTGCGGGTAACGGTGAATTCACCATTCGTTTGGCAAAATCTGGCGCATCGGTGACCGGTGTTGAAATTGCCCCTAAACAGGTGGCGATCGCCAATCAGAAATTAAGCCACTGCCCTAACGTCAAAATCATCGAAGGGGATGTCACGCAGCTTCCTTTTGCCGATCAAAGCTTTGATGCGGTCGTCGGCAATGCTGTACTGCACCATTTTGAACTCAATCAAACGTTGCCAGAGCTATACAGAATTTTGAAGCCCGGTGGACATTTTTTCTTCACCGAACCCAATATGATGAATCCACAAATTGCGGTAGAAAAAAACATAAAGTTTATCGGCAAAAGATTACAGAACTCCCCCGATGAAACGGCATTCTTTCGCTGGCGGATTGCGCGACGCTTGCGAGGAATCGGTTTTCAAGCGGTTCGGGTAACGCCTTTTGATTTCCTCCATCCCGGCATTCCCAACGGTTGGATTCCAGCCGTTCACCAGCTCAGTAATCTGCTGAGTCAGTTGCCTGTGATTAAGGAAATTGGCGGCTCCTTGCAAATTTATGGTCGCCGTTAGGTTGGGCGAGTCCCTTTCGCCGAGCCGGTACCAGGGTTAGAGGCTGTTTGAAAAGGGATAACCCGAGTTTGAAAGGATACCTGATGTCCTTAGGGTAGGGGCTATAACCTGGGTTTATTCGTGGCTCTCTCTGAGGGTTGCACGTGACTCAAGTTAACCCCGCAAGCTTTTCAAACAGCCTCTTAGCTGATTTTCTGTATCAGAGTCCAGCCTCGAAGGGTACCCAGGATTTCATAGCTTGATGCGGTTTCTGAGGTGATTTTCTGAGAAAATTCAGGACTGATCCATCCGTAGTGGTTTACGGGTAAAGATTGTAGATCTGAAAATTGCTCACCCCAATTCTGAGTGTAAAAGGATGTCAGTATCCACATCTTATGGCTTTCACGATTCACGTCTTGAATGACTGTATCGATTGCATGGTGGTTAGCAATGGCCGTGATCTGTGGCTGCCGTAAAAAGCTTTAATGTCAGGGTTGTAATCGCCGATCAGCCCTGATGTACCGGCAATGGCGATCGCTAACCATGGACCTAACAAAAGGGAAACTAGCCCGACTCGGGTTTGATGCCAAGTGGGAAACTGAGGCCGACGGGCACCTGTGCTCCCTAGCCATAAAACCCCTATCCAACTCAGACCAATGGCCAGGGCGATGAGGATATAGATAGGGATTTTAGGATCCTCCCTTAAGCCCAGGAAATTTTGATTTAGCGCCATGGCAAGGATTAAGACCACACTGGCACTGAGTAGGAGTAGGCCCACCGCACCATAGGCGATCGCAGTCACTCTGAATGTCCGTTTCGCTTGCTTTCTAGAGAGCTGTTTTAAACTCACTAGATTGGATAATGCTAGACCGGCATAGAGCCCTAAAAACGGATAGATTTGCAGAGGATAGTATGGCGTCTTGGTTGGGAAAATTTGCAGCATAAATAGGAGACCAGCCGGGTAGCCCATCAACAGCCATTTTCTATGGATATGATGCTGGCGCAAAATTTGCACCATGCCTAAAAGGACCATGGGCGTCCAAGGGAGAAAAGAGGCCGGAATATTCCACAGATAGTAGAGGGGACCCACACCGTGGTAGTCCTCAGAAGCCGCTAGTGCTAACACGCCAAAAAGCTGGTCAAAAGGTAAGCTGCCATGGGTTTGCCAAAGCTGCCAAAACCAGTACAGCACGCCAACTCCGCCTGCCAAAACCCCGAAGTAAAGCCCTGGGTTAAAGAGGTGCTTGTGTCTGCGATGTTCAAAAATCAAATAGGGCAACAAGGCCAACGAGGGTAGCGCCACCATAAACCCTTTGACCAAAAAGCCGATGCCCAAACATAGGCCCGATAGAAATCCCCAGACCCGACGATATTGAGGGGAATGCTCAGCTTGTAAGAGCGCCCAGATGCAAATCAACTCAATGCTGATCAGGGGCACATCTTGGGTAGCGAGTTGGCCATATTGGGTCCAGACAAATATGGTGCTTAAACACAGACAACCCCATAATGCAGCTCTATCGCTCAGGAGATAAGCGCCGATCCAATACATCAACCCGACGCTAATCAAACAGGCCATCCCGGATGGGAGGCGGGCGGCGGTTTCACTGGTCCCAAAAATGCTGAGAGATGCGGCAATCAGCCAGTGGAGACCCGAGGTTTTGTCATAAACGAGCTGCCCCCACCAAGTGGGGCTGAGCCAGTCTTGGCTACGCACCATCCCAATGCGAGCGTGGTATACCAACCCTCGTCATGGGCCATCAAACTGGTTTTGAAATTGCTCAGGATCAGTAATATGCCTTGGCA
>JAAUQE010000325.1 GCA_012032425.1 Leptolyngbya sp. RL_3_1 | reverse complement strand
TCTCAAAGCAGCACTCTCAGATTACCTGAGGTTTCTTCCAGGGCTGAACCACAGCGCAGCGTTGGGTTAATCGCTTAAGACACCTCGGATCGTCCTGTTCTGTAGCCCACAAGCAAAGTGGCTCGCAGTCTTATCTTAATCAGACTGGCGACTGCCATAAACAGAGCCATGAAAAAGCCGGGGCATGACCCCGGCTTTTTCGTCTGCGTCATCTCAAATCAACAGCCGTCCGGCCCACAGAAACTGTGCCCGTACAGGACCTCCGCATTGCAGATGTAGGCAATGCCCGCGTAATCGGTGAAAAACTTCACTGCGACCTGATCCGAAATCTTCTCGGCCATTTCCCGATTTTCGGTGAGCACCTCGAACTTGATGTTCGACTCGGTGTCAGCAACGATGGGTTGTCCCGACGAGCGTACGTTGCGACTGCCTTTACCGCCAGTATCCATCACCGTATAACCGGTCGCCCCGGCTTCGTCGATGATCTTGGCGACCTTTTTCAGCAGAATCTTTTCCGTGACGATAACGAGCTTGTTGGCTTGCTTGGACATTTTGGTTACCTCTCAAGGTTTGTATCGATTGAACGAATTGATTGAACGATATATAACACTGTGATCGCGTTGATCTGGTTATCTCACACTGGGCTATTCCACTGGGCTGCCTCTGGCCTGCCGTGTTGGTCGCCGGGCCAAGGGAACACCGGCAGACCCGCAGCCCTAAGATCAGCCGCCCAGCGCCTGGGCAAGCCCCATGAAGAAGGGTATACCCAAGGCAATTGCCACTGGTGTGCCCACGGCTGTGGACGCGCCGATGTAGGCAGAGGGGTTGGCCGACGGGATACCGGCGCGTAACGTGGGCGGCCCGGAGATGTCTGAACTAGAAGCGGCGATGACAGCCAGGATCACAACGCCGCCCAAGGTGAAGTTCGTGAGGTAGTGGGCAATCATGCCCAGACCGAAGGCAATCAGCCCATGCGCCAGCGGTGCCACAAAGGCATACACGGCGTACCACTGGGCCACCTTACGTAGTTCGGCAAGTCTGGCAGCGGCCTCCATCCCCATGATCAGCATCAGTACCGAAAGAAAGCCACGGAAGAGGGGATCGTAAAAGCTTTCGTAGACGCTGGCCGGCTGGGTGAGCAGGCCAAGGGCGAGGCCGAGCAGCAGCGCCGTCAGAGCAGACCCCTGGAGGCTTTCCTTGACGATGGGCCAGATCTGGACTTTACTACTTTCGGGACCACCTGACTCACCAGAATACCCGCTAGCGGAACCACTCAGTTCGTTAAGGTACTTCTCATTTTTGAGATACTTGTCGCGCTTCTGCTTATTGGTGTAAATGTTGGCCAAGACGATCGCCGTCACCAGCGCAGGGATGTCCATAAAGGGATAGAGGGCGGCGGCCCAAGGCTCATATACCATCCTTGCTCGTCTAGGAGCGTCAGGGCAGCAGCCATGGTAGAGCCACTCACGGCCCCAAACAAGCCTGCGGTCGCAAGGGCATCCACAACTTTGATGTTCGGCAGCTTTGCCAAGGTGTAGCGCCCGATGAATACGATCAGGATCCCGATCACCACGGCGAACAACGCGGGCAAGAGTATCTCCGACGGATTGGAGTCGCGGATCGCCTGGCCGCCGGTCAGGCCGACTTTCATCAGCAGCATGAAGACAATAAAAGTATAGACCGCATCGGGAATGGCCAGTTGGCTACCGAGGGCGGCAACGATCATCCCCCCAATCAGAAAACCGAGGGTCGGGGACTGCAACTGCCCCACGAACTTCGTCAAGAAATCAGACAAAAAATCCACGTTGTAATTCCTCCTTAATCAGGTAGAGGTCAGGATGACAGGCAAGCATGGCCTCAAATCCTGACTGGCTGGCTCCATGCAGCCGGGTGAGCAGCGAGACCCGCCACTCCACGGCCTCTGCATCCGCTGAACGGCTTCAGGAAGCCAATGAAACCCAGCCAAGGTAAAGCCAGCTAGGTTCACCAGCCCATAAACTTTTGTCTATGGAGGCTTTAGATTCCATGCAATTAAGTCTATATCTAAAAGATGTCCAAGCAACCTTTGGCACACTAGATCTCAAGCAAATTATTAAATTTGAAGCATAATCAAAACTTATCGATCTCGATTTCCACCATAGTTAGGGCTGAGGTCGATTGCGATCGCGGCCCTAGCGCAGCGGCTAAATCCATCCCTTCACCCACACTGTTCAACGGGAATAGGTAGCCAGGGCTACAATCTTATGACCCAGGAGCCCGTATTTCATAGGGTTGTGTGGATGTTCTGATCGGAGCTAGGGGATGTTGTTCGATGCCGCTATTTGATGCTTATGACCCTGGCGACTTTTTTGATGAACTGTTTCTCAAAGCCCGCCAGCCCCGCCCTGAATCGGCCCTGCTGATCGATCGCATTAATACCCTCTCCCTCGATGACCTCAAACAGCGGCAGCAGGTGGCCCAGAACACGCTGTTTAAGCTGGGGGTGACCTTCAATGTCTACAGCGATACTGAAGGCACCGAGCGGATTTTTCCCTTTGACATTATTCCTCGGGTGGTATCGGCAGCGGAGTGGGCCTGGTTAGAGCGGGGGCTGAAGCAGCGGATTGAGGCCCTCAACTGCTTTTTGAATGATGTCTACAACGAGCAGAAGATCCTTAATGACGGGATCATTCCCCGCCATGTGGTGGAGTCGGCCCCTGGATTTTTGACCCCCTGTATGGGCTTGCAGCCCCCAAAAGGTATCTGGTGTCACATCACTGGCACCGATCTGGTGCGCGATCGCGATGGCGGCTGGTACGTGCTCGAAGATAATCTGCGCTGCCCTTCGGGGGTGTCCTATGTGCTGGAAAATCGGCGAGTGATGAAGAGCACCTTCCCCCAGCTCTTTTCGGTCCTCGACATTCAGCCCGTGGATGACTACCCCAGTCAACTGCTGGAAACGCTCCTCAACCTGGCCCCCAAGGCCCTCAGCGAACCCAACGTGGTGGTGCTCACCCCTGGCACCTACAACTCCGCCTATTTCGAACATTCCTTTTTGGCCCAGCAAATGGGCACCCAGCTGGTAGAGCCCCCCGACCTAGTGGTCGCCGATGGCTACTTAAAGATGCGCACCACCAAGGGCCTAGAGCAGGTGGATGTGATTTATCGCCGCATTGACGACGACTTTATTGATCCCCTCGCCTTCCGGCCCGATTCGCTCCTGGGCATCCCTGGCTTAATGGAGGTATACCGCCAGGGGCGGGTGGCGATCGCCAATGCCCTGGGCACCGGTGTTGCCGACGACAAGCTGGTCTACGCCTATGTGCCCGCAATGATTCGCTACTACCTAGATGAAGACCAAATCATCCCCAACGTCCCCACCTATCTGTGCGAAGACCCCAAGCAACAGCAGCATGTGTTGGCCAATCTCGACCAGCTCGTGGTCAAAGCCACCAATGCCTCTGGGGGATACGGCATGTTAGTGGGTCCCCAATCCACCCCCGAGCAACAGACCGAATTCGCCCAGCTCATCCAGCAAAATCCACGGGGCTATATCGCCCAGCCCACCCTCTGCCTCTCCCGCGTCCCCACCCTGATTAGCGACAGCTTTGAAGGCTGCCATGTGGATCTGCGCCCCTACATTCTTTACGGCAAGGAAGTCCACGTGAACCCCGGCGGGCTGACGCGGGTCGCCCTCAAACGCGGGTCCCTGGTGGTCAACTCCTCCCAAGGGGGCGGCAGCAAAGACACCTGGGTGGTCAAAGCCGAACCGGGCGAGTAAGGAATTCTGAATTCTGAATTCACCCCTTTCCCTATCCACATCCACCCACGGACCCGGAGGGCGCAAGGCTTGCGCCCCTACCACC
>JAAUQE010000324.1 GCA_012032425.1 Leptolyngbya sp. RL_3_1 | reverse complement strand
CTGCTGGCGATCGCATGGTAGCTTACGGTCGGCTGACCTCCAGTGGCGCTCAGCAACGGGCCGAGACCCGATCGCCCTATCCCCATGAGCAGGCCCAGCTCGATCAGGCGGCCCTGACCACCGCGCCAGCAACTGAGCCTGCTCCGGGCACTGCTGAAACAGGTTCTGCTGAAACGACCCCGACCCCTGAGCCGGAAGCCGCCGCTGCTAGCCCAACCGTCTCGATCTGGTCTTTGGGACTGCTGGTGGCGCTCTGTGCGGGGGGCTGCTTTGCCTTGTCCCACAGCCTCAGTGCTTCCCGCCGCGCCCCCCGTCGCCCTGGGTCTCAGCGACGAGACCGACCGGCTACCCCACTCTCCCTCAAAACCCCTAGACCAAAGGCGGCAGCGCCCCTTGCCCCGAAAGCGGCCCCCAAAGCTGCGCCAAAACGGATGCAGCCCTACCGCCCGATGCCCGGTGGCCCTGGGTTTGCCTCTGCGCCTACAGCTCAGGCCAGTCCCTCTGCTGTTAATGCCCCTGCCGTTGACGCCCCTGCTGCGGCCCCTGCCGCCGTGACGGTGGTGTCTGAGGAAAGCGCCAACCCCCTGGATTGGCCTCAGGACAGTTTGATTAATCGTTTGGATGTGCGACAGCGGCGTTCTGTCTCCTCTTGGCTATCGTCTTAGTACTGGCGTAAATCATTTGAGTATTCTGGCTTCTAGCCCCCTACCCCTTCTGCTCTCGGCATCGGCCTGCTCTTTTTTTTTACAACCGCTTAACGACCTTTTGTCCCACCTTTGTGTTGTCTACCACCCCGACTATGTGGCACCGTTGCCCGCTGGTCACCGGTTTCCGATGCCCAAGTTTGGGTTGCTGAAGGAGCTACTGCTGCGCGATCGCGTCATCAGTCCTGACCAACTCTATCAACCGGGTCCTCCGCCCCAAGCCTGGATTCAGCAGGTCCACCAGGCCGACTATGTGCAGGGCTATTGTCAAGGCACCCTGACTCCTAAAGCCCAGCGGCGCATCGGTCTACCCTGGAGCCCCAACCTGGTGAAGCGCACCTGCACCGCCGTGGGGGGCACGATCTTGACCGCTAAGCTCGCCCTCAACCAAGGGCTAGCCTGTAATACAGCGGGCGGCACCCACCATGCTTTCCCGGACTATGGCTCAGGATTCTGCATTTTTAATGATCTGGCGATCGCGGCGCGGGTGCTGTTATCCCAGGCACTGGTGCAACGCATCTTGATTGTCGATTTGGATGTGCATCAGGGGGATGGCTCTGCCTGGATCTTTCGAGACGACCCTCGGGTGTTTACCTTTTCGATGCATTGCGCGGTCAACTTTCCTCGCCAAAAGCAGACCAGTGACTTGGACGTGCCCTTGCCAGAGGGCCTAGAGGATGAACCTTACTTGCAACTGCTGCAAGCCCATCTGCCGGATTTGCTCAGCCAGGTCAAGCCTGATTTAGTCCTGTACGATGCCGGGGCCGATACCCATGGGGGCGATCGCCTCGGCAAATTAGCCATGACCAATACGGGGCTTTACGATCGCGACTATCAGGTGCTTAGCACCTGCGTGGGCGCTGGATACCCTGTCGCCTGCGTAATTGGCGGTGGCTACGATGACAATATGGCTGCTCTCGTCTATCGCCATTCGCTGCTGCACCGGGCGGCGGCGGTGGTGTACCGTCAATATCGTCTCTAAAATCACCAAAGGCAGACCCGGAGTCATCATGTCCGTTGTTGTGGTCACTTCTATAAATTCGTTGCGATTGCTGACTGTGAGGCGCTGCGTGCCATTTTGCAGGCGGCCTGCGATCGCACCCAACTGCGGGGCACGATTTTATTGGCCCCAGAGGGGATCAACGCCACGGTGGCGGGTGAACAAACGGGCATTGATCACCTTTTGCATCACTTCCAAGCGGATGCTCGCTTTGCCGACCTAGCCCCCAAGCTCTCCTCAGCCCCCAGTGCTCCCTTTGGCCGCATGAAGGTAAAGGTCAAACCCGAGATTGTCACCCTCGGCCAGCCCCAGGCGGACCCCAGCCAGCAGGTGGGCACCTATGTGAACCCCCAGGACTGGAATCAACTGATCCAAGATCCTGAGGTGACGGTGATTGATGCCCGCAATGGCTATGAGGTGGCGATCGGCAGCTTTCAAGGTGCAGTTAACCCCCAGACCGCTGCCTTTCGGCAGTTGCCCGACTATGTGGCCACCCACCTCGATCCGGCCCAGCACAAAAAAGTTGCCCTATTTTGCACCGGCGGCATCCGCTGTGAAAAAGCCACCTCCTATTTACTCCATCAGGGGTTTGAGTCGGTCTATCACCTCCAGGGTGGGATTTTGAAATATCTAGAAGATATCCCCCCTGAACGCAGCCTTTGGCAAGGGGAATGCTTTGTCTTTGATGAACGGGTGGCGGTTACCCATGGGGTGCAACCCGGTAGCTACGACATGTGCCGCGCCTGCGGCCATCCGATCTCACAAGCAGATCAAGCCAGACCTGAGTACGTGGCAGAGGTAAGCTGCCCCCATTGCCATGGCCGGTCTTAGCTGCCGTAAGGGTTGTCCAGGCGATCTACGCAGACATTCACGGGTAACGGCAGGCGACCCGGATTCTGGCGGGGTTCGGCAGCGTAGCCGACGGGCAGCAATACGGCGATCGCGATATTCGGCTGATCGGCAGCGCCAATCACCGCCTTTACCTTGTCCTCTACCCAGCCATTCATAAAGCAGCTCGATAGGCCCAGGGCTTGGGCTGCTAAGGCGGTGTGGGTGGCGGCGATCATGGCGTCTTTGATCGCATACTCTCGGGTTTTTGGTCCTAACGCCGTCATAAACTGCGGAATTGCGCCTTTGAAGTAATCCACCGTTTGCTGAGGCCATGCGCCGCTGTCAAGACCTTGCTGGTAGATCTGGGCCATGATGACCTCGTCTTGCCAACTGCTGCTGTCGGCAGCAAAGACAAAGGTGACCGGGGCCTGGGTCACTTGGGGTTGGCCAAAGGCCGCTTCGGCGAGGGCCTGTTTCTGGCTCTCCCCTTGCACAAGCACAATCCGCCAATCTTGGAGGTTGTAGCTGCTGGGGGCGGCAACGGTGAGTTCTACCAACTGGTGCAGCAGGTCTGGGGTGATCGGGTCCGGCTTAAAGCTTTTGATCGATCGCCGCTGCTGAATCGCGGTCAGGGTATCTAAGGGAGTCATGGAGATGATTTAAGTGCTGGAGAATCCGGTCAAACACCATGTAGGTGTTCCCTCCATAGCCTGCCATACCCTGCCACCCTCTCACTCTGCCACTCCTCCCCTCCCCTATCCCCCCTCAGTACGCGATCACCGAGCGAATACTCTTCCCGGCATGCATCAAGTCAAAGGCGGTATTGATCTCCTCCAGGGGGAAAGTTTGAGTGACGAACGGGTCAATCTGAATTTCTCCGGCCAGATAGCGGTCCACATAGCCCGGTAGCTGCGATCGCCCCTTCACCCCCCCGAAGGCGCTGCCCCGCCAGACCCGCCCCGTCACCAGTTGAAAGGGTCTTGTACTAATTTCTTCGCCGCCCCCGGCCACGCCAATAATGGTGGATTCGCCCCAGCCCTTATGGCAAGCCTCTAGGGCCGCCCGCATCAGCGCCACATTGCCCACACATTCAAAGGTGTAGTCCGCACCGCCATCGGTCATCTCCACAATCACCTCCTGGATGGGGGCATCGTGGTCTTGGGGGTTAATGCAGTCTGTGGCCCCCAACTGCTGGGCTAGCTCAAATTTGCTGGGGTTGATATCCACCCCGATAATTCGCCCAGCCTGGGCCATGACTGGCCCCTTGCACCACGCTCAGCCCAATCCCCCCGCCAAAGACCGCAACGGTGGATCC
>JAAUQE010000124.1 GCA_012032425.1 Leptolyngbya sp. RL_3_1 | reverse complement strand
CCAGCTCCAGGTCTTCGAAGACAAAGGTCAATATTGGGACGCTTGGAACATTGCTCCCGACTATCAGGACCATCCGTTACCGGCTCCTGTGCTGGAATCGATTGAATGGGTCGAGCAGGGACCGGTGCGACAGCGGTTGCGGGTGATTAAGCAACTGGGTGATTCGACCATTCAGCAGGACTACGTGCTGGATGCCTGCGCCCAGCATCTGACCGTCGAGACCGAGGTGGACTGGCAAGCCTGCCAGGTGGTGCTCAAAACGGCATTTCCCCTCAACTTAGAGACCGATCAGGTTACGGCGGGCATTCCCTTTGGGGCCATTTCCCGCCCCCTCAATTCCCCCGATCCCCACCAACAGGCCAATGGGAGATCCCCGCTTGGCAATGGGCAGATCTCAGCGATGAAGCCCATGGGGTCAGCCTGCTCACCGACTACAAACATGGTATCGACGCCCAGCCCAGCCAGTTGCGCCTGACCCTCCTCAAGGCTCCCCTCTGGCCCGACCCCGGAGCCGATCGCGGTTTTCATCAGTTTCGCTACGGCATCTTGCCCCACGCAGGCAATTGGCGACAGGGTAGGACGCCCCAGCAGGCGATCGCCTTTGGCCAACCCATGACCGTGGCGATCGACAAAGCGACCAATATACCTGTAGGGGCGCACAGCCGTGCGCCCTCCCCAGCGATTGTGCCGTCTCCGACCCACCACAGCTTTTTAACCCTAGGTCGCGACGTTGGGCTAGCCGCATTCAAACAGGCCGAGGATTCAACTGGAGACCGGGCTGGGGACTGGATTCTGCGTTGCTGGGATATGTACGGTCAGGGGGGCGACATTTCAATCCAAACACCCTTAGAGATGAAGAGTTGTATCGCCGTTAATCTCCTAGAAGAGGCGATCGCAGATGATAACGGGGGCGTGCTGCGCCCTTGGGAAATCGCCACGTTCCGCCTTAGTTTTCAAACTGATAATCTATAGCAAATTTAAAAAATCCTAAATCCCGATAGAGTTACCGGGTTTAGGAGTCATTTCGGCCCCTGATTCCATTAAGATAAGGAATCCAGTGCCCAATACAATCTTGCTGCTAGTCCTAGAGAGAACCCCATGACCACCGAATCCAACACATGGAAAACGGTTCTGGCTGACAAAATGCCGCCCAACTGGGCCGAAGAAATTGATACCTTCGAGAACCAAATGGCGCTGCGTCGCCAAGGAAAACTTGACGAGAAAGTGTTTGCCGAACTGCGTCTGCGGCGCGGGGCCTATGGCCAGCGCTACGACAATGGCTACCGCCATGATGGGGTGAACTCTCAGACCATTCCCTTCCCCAATGTAGAGCTGACTAAAGGGCCTGACACCAAGTGGGAAGCCCCAGGAATGCAGCGCATTAAGGCCCCCTACGGTGGCCTCACCGCCGACCAAATGGAAGTGCTGGCAGATATCGCCGAAGAATACGCCGACTGCATTCTGCATATCACCACCCGCCAAGATTTTCAACTGCACTTCATCTCTTTGGATGACACCCCGGATATGCACCGGCGGCTGGCCTCCGTGGGCATCACCACCCGCGAAGCCTGCGGCAACTCGGTGCGCAACGTCACCGCCTGCCCGCTGGCGGGGGTCTGCCGGGACGAGGCCTTTGATGTCACCGGCTACGCCAACGAAACCGCCCATTATTTTCTTGGCCACCGCGATGTCCAGGACTTTGGCCGCAAGTTTAAGGTGGCCTTCTCGGGCTGTAAGCAACATCCCTGCGGCCTCACCTACATGCATGACCTGGGGCTGATCGCCACCCAGCGCGAGGTGGATGGCGAAACCCAGTACGGCTTTGAAATGTACGTGGGTGGCGGCCTCGGGGCCGTACCCCGACTCGCCAAGCTGTTTGATGAGTTTGTGCCTGCGGCAGAACTGCTGCCGCTGTCTCAGGCGATCGCCCGCGTCTATGCCCGCCTCGGCGAAAAGAAAAACCGCAACCAGGCCCGGATCAAGTTTTTGGTGGGCAAGCTCGGCATCGACGAGTTCCGCCGCTTGGTCAAAGAAGAGCGCGCCACCCTCGAAGACGAACCTGAATGGACCAACTGGTTCGACCAGATCCCCAGCTACGAGGAAAGCGGCCTGCCCGCCCCCGTCACCCAAGGGGCTGCCCCCGACCTAGGGGACGCGGCAGCGGACTACGATCTGTGGAAAGCCACCAACGTTTATGCCCAGCGCCAAGACGGCTTTAACGCCATCACCATTGCCCTGCCCTTGGGGGATTTGACCTCTGAGCAAATGCGCGGATTGGCCGATGTGGTGCGCAAATTTACCAGCGACACCACCCGCACCACCGTCGAGCAAAATCTGCTGGTGCGCTGGATCCACGACGCGGATCTGCCCGCCTTCTACCTGGGTTTGAAGGGGATTAACCTCCATGCCCCTGGTGCCCAATCCATTGTGGATGTCACCGCCTGCCCCGGTACCGACACCTGCAAACTGGGGATCTCTAGCTCTCGGGGTCTGGCCAGCGAATTGCAGCATCGCCTGATTGCCAAGGGGGTGCAGTACGACGAGACCATTCGCGACATTCGCATTAAGGCCAGCGGCTGCTTTAACTCCTGTAGTCAGCACACCGTCGCCGAAATTGGCTTCTACGGGGCTAGCCGTCTGGTGAATCGCCACCGGGTGCCCCACTTCCACCTGGTGCTCGGCGGGGAATGGAGCCGCAATGCCATTCAGTATGGTCAGTCCCTCGGGGTAGTGCCCTCCAAGCAGGTGCCCGAAGTGGTGGATTTCTTGCTGGATATGTATCTGCGCGATCGCCAACCCGGTGAAAAATTCCCGGCCTTTGTGAATCGGGTCGGCAAAAAGAGCATCAAACAGCAGGTGCAGCCCTTTACCACCGTGCCGGACTACGATGCCGACAAGTCCTTTTACACCGACTGGGGCGACGCCAGGGAATACACCATTGGCGACATTGGCATTGGTGAATGTGCCGGTGAAGTGGTCACCCTGACCGACTTTGAGGTGGCGGTAGCGGAGAGCTTGCACTTCGACGCCACGGTGCTGCTGGAAAATCCCAACGCTGACGGCGCGATCCAAGAGTCTGCCGACAAAGCCCTAGAGGCGATGTTGAAAGCAGCAAAGGGCTTGATCAAACTGCAAAACATCGACATTTCTGACGATCCGGCCACCATCATCGCGGACTTCCGCAAGTACTTCTACGACACCGAGCTGTTCTTCGACCCCTTTGCTAAGGGTAAGTTTGCCAGCTACCTGTTCAATGCTTACAAGCATGGCAGCGACGTTGCCGATCTCGACAAGGCCAAGCAGTTGGTAGAAGAAGCGCGGCTATTTATCGAAGCCTCCCATGAGTGCTACACCCGCATGGCCCAAGCGGGCATCACCAGCCCCGCCAGTTTCAACCAGTGGATGATGGACCGAGATATGCAAACCGCCCAGGTTTGACGGCGGATTGATTCCTAGATCGCCAAATTCCCCTCTTGGGAGGGGCTATCCCTTAGGCAGAACTCTATGAAAGACTTGCATAGCAAGGTTTCTGGCTTTGAGTTTCAGGGGTAAAACCTCACCGCCTGCGGCACCTCTTTTTAGTAAGGCTACTGCTTATACATAAGTCTCTGGTTGTTCATGCTCAGGGCTTCAGCCTACATCCCCCTTTCTTCGTAGCTTGCTTCTCGCAGAGTATGCCCTTGGGCTATATCCTGGGGGACTGTGAATTCCGGTCTCCCCCCAGAATTGGGGGGACAAAGGGGGGCCAGTGCAGCATTTCGAGCGAGTTCATGAGATGTGTATAAGCGGCAGCCTCAATAAGGAGAGGTTAGGTGAGGTTCTTCGGCCCCTCAATTCTGTCGATTCAGCTTTTGGATTGCCTCTTGTTCAAGCGTAACCTGATTTTAAAACCCTTTACTGGAAAGCGATAGAGCGACTTTTGCTTAAAGGATAGCTCCCAGGAGGGGATGGTTTTGGTGAAGACTGAACCTGAGTTGGCATTAATCCTTAACAACCCATTTGCAACGGAGAACATCAGTGAAGCTCGAACGGTTTTGCGTTAAATTTCTGGCCCGCCCCGAGGCCAGCTTGGATGATGAAGCCCTAATTCCCATTTTCCATGGCTGGATTCGGGACCATAAACTCCCCGGCACCCTCCTAGACGTGGCCGACTATCGCCATGTCCCTGAAGGTCCCGGCATCATGCTGGTCACCCACGAAATCAACTACGCCCTCGATCGCGATGCCGGAGAACTGGGTCTCTATGCCCAACTCAAACAGCCCGAAGGCGATACGCCCCCGGCCCGCATTGTGAACTTAGTGCGCCGCACCGCCACCTTTGGCAGTTTGCTAGAGACGGATCAGCGGGTCGCAGGTCAAATCAAGCTCGACGGCAGCTCCTTCTACTGCATGGCCAACGATCGCCTCGATGGCCCCAACACCGATGCGGGTTTCGAGGCGCTCAAGGCTGAATTGGCTACAGCCACGGCAGAACTCTATCCCGGCAAAACCGTCACCATCACCCGCAAGGAGAATGACCCCCGCTCTCGTTTGACGGCGGTGGTGGCCGTGTCAGAACCGGTGGAGATGGCCGCTCTGGCGGGCTAGGGTGACAGTCTCTATGCCTTTTGAACTGTCCTGTAAATGTGAGTACGTTCTACTAGCGCTGCTGGAACTCGCAACCCATCACCCGACGGGCGATCGGTTGCAAATTCGGCAGATTGCCACGCGGCAAAATATTCCAGAGCGCTATTTAGAACAACTGCTGCTGGTCCTCCGCAAGGGGGGCCTAGTGCAGAGTATGCGGGGGATGCATGGGGGGTACTTACTGGCCCGCACCCCGAAGGAGATTACCCTGCTGGAAATTGTGGAATGCGTGGAGGGCGGCACCAGCGACAGTTCACCTTGTGAGACGCAGCCGACGGACAGTGTGGTGGTGCAGGAGATTTGGGCAGAGGCGCAGCGTGCGGCCCATGAGGTGCTGTCAGCCTGCACATTACAGACATTGCTGGAGCGACGGGATGCAAAGCAGCAGTCGGGGATGATGTATTACATCTGAGCCAGCGGGTGGGATAGCTCAACGTTAAAGCAGACGATATGAGATTCAGGATTGTGGGTCTGCGGTGGTGAACCCTCGGCAGATAGCCGCGATTTTATGGCCGTCCGGATCTCGCACGTAGGCCGCATAAAAGTCTGGGTTGTACTGGGTTCGCAGCCCTGGAGCGCCGACTGAAGTACCACCATTCAGGACTGCGAGATCATGAAAGTTTTCTACTGCCTTCCAGGTCTTGGCGCGCAAAGCAACCATCGTGCCATTGCCGACTGTTGCCGCTAAGCCGTCAAAGGGTTTACATACCCATAGCGCCAATTCTGTTGCGCCGTGATCCTCGTAGGTTCCCCAACCAATCCAGTCCTCCCAGTCCGATTCATCTGCAATGTCACAGCGCTTCAGTCCGAGTGCGCCCAGGGTGGCATCGTAGAATTTGGCGGAGCGGGCCAGATCGTTGCTGCCGAGCGTGATGTAGGTGAACATAGCTGAGTGGGATAGGTTGGGCAGGGCGATCGCCCACATTGAATATATAGCGCTGGCCCCTTTGCTGAGGACACCTAGAACCGTTCTGATGCTTTGCACAGCAGCAAAGGGGCTCGCAGTCTTGTCCTAACCGGACTGGCGACTGCTATACCGTGGCGGTATCTCAGCTTTTTTTGCCTATACGACAATTCCTGTTTGATAGACTGAGGGCGGCGACTGGGTTTGAGGTAATCGATGACCGTTACAAGCGATCGCCACACACAGCAAACTGCGCTCAGCGTTGATGCGTTTCTCGCCCGCTATGGCGACAGTAATCGCTACGAACTAATCGACGGCGAGGTGTTTGACTTGGACCCACGGGTCAGCATGAGCAGGTCGCAGCCTTTATCACCACAAAACTCTGCGTCCAAATCGATGCGGCTGCTTTGCCTTGGTTTGTTTTGCAGCGAGGCTTATTACGCCCCTCTAGCGAGGGGATGACGGCATTTCGGCCTGATGTGGCGGTGGTTGATCAAACGGCATTGGCTCAAGAGCCGCTCTGGTTGGACCAATCCATTTTGACGTTGGGCTGTTCAATCAAGTTTGTGGCGGAGGGGGTGAGCGGCAATTGGCAAAATGACTATGCCCGCAAGGTGGAGGATTATGCGGCGTTGGCCATTGGGGAATATTGGATTGCCGACTATGCCGGGTTAGGTGGGGTGCGCCATATTGGCAAACCGAAACAGCCGACGCTATCGATTTGTACGCTGGTGGATGGTGAGTACGATCAGAGGGGTGATTTTGGTGAACTGGGGCACCGTTCAAGCGGGCAAGGTGAGCGTGTTGCTGGCTGGCTCCCCTGAGGAACAGAGGCAGTTACAGGGGCAACTCCAAGACCTACTGATGTCAGCCAATACCGCTGGTGAATTAACGACGGTTTAAGCGATCGCTTCGGCAAACCCCAAAAATTGCACGTCGCTGTTAAACCACTCTTAGCGCTCCCTTAGTACGCGACCCCTACATTGGGCTTAGTTTGCAAAAGTTAACGCGCCTGTGATCGCTCCATGGATGGGGCGGTCAACTGCGATCGCTTGCCGGGGAGAGTGCTGATGCAGTGGTATGACCCGTTTCCGAATTGGTGCTGTGATTGGGCCTGGACACGTCAGGTTGCTTTAGGGGGGAGCCTTTTGGCGATCATTGGCGGTCCCGTATCATTGGCCGCCGCCAGACAGCCAATCTCAGTGACGCGGCGGCTGCGCAACGATTATCCAGCCAGTGATATCGCGTTCAAAACCTCTTTTGACCTGGCTGCGACGCCAGCCCCTCTGGATGGGGAAAGGTTGCAACAGGCGGCAATGGCCCCGCTGACGCTGACGGCTCACTCCTTAACGGTCAGGTTGCCCTCTGAAACAACAGAGCCCGAAACTGCCCAGGTCGAGATAACCTTTGCTCTCGATGCTGCTAGCCAACAATGTGTTGCTCCCCATGCAGGCGAGGGCAAACAAGCCTTGCCCTGGCAGCAGGCGCTGCTGAGTTTGGGGCCTAAGGCGATCGCCCATGCTGGTGCTGAAGACTGGCCGGATATTCATGAACAGGCCCGCTTGGCCCAAGTGCCGGTGATCATGTATCACGACGTGCTGCCCGAGAAGCAGGTCTTCTTTGATGTAACGGTAGCAGAGCTTGAAGCAGATTTGCGTCTGATTCGGGCTAAGGGCCTCACTCCCATCAGTCTGGATCAGTTGGCGGTGCATTTGCGCACTGGCTTGCCCTTACCAGCCCGTCCGGTTTTGCTCACCTTTGACGATGGTTATCAAGGTCACTACGACATCGTCTACCCCTTACTCAGGGCCTATGGTTACCCAGCGGTGTTCTCGATTTTCTCGGACAAAGTAGATGGCGAGATTGTCGGACGATCTACTGTTACTTGGGAGCACCTGGAGGAAATGGCTGCGGATCCGCTGGTGACCATCGCAGCTCATAGCATCACCCATCCTCGAGATCTGCGTACCCTATCCGATTCAGAACTACGTCGCGAAGTGCGCGGCTCTAAGCAACGACTGGAAGAAAGGCTGGGCATTGAAATTCGCCACTTTACCTACCCCGAAGGCAAACATGACGCACGGGTGACGGAAGCCGTAGAGGATGCAGGCTATGAAACTGCCCTCGCCATGGACGATAACAACGAAGGCTTTGCTGGCGAATCGGAAAATGTCTTGGCGATCGCTCGCTTTGGCCAGTCCCGATTGGAGGATGTGATTGGCCAAGCCTGGGGCGGACCGCCCCTACCTCAGGCCAGCAGTCACTTCGACTTTGCCAGCAACATTCAACTGATTCAACCCGTGGTGAATGACACCCCGCTCAGTCTGGTGTTTGGGGGTAAGCCGATCAGCATCCACGCCGATAGCCGCTACCAGGTTCCAGAAATTATTGAAGGCACCGATGCGATCGCGGCGGTGGATGGCGGCTTCTTTTCAATGAAGTATCTGGACTCCAACGTGATGATTGGGCCAGTGCTGAGTCAGCATACTAGGGAATTTGTCCCCGGTAACGCCAGTGAAAACCCTCGCCTCAATGGTCGCCCCCTGGCGCTGATCGGACCAGATCGGGTCGAATTTGTCCCTTTCGACGCCAATCGCCACAACACCTTAGCAGGTATCCAAGTGCATATGCCTGAGGTCACCGATGCCTTTGTGGGAGCCGCCTGGCTGGTGCGAGAGGGCCAAGCTCAGTCTGCTCAGAGTTTTGGCACCCTGTTTGATTTCGAGGCCGAGCGCCACCGCGCCTTTTGGGGCATCAACCATGCCGGACAGCCTGTCGTCGGGGTCACCAATGCCCGCATTGACTCTGTTGAGTTGGGTGAAACCCTGGCTGAGCTGGGTTTGCGGGACGCAATCATGGTGGACTCAGGAGCTAGTACCTCCCTGGCTTATCGGGGGGAATCTCTGGTGAAGTACGAGCCGCGCCCAGTTCCCCACGTCGTGGCCTTAGTACCATCTGCCTCGGCCAGCTGCCCTCAAATTGCCCAAGGGCTCCCCCTGGAATAGGTCCATGGTGCTCAAATCTCAACCCTCACCCACGCAGCAAAAGCCTGAACCCCAGCGGTGCTTGACGCTCTGGTCAGGGTGGGCTCGCCTGATGCTTTTGATCATCGGCGTGGTGTTGAGTTGGGCTATCAGTACGATGCCGGTGTTTCTGCCGCCTCTCGCGGCTCAGTTTCCACTGGGAGCGGCCCTACAGCGATCGCTCAGCAATCCAACCCTGCCGATTCCACCGCCACCTGTGCCGCTTCTGGCCCAGGGTGAAACCCGCGATCGCCCCTTAGAATTGTTGGGGCACCGCCATTATGATCAAGCATTCATCGACAACCTGACCGTAGTCAGCAGCTATGGTGCCGCCAAGGGAATTCAACGATTTGAATACCTGCATCAAGACGCCGCCTTGGCACTCATGAAAATGAGCGATGCCGCCCGAGCCGATGGGGTGTGGATTGTGCCGGTATCGGGCTTTCGTGATCAGGAACGCCAACGCCAACTCTTCGAAGCCCAGGTGCAACGGCAAGGGTCCCCCCAATCCGCTGCTCAGTCCGTGGCCCCCCCAGGCTATAGCGAGCATCACACAGGCTACGCAGTCGATCTAGCCGACGGGCTGGCGCGGGCCAAGGATATCAGTCGCCGCTTTGTCGATACCCAAGCCTTTGAATGGTTAATGGCCCACGGTCAAGATTTTGGCTTTGAGCTGTCGTTTCCCGAAGATAATCCCCAAGGCATTATTTTCGAACCCTGGCATTGGCGCTATGTGGGCTCTGCCCATGCCCAACATTTGTTTGAACCACAAACCTTAGAGACCACCTTGCCAAAACCAAAGCCTCGCTGGTTAACCTATTCCTGCTAGCGAGTGTCCAGAGGCTTGACACTTAGTCCAGTAAAACAACTTTAGCTTCGCTATTTTTCAACCCTTCTGACCGTTTCACAAAGCGTTGATCAAACGTTTGGAGCGCTTCACAGGCTTGACTCTGCGCCAAGTGCAGTGCATCGGCAAAATCCAAGCCTGATTCGAACCACTGCAATGCCAGCACCAACTGCTGCTCCTCTTTAACTTGCACATTGGGCAAACCTAAGACCTTCCTTAACGCGGCACAAATGGCAGGCGGTTCAAAATGATAAACAGCTCGTAGCACCCAAACCACTTCCAAAATGACCGTCGTCGGGATAGAGATTGCCGCTTCGTCTTGAAATAGTGTCAGGATTGTAGGGTGGGCACCGCCCACCGCTCATTTTGCAAGGAATCACCGGCTGGTGGGCATTGCTCTACCTCGCTAAAGCCACTGCCGAAACGCCATCTCTGCCGCCACCTTATCCACCCGCGCCGTTTCTAAAAGCCGCTATAAACCCGCCCTCTCCACCAACAGTGACCCTACTGCTGTCCATCAAGAAACGGGTTGAAAACCAACCCATCGGCTTTCTCAAAATCACTGACGTTTCGCGTCACCACACAAAGATTGTGAACCTGAGCGATCGCCGCAATAAATAAATCCGGTTGACTGAAGGTATGTCCCTGCTTCCGTCTCCTGGCAACCATTTTTCGCCACATCAAAATCACATCTTCAGTGACCTCTAAAAGGCGATCGCTCTAAAGCTGCTGGCGGACCCACTGCCGAAACGTCTTCTCTGCCGCCACCTCATCCACCAACGCCGTTTCCAAGAACCGATATAAATCCGCCTTCTCCACAAGGGGGAATGTTAGAGACTGCTCCTGCTCCCCATAGCTCCCATCCGCCAATACCAAAATCTGCCAGTCCCGCCCATTCAATCGCCAAAATTCCGATACTCCCAGACTGGCATAGAGGGCATTTTTGTTGATATCCGTGTGGGTAATATCCACCTCCACCACCAAATCAGGGGCCGGGTCAACCTTTAGATCAACCTCGTGGTCCGCCACCCTGGCATAGTTCTGAATGTAGTAGCCATTGTCTGGCTCGGCACTTTTGAGCAAATCCTCCCGATCCAGCCTCGTCGAGCCCATGGTCTTCAGCTTCAGCCCCATCTCCACTACCAAAATGCGGATAAACAGCTCCACCAAGCGAGCGATGCGCTCATGACCTTCCAAAGGCATGGTGATTTCTAACACTCCGTCATCGTAGGTAAACCGAGCCCGAGTGCGCTCCGTCAAAAGCTGTTGAATTTGTTTGAATGCAGGCCAATCCAAAGCCTGGAAGGCCATCCGCTTTTCACCAATGGGTTTTGTCGGAGCATCCAGGTACATAGCCATCAAGATTGCGATCAGAGATTACCGATTTGAGCTTGAGCCAAGCATTCCGAACAGGGGACTCAAGCAACATTGTCAGAGTTGTTCCCCATTTTAAGCCAGCCCTGCTGGGTATATCTTCGCGTAGGGTGTGTTGCTGTCAAGCAAACGCACCTTTTATTTTCAGCTTGGAGGGTGGGCGGTGCCCATCGCTGAATTTTGTAAGGAATCACGGTTGGGCATTGACCACCCGACCTCGCCCGCATCAACCCAGGAAGTCCTTTGCATGAGAGGGTTTCGATCTCATTGTCGCCTGTAGCATCGCCTGCCTAGCGACAATGAGGAGTAACGACGATTCGTCAACGCTCTGAACCTGATTTTTTGTCCAATCAAAAAGTTACATAAGTGCTCCGTAAAGGGCTCAGGCTGGATTGATTATCAGGGTATCTAGACTGTGCTCCCAGTCACGATCGCCCTCCTATTCCATTGACACCTATGGATTACCAGCCATCTCAGCTTAATGTGATCGCCCCCGAGAAACCGAAATTAGCACCGGAGCGACTCCAGGAATTACAGTCCCTCAAACACGATTCCCTGCGACTCCCGATTTTTATTGGGTTATACGCAATCGCTGCTCTGACCACGATTGGGTTGGTAGGCGCGATCGCCACCCCCTGGAAATACCTGTTTTGTTTACCGTTCTATGTACTGGCGGCGGCTTCTCTGCATGGCATCAGCCTGTTTACCCACGAAGGGGTACATGGTGTACTCAGCCGTAATCCCGACTGGAATCGGGCACTCAGCATTGCCTGTGCATTGCCCGTGTTGCAAAATTTTTCAGCTTACAAAGTATTGCATCTCAACCACCACAAACATCTGGGTTTAGCAGGCGATCCAGATCATTACAAAAACTATGCTCACTGGAACTGGCTGGTATTTTTAATGCATTGGGGACGACTG
>JAAUQE010000323.1 GCA_012032425.1 Leptolyngbya sp. RL_3_1 | reverse complement strand
GGCGTTGCCGCGACGGGTGCCACCACCCCGCGACGACTGACCCAACCGCTACTGAGCCGACAACTGCACCAGCCACTAATACTGGCGCAACTGCTGATGGGGCCAATACCGGCGCAACGGGTGCTTCCCAACCCGCCCAAGATCCCATTCCCGCCCTGTGGTAATCAGCGTCAAGAGATTTGCTAGCTCCCTTTCACCCCAGCGCCCCTGCACCGAATCAAGCCTGCTAGTGACTGTTGTGCGCCCAACCCATTAGCTCCCCTTCATCCCTTACCCATTACGACCATCCGATAACCGCTATGGCTGATACCCCAGATGCCCTGATTGTGGGAGGCGGCGTCATTGGCCTAGGCATCGCCTTGCGGTTACAGCAGCAAGGAGTTGCGGTTACCTTACTGAGCCGTGACTTTGCTGAAGCCGCCAGCCACATGGCCGCAGGCATGTTGGCCCCTGGTGCAGAAGCCATTCCCCCAGGACCCTATGCCACCCTATGTCGTCGTAGCCTTGCCCGCTATGGCGACTGGGCTGAAAAACTCGAAACCCTGACTGGCCAGTCCATTGGCTATTGGCCCAGCGGGATTTTAGCCCCCCAATATGGGCCGCCAGCGGATGCCACTGCTGGGACTTGGCTGGATGCCGCCACCGTTCACCATTGTCAGGCGGGTCTCAGCGATCAGATCGCCGGAGCCTGGTGGTACGCCGATGAAGGCCAAGTGGATAACCGTGCCCTCGCCCAAACCCTCCGGCTGGCGGCCCAAGAGGCGGGGGTAAATATCCAGGAAGGGGTCACCGTCCAAGGCTTCCAGCGCCAGGGCAACCAGATCCAGCAGGTTTACAGCACCGCCGGTGCCTTTCGGGCTGGGCATTATGTTTTGGCCACGGGGGCCTGGGCCAATGATCTGCTGCCGATTCCCGTCTCCCCCGTTAAGGGTCAGATGGTGGCGGTACAGGTGCCTCCGGGCCATGACCATCCTCAGCCCCTACAACGGGTACTGTATGGTCCCGGTATTTACATCGTGCCGCGCCGCCAGGGTCGTATCGTGATCGGGGCCACCGTTGAGCGGGTGGGTTTCACCCCTGGCAACACGCCGGTGGGTTTGACCCACCTGTTTGCAGAGGCCAGCCGTCTATACCCAGTTCTCCAAAACTTTCCCGTCCAAGACTGTTGGTGGGGATTTCGTCCAGGCACTCCGGATGAAGCGCCGATTTTAGGGCCGGGGCCAGCCGATAACCTGACCCTTGCCACCGGTCACTATCGGAATGGTATTTTGCTGATGCCGATCACGGCGGACCTGATCGCCGACCAGATCTTGGGCCGTTCTGACCCCCTGCTGGATGCTTTTTCTTGGCAGCGATTCCATCCAGCGCCTGCTGCTGCCCATTCTATTTCTCCTCAACCCATGCAACTTTTAGACCGCTCCACCCCTGCCACCGATCAGCCCGTCGCCATGATGGCGGACTCTGCACCCTTGACCATTGCCGGTCGCACCTTCCAATCACGATTGATGACCGGCAGTGGTAAATACCAGGACCTGACCGTCATGAACCGGGCGATCGCCGCTAGCGGCTGCGAAATTGTCACGGTGGCGGTGCGGCGGGTGCAAACCCATGCCCCCGGCCATGAGGGGTTGGCGGAAGCGCTGGATTGGCAAAAGCTGTGGATGCTGCCCAATACGGCGGGGTGCAAAACCGCTGAGGAAGCGGTGCGCGTGGCCCGACTGGGGGCGGGAAATGGCTAAGCTGCTGGGTCAGGAAGACAACAATTTCGTCAAGCTGGAAGTGATTCCCGATGCCAAGTACCTGCTGCCAGACCCCATCGATACCCTCAAAGCCGCCGAGCAACTGGTGAAAGAAGGGTTTGCGGTGTTGCCCTATATCAATGCCGATCCGCTCTTAGCCAAGCGCTTAGAAGACGTCGGTTGTGCCACCGTCATGCCCTTGGGCTCACCGATTGGCTCAGGGCAGGGGATTCGTAATCAAGCCAACATTCAGATCATTGTGGAAAATGCCTCCATTCCGGTAGTGGTGGATGCCGGCATTGGCACCCCCAGCGAAGCCGCCCAGGCCATGGAGTTGGGGGCAGATGCCCTATTGATTAATACGGCGATCGCCCAAGCCGCCGACCCCGTTGCCATGGGGCGGGCGATGGGATTAGCCACCGTGGCGGGTCGTCTGGCCTATGCAGCGGGCCGCATTCCGATTAAATCTCACGCCAGCGCCAGCTCCCCTTTGACGGGGACGATCGCCCCTTAATGGAGAGGGGTGATCGGCCTGCCTTGAGCGGAGTCGTTCGCGGAGCGTCTCGGGGCGAGGATGGGGGATTGGACTGTGAGCAGCGATACCAGGGTACATTTCTCCTCTGTAAACTTTTACTGCTTTGTTTCTCAGATTCGAGACTAAGGTAAACGCACTTTCCTATGGTCATAACTGTCATCGCTGTGTTGAGCAAAGGGATGGCACTGTACCGACCTTTAAAAGGAGAGCGAAATGCTTGATGCATTTTCTAGAGCAGTTGTAACTGCCGATGCTAGTACTTCCGTTGTGGGCGACTTAGGTGCGCTGAAGGAATTCATTGCCCAAGGCAACCGTCGCTTGGATGCGGTGAATGCGATCGCTAGCAACGCGAGCTGCGATTGGTTTCTGATGCATTGCTGGCATGATTTGCGAAAACCAAGGTCTGATCCAAGCGGGTGGTAACTGCTACCCCAACCGCCGCATGGCCGCTTGCCTGCGTGATGGTGAAATCGTGCTGCGCTACGTAACCTACGCGCTGCTAGCTGGGGATGCTTCTGTTCTGGATGATCGCTGCTTGAACGGCTTGAAAGAGACCTACGCAGCGCTTGGCGTTCCCGTTACCTCCACCGTGCGTGCGGTTCAAATCATGAAGGCACAAGCGGCTGCTCACATCAAAGATACGCCTAGCGAAGCCATGGCTGGTGCCAAGCTCCGCAAGATGGGTTCTCCTGTTGTTGAAGATCGTTGCGCCAGCCTGGTGGCTGAAGCAAGCAGCTATTTTGATCGCGTCATCTCTGCGCTCAGCTAAGCAGCCGCGACTCATCTTTTGCTGAAAGTCTTCAACAAACTACGTTTGGTCTAATACCCATTAGGAGATTGAAAAATGAAATCCGTTGTTACTACCGTGATCGCAGCAGCTGATGCTGCCGGTCGTTTTCCCAGCAGCTCTGACCTAGAGTCCGTACAAGGCTCTATTCAGCGCTCCGCCGCTCGTCTAGAAGCCGCTGAAAAGCTAGCTGCTAACTTGGATGCCGTTGCGAAAGAAGCCTATGATGCTTGCATCAGCAAGTACAGCTACTTGAACAATGCCGGTGAAGCGAACTCCACCGATACCTTCAAAGCTAAGTGTGCTCGCGATATCAAGCACTACCTGCGCTTGATCCAGTACAGCTTGGTGGTGGGCGGCACCGGTCCTCTGGATGAGTGGGGTATTGCCGGTCAGCGTGAAGTGTATCGTGCTCTGAGCCTGCCCACTGCGCCTTACGTCGAAGCCCTCAGCTACGCCCGTAATCGCGGTTGTGCCCCTCGCGACATGTCTGCTCAGGCCCTGACTGAGTACAATGCGCTGCTCGACTACGCGATCAACTCTCTGTCATAGTTCTGGCTGTCAGTTCTGGCTGTGAATTATCAGCAGAATGATGACCTTTGACCTGAGAATGGTTTCCCCTAGGTGGCTTAAGCTACCCAGGGGAAATCTCTCAGGTTTTGCTATGGGGGATGGGTTGAAATTAACCCTAACTGTAGCTAGGGCCAGAAAGCCTTCGGTACGCTCAAGGTCAAAGGTCTTTATCCATAGGCTTTCTGGACTGTCGCCAACTGCCGCAAGCTTTGCGGCATTGGCG
>JAAUQE010000322.1 GCA_012032425.1 Leptolyngbya sp. RL_3_1 | reverse complement strand
GTTAGGTGAGGTTTTCTCGATCAGGCATAACTCCAGTTCTCAACTTAGACGCGGTTTAGTACTCAATGGCGGAATTAACCCAACCATTACAAACCCAAGGCAAGGGGCTTAAGCCCCTTGTTCAAGGCTAAGGCTATTTAGGCCGCCGAGTACTAGGGAGCTACCATCGACTTTTTCTGAGCTTTTTCTGAGGCTTAAAATGGGGCGGCGCAGGATGCTAGTCGGGTTGCGTTTAGGGCTGCTGGGGGCACTGCTGGGCAGTCTGTTGGCCCTGGGTTTTGGCTTTGGCAGGGTACAGCGCAGCTTACTGCCCTGGGCAGAGACGTGGTTCCCTGAGGCGATGTTTCGGGTGGCGGTGGCGGAACCGCTGGTGGTGCTCACCATTGATGATGGCCTCAGCGATCGCACCCCGGAAATTCTAGACCTGCTGGATCGCTACGACGCCAAGGCCACGTTTTTGTGCATACGCGATCCCTCACTGACCTGCCCCAGGGGCCAGCCCTGCTGCAAACGCTGATCGACCGGGGCCATGAGGTCGGCCACCACATGCCGGCGGATATCCCCAGCGTCAGCCTCTCGCCCGCAGACTTTGCCGCTGGCTTTCGGGACAGCGATCGGGCCTTCAAAGCTCTGGGCCTAAAGCCGCGCTATTTTCGGGCGGCGGGGGGACGATATCACACCAAAACTATGATGCCGCTGCTGATCGAAGGGCGGTATCACCCTCAATTTGTGATGGCCAGCTTTTTGCCCTGGGACACCCATTTGCCGTTTCCCCGGTGGTATGCCGACCAGCTCACTCAAGGCATTGCCCCTGGGGCGATCGTGGTGTTCCATGACGGGTTGCAAAAGGGGGAGGGGCGTCTACAGCGCACCTTGATTGGGCTAGAGCGATTTTTGGCGGCCATGGCCCGTCAACCGTATCGCGTGGTTTCCCTGGAGATGGCGCTGGGCGATCGGGAATAGCGCTTTAGGGCAACGGCCCCCGATTGAGCTGGGGCTGGCTAGATTGGTAGAAGGCAGATAGTAGATGGAGGCAGTGGGAAACAGGCATGGTCAATCAGCATTGGGCTCGGCTCGGCGTCGCTAGTGTGGCGATCGCTGCCAGCACCTGGATCGCCCCTGCAACCCAGGCCGCGACGCTGGTGAATACAGAACTCGTCCTGTCGGTGGATGCCTCCGGCAGCGTCAGCCCGGTGGAATTCGCGCTCCAGCAGCAGGGCTACGTCGCGGCCTTTCGTGATGCTGAGCTGATTGAGCTGATTGCCCAGTTAGACCGGGGCATTGCCGTCACCCTGCAATATTGGGGAACCATTCCGGCTGGGGCCTTGGGGTGGTACCACATCACTGACGCCGCCAGCGCCCACGCCTTCGCGGATGCCATCGCCGCCACGACCAACCCGTTTTCCAGGAGCGCGACCAATATTGCCGCCGCCCTCGATTCGGCGACAACGTTACTGTTAACCAATGCATTTGAGGGGGATCGCCGCGTCATAGACATCTCTGGGGACGGGACCCAGAATGTCAATCTGGCCGGGACAGCCTTTTGCTCTGCGGTGTACGAGAGTGCCAACAGCACAGATCCGAACTGCACCAGCTTAGTGACAACCGCCCGCGATCGGGCCAACGCAGCGGGCATCACCCTAAATGGCTTACCGATTCTGACGGATTTTGCCCCCTTGGATGACTATTACCTGACCTATGTGGTGGGTGGAGAGGGAGCGTTTATCCAAGCGGCGGAGACCTTTGGGGATTTTGGCACGGCAGTCAAGACCAAAATCAAGCGCGAAATTGCCCCAGCTCCCGGCGCGGCATCGGTACCAGAGCCCTCAATGGTTTTGGGGGTGCTGGCTCTGGGAGGACTGGGCGCAACGGTAAAGCGGTGGCGAGAGCAGTCGGCCCAATAGTCTGGGCCAATAGTCTGGGCCAATAGTCTGGGCCAGTCTTTGCCACGCCCATCTTTCCGCAGAACTGGGGTGATAAGACGGTCTCGCTGACCGATCTAGCGGTCCCAGGATTCTCGAAACCTTTGGCGATACAATCAAAAGCGCAAATTCCGCCCTGCAACCAAAGCGGGTTTGCTGAGAACTCTTGCCTAGGTCAGCGGTATGCGGGTGGTTTTATGTGGATACTACGGCATGGGCAACGGCGGTGACGAGGCCCTGCTGGCCACCCTGCTGCAAATGCTGCCCCCCCACGTCACGCCGGTGGTGCTCTCCGGCAACCCCACCGAAACCACTCGCCGCTATGGGGTAGCAGCGGTACCTCGCAAGTCTTTTGGGGCGGTTGTCAGCGCCCTGCGTCAGGCCGACGGCTTGATTTGGGGCGGCGGTAGCCTCATGCAAGATGCCACCAGCGCCTTAAACCCGATCTATTACGGCGGCTTGATGGCGATCGCCCAGCTCCTGGGGCTCAAAACCCTGGCTTGGGCTCAAGGGATTGGCCCCCTCAACCGCGCTTGGGCAAGCTGGCTGACCCGCCAACTCCTGCGGGGCTGCACTGGAGTGAGCGTCCGTGATCGGGCATCGGCCCAGCTATTGGCCACCTGGGGCGTTGATGCGATCCAAGCCCCGGACCCGGTGTGGGCCTTAACGGGTGAATCCGGCGCAGACCTCTGGCAGATTCCTGCCCCCCGAGTGGTGGTGGCGCTACGGGCACATCCCTGGTTAACCGAGGCCCGCTTGGCCCAGTTGACCGAGGCATTCGTCACCTTGCAAGCCCAAACCGGATGGGCGATCGCCCTCGTCCCCTTCCAACCCAGCCGCGATCGCCCCATTGCCGCCGCCATTCAGCCCCACCTGCCGGGACCCAGCCAAATTCTGACGGTGAGCGACCCCCGCCAACTCAAAGGGCTGTTTCAAGGGGCGGAGTTGGCGATCGCCATGCGCCTGCACGCGCTGATCATGGCGGCAGCTGAGGGCTGCCGCTGCTTTGCCCTCAGCTACGACCCCAAGGTCACCCAGCTGATGGCCGATCAAGCGATGGCGGGTTGGGAGATGGATCCTGAGGGGATCGATGCGACAAGGACAATCGCTGATCTGCGCCCCTGGCCGACCACTGCCGCCGCCATGGTGGAGCAGTGGCTGGATCTGCAAGCCCCAGACCTCGACCCGTCCGCCACCGCCCAGGCGGCTTTGGCCCACCAAGCGTTATTAAAAAAAGTGCTCTCAGAATAGTGCTCTTAGGGGCACCGCCTACGACCTGACCTGAATGTAGTGAAAAGCCCCTGTATCAAACCGTTGAGCCCCCTCAAACGGGACGAAAAAGTATCGTATAATACAGATATAGGGAAAGCCTACCGCTGTCGCCCGTCAAGCGACTCAGTAGTCCTCACCCTAAAGAACCGCGTCTCCATTCGCTTCAAGGAGGCAAGACCATGACACTGACTTATCGCGGCATTCACTATCATCCAACGCCTAACCCCACCCCAGTTTGGGGACCGGTTTGGGGGCTCGGCACCTATCGCGGCGCGCCGATTCCATTTCGGAGTTTGGCCGTGGTGCCCCCCCAGCCCGAGGCTGACCTCACATGGCGGGGCGTTTTCTACCATCGAGCTGACGCACCCGTTCCAGTGCCGATCCCAGCGCCGATTAATTCCGCTACTGTGCCGATCGCTGCGCCTACCGTCTTTGACCGCGCCCGGAATTTGCTGAGCCGTCGCCACCAGAAACAGCGGCAGCGAGAGCGGGCCATGTTAATGCGCTTAGATCCGACTTGAGCGATCCACTAGTACAGCATAAATTAAGTTTCTGGTGTACCAGTCTCAGTCTCATTAGGGCGAATTTTGTCATAGTGACGAGAGAGTTGCTGCGGGCCGTTTCAATAGAAAATTGTCCAGTTGATTTGATGCGCTGCTGCTGACGTTCGGCGACCAAGGCAAGGACTTG
>JAAUQE010000321.1 GCA_012032425.1 Leptolyngbya sp. RL_3_1 | reverse complement strand
CTCCCATGGGAGAGGGCTAGGGTGAGGGCCTCTGCTAGGGTGAGGGCTTTCCGAGGCTCTGGGTATAGGGTTTGTCAGTCAATCTGCATTGCTGTTGGCTGGGCTATCTGGCTGCTTAGACACATTCTCCCCCGCCATGATTGGGACCGTACTGGCAAACCGCTATCGTCTACTCAAGCTCCTGGGGACTGGGGGGTTTGGTCGCACCTATTTGGCCAGCGATCGCCAACAGGGCGAGCAGCATTGCGTGGTTAAGCACCTCACCCCCGCCAATCGCACCGAAAACTTTCTCCAGACCGCCCGTCGCCTGTTTGAGGCCGAAGCTAAGGCTTTACAACTGTTGGGGCAACATGACCGGATTCCCCAGTTGATCGATGCCTTTGAGGCCGATACTGAGTTCTACCTGGTGCAGGCTTATGTCGATGGCCATACCCTCACCACCGAACTTCACCGGCAGGACCCCTGGTCAGAGCAGGCGGTGATCGATCTATTGGCGGAAGTGCTGCCCACCCTAGCGTTTATCCATGGGGAGCAGGTGATCCATCGGGATATCAAGCCCAGCAACCTGATGCGCCGCCGGGATGGCAAGATTGCCCTGATTGATTTTGGCGCGGTCAAGGAAATTTCCACCCAGATTCAAACCGGTAGCCTAGAGCAATTTACCGTCAGCATTGGCACCCAGGGCTATGCCCCTGCCGAGCAACTATCGGGTCGCCCCCGCTACAGCAGCGATCTGTATGCCCTGGGGATCACGGCGATTCAGGCCCTGACCGGGCGATCGCCCATGGCCATTCCTGAGCACCCCAAAACCGGCGAGCTGTGCTGGCAGGAGATCGTCCCCGATCTGAGTCCCGGCCTCGGCTTTTTCCTAAGTCGCTTAGCCCATGGCTCGGTTTACCAGCGCTACGCCTCCGCTGACGAGGCCCTAGCAGACTTGGCGCGTTTGGACAGCTTGTCACCCGCTACCATCCAGCCCGTTGACCAGACTGCGTTGGGCGTCGATACCGACTTAGGAAACGCTGCCAAGGGAGCTCACCTCAGCCCGCTGCCCTGGACCTTAGACCAGAACACGGCCCAGCAGATCGAGGCCACCCCTGGCACAGTGCTGGGCACGCCGATAGGCGCGGCCCCAACCATGATTCCGGTTCCTGAGCGACCCATTCGACTCTGGGAAAGGGCGATCGCCCCGCTCCTGATCAGTGCCGTTGTTTTGGGAATTCGCAGCCTCGGAGGCTGGATGCCCCTGGAACTGATGCTCTATGACAAGCTGTTACAGGCTCAGCCTTCCAGCCCTCCAGACCCGCGCCTCCTGGTGGTCGAAATTACTGAAACCGACCTCCAGCAGCTCCAGCGCCCCACCCCAGAGGATCAGACCCTGGCCGAGGCCCTAACCATCTTGCAATCCCACCAGCCCCAAGTCATTGGCCTCGACCTGCATCGGGAACTGCCCCAGGGAGAGGGTCACGAGCAACTGCTCAAAGCCCTGGAAGCTCCCAACACAATTGCCATTCAAAAATTGGCGATCGCCCCAGCGAAACCATTCCCGCTCCTGCCTCGGTGCCCCCAGAGCGCGTCGGCTTTAATGACTTGATTGTGGATCCTGATGGGGTGATCCGCCGCAACTTGCTGCTGGCCAGAACGGGCGCGAATGAAGAGGCTCCCATGGGCTACTCCCTGGGATTTCAGGTGGCCCTGCAATATTTGGCCGCCGAGGGCATGACCTTAGCAGCTGCCCCCGATGACCCCAGTCAGTTTCAACTGGGGGGCACCGTCTTTGAGCCCCTGGGGTCAACCTTTGGGGGATACCAGTCGGTGGATGGAGCCGGTTACCAGGTGATGCTCAGCTACGAGGGCGGGCTAACCGTGGCTGAGCGCATCACCTTGACCGAGATTTTGACTGAGCAGTTTGACCCAGCCCTGATCCGCGATCGCGCCATCCTGATCGGTACCACCGCCCCCTCCGCCAAGGACTTGTTTTATACCCCCCATAGCCGTGATGCTACGGTCGATCATCAAACGGCTGGGGTGCTGCTCCATGCCCAAATGGTGAGCCAGATTCTGAAGGTGGCCCTAGGGGAGCAGGCTTTACCCTGGAGTTGGCCGGATTATATAGAGGTGCTGTGGATTTTGGGATGGGCCGCAGCAGGCAGCTTCGCAGGTGGGTATCTGCGCCAGCCCTGGTCGTTAGTCTTAGGGGCGATCGGCCTAATCGCGATCCCGATCGCTGTCCCCATCTTCACCTTTGCCCAGGGAGGGTGGTTGCCCCTCTGGCCCGCCACCGCCGCCCTGACCACTAGCTTAGGAGCCACGGTGCTCCATCGCAGTTACCGGCAACGTTTTAGCCCTACTTTGCCCCTGCTCCCCAGCGAGATGGCTATCCCAGAGCAGTTATCATCCCGCTAAGGAATCAGGATTGGCTAAACCTCATTTACCTTGAAACCCTGAGTTCCCCTCACCCCCAGCCTCCTTCGACAAGCTCAGGACATTGCCCCTCTTAGAGGGTTACCGCTTATACACATCTCAAAGCTGGCCGATTGCCCAGCCCTCAACATCTCCATAGACTTCCCTTAATAGAAAAATGTAGGGCTGCTATTGGTGGTATTTGATACGCCGCAGCCACACCCAAAAAAGTGGACCTGCCTATTCACTAAGCAGATCCACTTTTTATCAAACCTAATCATGGGTAAACATGATTAGTCCTTTTCGAGGTTCTCTTCACGAAGTTGGTCAATATCGACTGCATCTTTGTCAAGATTTTCGCGACGCAGTTGGTCGATATCAACACCGCCAGCAACCTCCTCAAGCTGCTCATCAGATAGCTGCTCTTTCTCAGTGGGATCCATAGCCATAGTTATTCTCCAGATGTAAGGTCACTCACTTACGGTCAAATCATAGGCAGTCCCCAAAGGGGTGTTTGCCTGAAAAAGTCGTAGATTATCCGCTTAGTCTTTTTCCAGGTTTTCGCGACGGAGTTGGTCAAAATCGACCGCATCCTTGTCGAGATTTTCACGACGGAGTTGGTCAAAATCCACCCCACCAGCGATTTGGCCAAGTTGTTCATCAGAGAGGGCATCTTTATCCAGATTCTCGCGACGGAGTTGGTCAAAATCCACTCCATCTTTGTCTAGGTTCTCGCGACGGAGTTGGTCAAAATCCACCCCACCAGCAACCTGTTCGAGTTGTTCGTCAGAAACTTGACCGGTTTGATTCTGGTTGTCAGACATGGTTCATAACCTCAAGAACTGTGGTTTATCTCGGACATCCCTACCGTAACGAGGGGATTCCAGGGGGGAATGATGCCTGGATTAGAAGTGCCGGAGAGGAGTTCATACCGTCCTCAGGGAAAACTCACCCATGGCTTTTTCGCTGTCTTATTTCGCCGCCTCATCAGATGCACGGTCATCCCGTAGTAGCACCCCGTGGCTACCCGCGACGAAAAATACGTATACATCCCATAAAAGCCATTATGTATTGATACAAGCAGGCGTTTTTAATACGCAAAGTCTTGCAAATATAGTCCTTGGTATTGCGGAGATACACCGGCGACAAAGCTGATTAATAGGCAATACCATGCAGGGCGTAACTGAGAGTTCCTCTTGATGCTTAAGCAGCTGATCAAAAGATATTTGAATAGTTTTTGATCGGCCCAAAATTTCATGGTGGTCAATCTGGTGTGTCTGCCACCAATGTTTAATAGTGAGTACATCAAGCATGAACGAATTACGTGTTGCACAGGCCTACGCCGTCAGCCCGAATATCATCGCCCTTCAAGTTCAAGCCGGCGAACGCATCAGAGGTCGCCAAGTCGCCTACACCCCCCTTGCCGATGACTTCGTCAATAAAAGTGGCTGGGTGAGCCGTAACGGCGACTGGCTCGGTCGCTTCG
>JAAUQE010000123.1 GCA_012032425.1 Leptolyngbya sp. RL_3_1 | reverse complement strand
GAAGGAGGGCAAGAACACCGCCGTTTCCCCCGAAACCCGGAAGATGCGGGAGGTGGTGAGGCTGCGGAGGCGACGGATGGGGCGACCGCTGAGGTGCAGCTTTCGGTTCAAGCCAATTTCGGCGTAGATCGTCGAGAGGTCCCCCGATTCATGCACCCGCACCGGCTCCATTTGGGCGGACACCTGGGTGGGAATGCCATAGGTGGACAGCTCCCGCTGCAAGGATTCATCCTCAGCAATTAATGCCACCTGCACGATGGAGCGCCGCTGCTGGCCGATACGCAGGTGTCGCCCGAGGGGATCCAGATCGGCGACAGTGAGCAACCCATCATCGATCATTTGCCCTAGCAAAAACAGGCTTTGGGCCCACACTAGCGGCACATTTTCGTTGGGCAGTCGGGTCTGGCTGTGGGGTCTCGCGCTCGGCGGCGATCGCCTCCTCTGGCACGTAGTACAGCTCGGGCAAGAGATGAAAATCGCCTTGGCCGACGGCGATCGCCTCTAGCCGCTGGCGATAAAACCGAATCGCCTGATCGTCATGGCGAAATAGGGCATCCAAATAGAGGTAGGCGAAAAACAGCGGCCACTCGCATTCCAAATGCTCAAACTGCTGTAGCTCCGAGGGTTCGTAATGGAGCCGGGTGGTGTCTTCGATCACCACTGATGGCCATCCCGGAGGAAGGCGCTTGCAGCCATAGCGCCCCTGGAGCTTGTCCACCACCTTATGGCGGGTGCGCTCCACCAGATCGGGGTTTTCCACCGCAAAGGCCGGGTAGCTGATGATGCTCAGCACCGCCGCATCCACTTCCTTGGAGCCGGACTCGCGGGGCAACAGCGACTCTAAGATCACTCGGGCGCGGGCCACTTCGTCGGGCAACACATGGATTACCGAAGCTTGGCCGCCCCGCACCCCAAATAGATTCAAGCCATCCAAGGCTTCGAGGGCCGCTTTGGCCATGCCGATGGAACTGGCATTGAGTTCAGGTTTGCCGTGGTTGAGCTTGTTGCCTCGCTCCCAAATGCCGTAGTCGGGAGTGCGGTAGGCCCGACCAATGTAATACACCAGGTTTTGGACAAAGTTGACCTCATCCAAATTGAAGATGATCTGCAACCCGGAGGCGGTCATCTGGGCCAGCATCAACAAAAAGATGGCGGTGGCGTCAATTTGCAAATGCCCCCACTCGTCATCACCGACGACGGTGGAGCCGGTGGCAGTGTCGTACTTGGCATGGAGGGCCGAGAGGGGATCCTGATTTTCCTTAAAACTCTCAACTTTTTTGGCCTGCTGCATCATCGCAAACAGCAGCCCTCGCATCAGCTTGACGGTGCTCTGTTCCAGCACGTAGGTGCGGCCCTGGGCTTCATCGACTTTGCGGTAGGCCAGCCCCAGCCCCCACACGGCCAGAATGCTGTAGACGTTATCCCGCACCCAGGCGTCGGTGTAGTCGCCGTGGGTGGTGATGGCGGTGCTGGCGGGCAGCAACCCACTGACGGGATGCTGGCGGGCCAAGATGATGGACTCAACTTGGTGGTAGTACTGGGCGAGGCGATCGGGCAGGGAGGCGGAAGTCATAGGCTATCCCTAAGGGATAAAAGGCTAGAACATCAGTGCTGATGACTTAGCCTACCGAAAAGTTAGGGATGACGGGAATGGACGGTGGGTTTTGGCGAGTTGATCACGAACCCTCTCCGCCGTCACCCATTCCGCCGCTACAATCCGCCCATCATCGCTCAGGGACATTTCTCAATTTGGGCGTATTCCGCAAGCCGGGACATTATCCTGGGACAAGAATTCAGGAGTCAGGAGCTAGAAGCCCTGCCCTGCCTAAAGTCTGGCTCCTGTCTCCTAGCTTCTTTCCCTAACCGGTTTTCCCGGCTTAAATTACGCCCCCTCCATCCCCAAGGGGCGTGGGGGTAAAGCGATCGCCCAAAAACGCACTCAGCAACTGCACCTTGATTGAGAGGTGCCGGTTGACCGGATACAGGATGCAGAGGGATAGGGCGGGGGCCTGGTAGTTGGGCAGCACCGGTTGCAAGCGCCCCTGCTGCAAATCCTGACCCACCATAAATACCGGCAGTAAGGTAATCCCTAACCCTTGAATCGCGGCTTCTCGCAAGGGTTCACCATTGTTGGCACAGAGGGGACCACTGACGGAGACCGTGACTTCGCCATCAGGACCGATCAGCGTCCAGGGTTGGTGCTTGGTGCCGTGGCCGTAGGGCAAACAGATATGCTCGGCCAAGTCCTGGGGCTGTTGGGGATGGCCATGCTGGGCCAGGTAGTTGGGAGCAGCGCAGAGTACCACCGGCATCGGACAGAGTTCATGGACGATCAGGCTGGGGCTGGTGGAGGGCTGGGCGATGCGGACCGTCACATCAAACCCCTCTTCAATCGGGTCGATCAGGCGATCGCTCAAACTCAGCTCGATCTGCACCTCGGGATAGCGCTGCAAGAATTCCGCCAGGGCCGGGGCTAGGTGCAAGGTGCCAAAGGACATGGGGGCATTGATGCGCAGCCCCCCCTTCGGTTCAGAATGCAAACGGGTCACCGCCAATTCCGCCTCGGCAATATCCGCCAAGATGGCCAAGCAGCGTTTGTAAAAGGCCAGCCCAGTGGGGGTAGGAGTGACCTTGCGGGTGGTGCGGTGCAGGAGTTGCACCTGCAAGTCGTCTTCCAGGTTAATCACCAGCTTATTCACCGCCGATCGCGACAGATCCATTTGCCTTGCCGCCGCTGCAAACCCCCCCGCCTCAACCACCTGTGCAAAGGCCCGCATACTTTCCAACTTGTCCATGGCATTGCTTCTTGGTTGCTGGCTTTATTGTCTCCTTAGACGCGACAATTTGTCATTTAAATTGAGTATTGTCTTTTGTTTGGGCTCAATTCATAATAAGACCAAGGCAAATCGCCCCACCCCATTTCTCACTTAAGGAGGTGCAACATGATCACCCTTCGTCCTGCGAGCGATCGCGGTGCCGCTAACTTGGGTTGGTTGGATAGTCGGCACACCTTCTCCTTCGGTAACTACTACGATGCCGACCACATGGGCTTTGGTAGTCTGCGGGTGATTAATGAAGACAAGGTCGCCCCTGGCGGCGGCTTTAGCACCCACGGTCACCGGGATATGGAAATCATTTCCTATGTTCTAGAGGGTGCCTTGGCCCACAAGGACAACATCGGCAACGGCTCCACCATGCGCCCTGGGGACGTGCAGCGGATGTCGGCGGGCACTGGCATTCTCCATAGCGAGTACAACGCGTCGGAGCAGAATCCCGTTCACTTCTTGCAGATCTGGATTTTGCCGGAGCAAAAGGGAATTGAGCCCAGCTACGAGCAAACCCACTTCCCGGCCACGGAAACCCAGGGGCAACTGCGCCTCGTCGGGTCCCGTGATGGCCGCGAGGGCTCGGTCACCATTCACCAAGATGTAAATCTCTATGCCACTCGTCTCCATCAAGGGGAGTCCGTCACCCAACCTTTGGCACCGGGGCGGCAAGTTTGGGTGCATCTGGCTAAGGGAGCGATCACCCTCAATGGTCAAACTCTGACCGCTGGGGACAGTGCCGCCGTCACCGCAGAAGCTGCCCTAACGCTGACTGGGGCGAGTGACGATGCTGAAGCGTTGCTCTTTGATCTAGCCGCTTAAAAAACTGCCTGTGCCGCAGTTACGGCACGGGCAAAGGTAGAGCAACATTCTGGTTCTAGCAGCCCATAAAATACCTCTCCTGAGAACTATCCGTTAGGCAGCACTCTACACAAGACTCGTATAGAAAGGGTTCTGGCCTTGCGTTGCAAGGGGTAAAACCTCTATATCGGTCCCTAGAGGAATGAATTGTTGCCAGCCTCGCCCCTGTCGTCTTACCGTGTGCATTCACAACCCAACCTGTATCTCCCTTTCGGGGGGTTTGGGGGAGTTAGGCCCCCATATCAGGGGGTTTGGGGGCCAGCCCCCAATTCCGATATTGGCTCTTCTGGGGGACAAGCAACTTGCAAACCCCTTTTCTGAAAAGCGATAGAACGACTTTTGCGTAAAGAATAGCTCCTGAGAAGGGCATCAAATTGTGACGCGGCTGACCTTCTGGAGGATGGCGAATCAAGCTTGCTGGGTGATGCTTTGCATGGCCTAGCAAAGGTCGCAAGACCAATTGTTGACTGTTTCATTTGCTGAAAAGGAGATTTCATGAGCGAACCCACAATTGCTGACACCAAGCCTGCGGTGATGGAACTGGAAGCCGGTGACTACTGGTATTGCACCTGTGGTCAGTCAGCGAACCAGCCCTTTTGCGACGGTAGCCATAAGGGCACTGACTTTACCCCGCTCCAATTCACGATTGAGGAGAAAAAGCAGGTCGCCCTATGCCAGTGCAAGCACACCGGCAATGCGCCATTCTGTGACGGGAGCCACGCCAAACTGTAGGTCTATCGACTAGTTCGGTCAGGGCAAGACTGTGAGCCAATTTGCTTCTGCGCTAGGGATCAGGGCGATCCTAAGCGTCTGAGGCAAATTGGCCAGCGCTGTAGATTCCGCCACCTTCGGCATCCCTCCGACTGCGGCGTGCTCCGTTCTGTCAGTCACGAAGGGGTGATGAAAGCGTCGCCGTGCGACTCAGGTGAGCGAGTCAGCGCCAATGGGCCACCCTGACGTATGACAACGCTAGCGATCGCGGTCTACAGTCTCCTTATGCTGAAGGCATTAGCATTGACGGTTGTGAGGAGGCAGCATCGCCGTGCAGCGGGTAATCAGGCCATTCGTCATCGGACCGCTCAAAAAAGTTTGGCAGCGATTTAGCGTCAGTGAAGCGCAAATTGCCGGTCATCTAGAGGCGATCCGCGCCCAACTGCCGACGACGGAAGTGATTTTGATCGGCAAACCCCAGGCCGGCAAAAGCTCCATCGTGCGCGCCATGACCGGCCAGCCCGCCGACATCATCGGACAAGGCTTTAAGCCCCATACCCGCAGCACGCAGCAATATCCCTATCCCGCTGCCGATCTACCGCTGCTGATTTTTACAGACACCGTGGGACTCGGTGATATCGAGCGCCAGACTGAAGAAGTTGTTGCAGATCTAACCCATACCCTCCAGGCCGATGTAGGGCGATCGCGCCTCTTTGTGCTAACGATCAAGATTACGGATTTTGCCAATGACAGTTTGCGGCAGGTGATTTCACAGCTCAAGCAGGCGTTTCCCCAGATTCCCTGCATTTTGGCGCTGACCTGCCTGCACGAACTCTATGGCACCCCGACCGATGATCATCCCGACTATCCGCCCCAGCTTGAAGCGATTACCCGCGCGATGGAAACCACCGAGGCCAATTTTGCGGCGCTGTGCGATCGCACCCTGCTGCTCGATTTCACCCTCGAAGCAGACGGCTATGATCCGACATTTTATGGGTTGGAGGCCCTGCGGGAGGCGCTAGACGATCTGCTGCCCCAGGCCCAAGCCCAGGTGATTCACCAACTGTTGAGCACGGATGAACGGGGCAAAGCGATCGGGGATTTATATCGCCAGGTGGCCCGCCGTTACATCAGTGCCTTCGCTGTCGTGGCGGGGATTGCGGCTGCCGTGCCGTTGCCCTTTGCCACCATGCCGGTATTGACCAGCCTGCAAGTGTCGATGGTGGTGGCCTTGGGACGGATCTACCACCAAACTCTCACCTTCGGCCAAGCCCTGGGGGTGATTGGCACGTTGGCCGGAGGTTTTTTGCCCAAGCGATTGGCCGCGAGCTGGTGAAATTTATTCCCGGCATTGGCAGCGTGGTCGCCACCTCTTGGGCCGTGGCCTATACCTGGGCGCTTGGCGAGGGGGCTTGTGTCTATTTTGGCGATTTGATGGCGGGCAAAGTCCCCGATCCCGACGCCATTCAAGCGCTGATGGGAGATGCGTTTAAGCAGGCTAAGCAAGATTGGCGAGAGACGCAGCCGGATGATTAAAGCGGTGGAGGGCTGGAGGAGTGGAGGGGTGATGGGGCGAGATTGGAGGCCCCCCAACCCCCAATTCTGGGGGAGTCAGAGGCCGGAAGTCCCCCAGAATTGCGGATTCAGGGGGCTAGATACCTGGAAATGAAAACCGCAGATTTCTATAAAGGTCATCCCTCTGGAAGAGGGATAAGGCTGGTTGACTGACAAAAATTGTTTCCCCACCCTGCGGGAAGAGCACAGCTCTACATCCCCCAACCTCCTTCGACAAGCTCAGGACATCGCCTCTCCCGGCGGGAGAGGGGAGCCGATCACCCCCCTCTTGTTCCCTCTCCCCTTGGGAGAGGGCTAGGGTGAGGGCTTTTCAAGGTTCTGGGTAAGGTTTTGTCAGTCAATCAGGGGATAAGGTGAGGGTGAACAGCTTTTGTCAGGCCACCACGATTGGCAGACTCGATAGGAAAGTGGGCCGTGAATTAATCGCTGAATGTAGAGGACTGTCCCCGAATGTTGAAGCTCAACCGTTGGCAATGGACGGCATTGGCTCTGCCGCCCCTGATGCTGTTCACCGCGCTCTTGATGCTCTCGGGGCTGCAACTCCAGCAGTGGGGGCTGAGTTGGGTGTGGGCGCTGGTGGCCGTTGCCGCTGTGGGCTGGCGCTGGGGTTTTAGTCAGTGGACCAAACCGAGCCCGGTCGCGCTGGAGCAAAAGCTGTCGGAGGTGCGATCGCAACTGCAAGACACCCTGGTCGAAACGGCACAAACAGTTCCCCCTGAACAAGTGGAAACGGTGCTGCGACAAACCCTGGAAGCCGCCCAAGCCGATCCGCCCCTTTGGGAGGATTGGGCGATCTTTGCCCAGCGCTGCCAGAGCTTGATTCGCGACATCGCTCACCTCTATCACCCCGAGGTGAAATATCCCCTGCTCAATATTTATGTACCCCAGGCTTACGGGTTGCTTCGGGGCACCGTGGATGACCTGGATCGCTACATGCGGGTGGCGGCTCCGACGCTAAACCAGGTCAGCGTGGGCCAAATTTACCGCACTTACGAAACTTATCAGGCCCTAGAGACCCCTTTGCGGCGGTTATGGACAGTGCTGGATTTGAGTCGCTGGCTCTGGAATCCGATTGGGGCAGTGGCCCGCGAGGTGGGTCGGCCCTTTGGCAGCCAAGCCAATCAGCAGCTCGTGGTCAACTTTAGCCAAACCCTGCGCGAAACGGCGCTGACGATGTTGTGCAAGCAGGCGATCGCCCTCTATGGCGGCATCACCGCCCTCGATTTTGAGCAGGCAACCCCCGATTCGGCCCAGAGCCAGAGCTTGCGCGCCCTGATGGAAGCGGCGGACTCCCCCCAGGAGATCGCCTCAGCGCCGATTAACCTACTGCTGGTGGGGCGCACGGGGGCAGGCAAAAGTAGCCTGATCAATACCCTGTTTCAACAAGATCGGGCGGCGGTCGATGTGTTGCCCAACACCGATCAAATTGTCAGCTACCGGTGGGAAACCCCCACCCAAGAGAGCTTGGTGCTGTGGGACAGTCCCGGCTATGAGCAGGTGGATCGCGCTGATTTTCGCCAGCAGGTGTTGGCCCAGGCGGTCCAGGCAGATGTGCTGCTAATGGTGAATCCGGCCCTCGATCCGGCCCTCGAAGCCGATATTGCATTCTTAAAAGATCTCGCCCGCGAAGGCCAGGAGATTCCCACCCTGCTCGTGGTCACTCAGGTGGATCGCCTCCGCCCCGTCCGCGAATGGTCGCCCCCCCTACGACTGGCAGCAGGGCGATCGCCCCAAAGAGCGCAACATTCGCGCTGCGGTGGATTACCGCCAAGAACAGATGGGGGAGTGGGTGCAGCAAATTTTGCCCTTGGTGACCCAATCGGAGGCCGATAACCGCAGCGCTTGGGGCAGCGATGCCCTGGCCACCCAGCTGGTGGCGGCGATCGCCCCCGCTAAATCCCAGCGCTTGGCCCAGTTTCTCCGCAGCCGCGAAGCTCGGATCACCGCCGCCACCCGCCTGATCGAACGCTATGCCCTACAAATGAGCAGCAGTCAGGGCATCGTCGCCCTGGTCAAAACGCCGCTGTTTGCCTTTTTGTCAGCCCGTTTCACCGGTACGCCGGAGCTGGGCACGCTGCTGGCCCAGTCATTGCCCGCTGAACAGGTGCCGGTGATTGCCAGCAAAATGATGCTGACCTATGAACTCGCAACGTTGCTCAATGAGCGGGGCCATCTCTTTCAGCCCAGTGAGATGCTCAAGCTTTGGCCCGTGCTGGTGCAGAATAGCGATCGCCCTCCCGCTCAAAACGCTTGGGCCTGGGGACAAGCCCTGGTGGAATACTGGACAAAAGATCTCTCGGTGAACGCGCTCAAATCTCGCTTTGCTGACTATCTGGAGGCATCGCAGGCCCTGCCCGCCGATCGCTAAAGCCGCTCCTAGAACGGTTACCATCCCTCTGAGGGGCTGTGTACCCTCCATGGTTCAACAACAGACTGCTCTCGACAGCGATCGCAATTGAATGCTGATATTGCCCACGAGTCCACTGACCGGAATGCTCGAACCCCTTACCCCCTCAGGACTGTCCGGTGAGTTAGCCGCCTTAATGGCGGCTTTTTATGGGCGGTGGCCACGGTCCTATTTGGTCGGCTGGGCAAGGCTCTGTCGCCCCTGATTTTGAACCTGTTGAAAGGGGTAATGGCGATCGCCTTTATCGGCCTCACCCTCTTGCTCCGAGCCGACTTGGCCCCCGAGTTACCATTCGGCGCGGTGGGCTGGCTGGCGTTGAGCGGGGCGATCGGTATTGGTCTGGGGGATACCGCCTACTTCACAGCGGTGAATCAACTGGGGGCGAGACGAGCACTGCTGCTGGAATCCCTGGCCCCACCCTTGGCGGCGCTGCTGGCCTGGGTGGGTTTGCAAGAAGCGGCTGGGGCGATCGCTGGGGCGGCATTTTTCTGACCCTGTTGGGGGTAGCCTGGGTGATTTCGGAGCGGGTGCCTGCGGCTAAAACGACCCAACCGGTTTCTTGGCGGGGTGTAGCCTGGGGGGGACTCGCTGCTTTGGGGCAATCCACCGGCTCTGTCTTATCCAGAGCGGGCCTAGCCGACACCCCCGTAGATCCACTCTGGAGCACCTTGATTCGGTTGGGCAGTGGGGTGGTGGTTTTGGTGATTTTGCTGGGGGGACGGGGGCAGTTGCAAGACTCGGTCAAGTCGCTACGCATTCCCGGCATTATGCCGGTGCTGGCCCTGACCGCTTTTTTAGGCACCTATCTGGGGATTTGGCTACAGCAGATTGCCTTTAAACAGTCCCCGGCGGGTATTGCCCAGTCTTTATTGGCCACCAGCCCGCTATTTGTCCTACCCATCGCGGCGGTGCTGGGCGATCGCGTCAGTTGGCGGGCGATTTTAGGAGTTTTGGTGGCGTTAATGGGCGTCTGGCTCTTGGTGGGCCTGGGTTAGGGGTATGTTCGTAACACTACGTTACGATGGCTTTAAGTCCCTTATTCAACAGAATCGCAATGGTAGGAAAGATCAAGAAAACCGATGCAGAATGGCGCGAGCAACTCACCCCTGAGCAATATCACGTCACCCGTGAGCATGGCACCGAGCGGGCGTTTACCGGTCCTTATCACGACAATAAAGCCAAGGGCACCTATAACTGCATCTGCTGCGGCGAAGAGCTGTTTAAATCTGACACCAAGTTTGACTCCGGCACCGGCTGGCCCAGCTTCTGGGCACCGTCTAAGGAGGAGAATGTGGCCACCAAGTCAGATCGCAGCTTTTTTATGGTACGGACGGAAGTGCTCTGTGCCGTTTGCGATGCCCATCTGGGCCATGTCTTTAACGATGGTCCGGCTCCGACTCGGCAGCGCTATTGCATGAACGGTACAGCGCTGGATTTCAAGGCGGAGTAGATAGCCGTTTGAAAATCGGATAACCGTAACAAGTCGTCAGTCGCAGATCACATTTGGCTGGCGACTTGTTACGTTTAACCTTTGGAGCCCTAACGAGCAGCATGGCGATCGCCCCCTCTCCCCCCAAGACCTACACCACAGCGGAATATCTGGCGCTGGAGGTTGAGTCTGATCTCCGCAGTGAATACCGTCAGGGAGAAATTGTGGCCATGACCGGTGGAACCCCAGCTCACAACGAAATTATTGGCAACCTGATTTTTCTGCTGAAGGCAGCTCTGCGAGGTCAACCCTACAGCGTCTTCGTCACAGACCAACGGCTTTGGGTGCCTGAGTCTGATATCTACACTTACCCAGATGCGATGGTTATGCCGCGACCGGTGGAGTTGCAGTCAGGGCGCAAGGATACGGTGATGAATCCGGTGTTGATTGCGGAGGTGTTGTCGGACTCGACTGAAGGGTATGACCGAGGCGACAAGTTTGCGGCCTATCGGACGATGCCGACGTTTCAGGAGTATGTGCTGATTGATCAGTCTCGTCCCCATGTGGAGCAGTTTGTGCGGCAAGGGGAAAATCAGTGGTTATTGACGGAGTACAGCGGTTTAGAGGCGAAAGTGGCGTTGTCGTCGGTGGCGGTGGAAATTGCTTTGGTGGATTTATACGAAGCGATCGCACTTGAATAAAAACTGCATTCCGATGGTCTAGCGACATCCGAAATGTTCAAAAGTGAGTGGGCCTCGATGACCTACTCCATATCTTCATATCTAGGCTCTCAACAGCGAATCAAGTCTCTTCACAATCTGAATACAGCGAATCAAGTTCCCTCGCAAGTTTTACGTCCAATTCCGAAATTCGATTACCAATGTCCCATGTTGAAAGGTAGACAGTTACGCTCTTCCATTGGTTTTCCCATCGAGGATGGTGTTTCAATTGATGGATCTTGGGTACTGCGGCATACATGAATTCAATAGCTGACTTGAATGATTTAAACCGGTAAACCTTCCGTAATTCTTGATCGTGGTTTTGGGGTAATCACGGGGCACAGTGCTTTCGACGGGTAGCCAGCCGGACAGTGAAGACAGTGCAGATTCCAATTCGACCGCAGTCAACGCCGGAATGTTGATAATGGGTTGCGGTAGCGTGATTGAAGCCTGATGGTCGACGAATCCATGGTCCGCCTCTAGCACATCGATGAGTTCAGCCAAATCACGATCCCATTTTTCATCGCGGAGTTTCAAGGCCTGATGGCTCGTTAAGTCACGCAAATTAGGAGGCAGTGCTTCAGGGGTGGTAGCTCATCGGCACCAGCGACAAGTAGCGGGATGATTGGTTTCTCACTTTCAAGCGCATGGACGATTTCTTTACGAACCCAATCATTTTCATCGTCGAGCCGTCGTTGTCCATATCCATTGGCCGTTGTGAGCCATCGCGGGCCGATGATGGAAAGCAACACATTCGCATCATCCAATGAAGATCGCAATCGATCAGGCCATAATGCACCCGGAAGTATCGCACTGACATCGAAGAACACGTGTGTTGGGCCAAACCGTGTTTGTAGCTGAGTGTAGAGTGCCTGTGCGGCTTGTGCTGCATCAGAACGGCGGTAGTTGATGAACGCGTTTGCCATGTCGGGATGTGTCAGCTAGGTAGATAAAATCATTCCACATAAATCCTCTATGTGGATGGTGAGCTAGAACCGCGTTAGCCTAGCGTCTCAATATCGATTTGCTTGAAGAACCTGCCCTTCAAAGTGATTGGGCTAGGTTAGCCATAAAAACATTAATGTCCATGCATCTTCACGCTCGCTGCCAAGGCCAAGGCCCTACCCTACTCTGCCTCCACGGTCATCCCGGCAACAGCCAAGCCCTGTCCGTTTTTACCGATCGCCTCTCCCAACAATTCCGCACCCTCACCCCAGACCTGAGAGGCTATGGCCAAAGCCGCACCCGCCACCCCTTTGAGATGACCGATCATCTCCAGGACTTAGAAGCCC
>JAAUQE010000320.1 GCA_012032425.1 Leptolyngbya sp. RL_3_1 | reverse complement strand
GGCCCTCATCCCAAGCGGTGACGGTTTTTCGTAGGGGCAATTTTCTCCCCCTTTTCTTCTCCATAAAAGGAGTGGTGCCCCGCTCAATTTGGGGTGGTCTACAGCAGATGCCCGCAAGCTTCGTGGAAGATGACGCCGCCAAAGTGGTTGGCCATGACGATGGGGTAGGTGCCCGATTCCACATAGTCGGCGTAGAGCATCTTGCCCGCTGACTCCGACACCTCTTGGGCGGTGGTGCCATAGTCCCAAGTGCGGAGGAAGCCCGGATCGCTGGTGTCCCCCAACCGCTGACCAATGGAGGAGCGATGATCGCCATCGGCGCAAAGCAGGTTGCTGCCCACAGACTGGGTGAGACGAATGTCGCGGGCAAAGGTGCCGTCACTGGCGGCCACCAACACCTCTTGCCAATCGCGGAAATAGGCGGAGCGACGGGCCTGAATGTGGCTGGCGGATTTCGCGATCGCCCCATTCGCCGACAGCAAAATATCTCCCATCTCTTGCATTGTGCTGCACTGGCCCAACCAAGCGTCTTTGCCTTTAACGGTGGCGTAGTCGCGGAACAGCTCTAGGTTCAACTCCGACAGGTGGGAGGTGGGACCGGGCAGCAGCAAACCCATGATCGCCAGCCCCTTTTCCATGGCGGCTTTGAGGCCCTGGAAGGTGAGGTCGTTGGTGCTCACATAGCAGTCGGCTTTGCCCTTAAACACCCGCACGCCGGCCCCAGCGACAATGCGGGGGGAAATGCTGGTGATGGCATCATCTTCGGCCAGACAGCTTATATATTGATTGCGCTCCAGAAAAAACTCCACTAGATCCGCCCCAGCGGCTCGCCCTAACCCCAGCAGGATCGAGAGGGGCTCCCGCCAGGACTCATCGAAGCGATCGCCCATCGATGTATAGGTAAGGCTGGGAATTTCTTCGGCGCGGAGCAACCGACCAGGGATGAGGGTGGCAGTCATAGGGGAGGCTTAGGCAATGGGTAAAGATGCATTTCAGTCTAACAAACCCCCACTTCAAATTTGAATCGGCGCATTAATTCAACGGGTCAACTCAGAAGAAGATAATGTCAGGCTGTATTGGATTACAAGAGATTCTTTTGAAAAAGCATTGTCAATTGGGAGTACACCACCTACCGAACCGCCGGAATATTACATTATTTGATCGGCTTGATTAGCGCGTTGTGCTAAACCTTGGAGAATTAACCTCCACAATAGAGCGATCGGCTCAAACCCTCATTCTCTGGTGCTATTGTGCCAAAGCCATGTTTGACAAGGCTTCCAGCACCTGCTGAAGGGTCGCTTTTACTGACAGACTAGGGTCAGAATGCTATTGTGGAGATCGATGGGGGTGAATCCCTGTCTGTGAATGCCTTCTGGCAAGGCGCTCCCAACCGAAGGGCTAAATTCGGAATAGTTGAAAACCCTGCGAAGGATGCAGGGTAAGCACATCACCCAAATAAAGCTGCTGAGGAATCTGTGCAGTTTTATTTGGGTGATGTCTCTCAAAACTTCAGCCGTTGGATCACGAACTTCATGCACCCGCCCGTAGACATTAGTCCGCTCAACCCCAAGCGCTTTTGTAAGACCCTACTGGCTGACGTCGTGTTTCTCGACAACGTGCTTCAGTGATAACCCAATACATACAGACTTTGGGATAAGAGATTGGCTGAGCTTGGCAACTAGCGTAAAAACGAAGTTGCAAAGTCACTGAGTCGCACTCCCCAAACCGGTTGCGACTCAATGGTGTTAAAAATCGGGATGAGAGGATTTGAACCTCCGGCCCCTTCGTCCCGAACGAAGTGCGCTACCAAACTGCGCTACATCCCGTTGATGGCCAAACCTAGACTACCATATTGGCCCTGTTGCCATGGGTTCTATCGGCAATCGGATAGCCCTCTTGCTCCCTCGCCCTCTGGGAGAGGGGTTGGGGGTGAGGGTAACTTTTGACTTTTGTCAGTCAATTAGTAGTCAGCCGAGCGCAGCCGCCCTCACACCCGCCCATGGGGACGCTCCCATAAAGTTGGGTCCGGTCCCAACGGAATCAGCCCCCCCGGATTCAGCGGAAACAGGTTGCCGTAATACTCCCGCCGCACAGTGTCTAAATCACAGGTTGCCGCCACTCCCGGCTGCTGATAAATATCGCGGGCGTAGGGCCATAAAAACTCAAAATCGCTTAGATGGCGGCGATCGCACTTAAACAACCCGTGATAGACCCCATCAAACCGAAATAGGGTCGTAAACAGCCGCACATCGGCCAGGGTCAAGGTGTCCCCACAGAGATAACGCTGCTGCGTCAGGATTTGGTCGATCTTTTCCAAAGTGTCAAACAGTAGCGTGCAGGCCGCCTCATAGGCGGCTTGACTGCGGGCAAACCCACAGCGGTAGACCCCATTGTTTACTGCCGTGTAAATGCGATCGCCCCACCCATCAATCTCTGTTTTAAGCAGCGCGGGATAGAGATCAACTTCAGGACGCTGGGCGAAATCATTAAACGCCCCATTCAAAATCTCAATCAGGTCCGCGCTTTCGTTATTTACTACGGTGCGGCTCTCGGTATCCCACAGCACTGGCACCGTGCTGCGGCCCTTATAGCCTGATGCCGCCGTCTGGTATAGCTCCGGCAGCGATCGCCATTCCAGCTTTTGGTCCGGTTCAAATATCCAGAAGCCTTCATCAGCGGCAGGATTCACCCGCCAAATCGGCACGGCAGCTTCTAACCCCTTCAGCGCCCGCACCACCAGAGTACGGTGTGCCCAGGGGCAGCCCATCCCCACAATCAGTCGGTAGCGATCGGGCATTGCCGGGTAAGGCCCTGCGGGATCAACCCTTTGGCGAAATTGGCTGGCGGGCCGCACATAGGCTCCGGCCTGATCGGTTGGGGCCAGACGGCTCATCATGATTTGCCACAGGGTGTGCCATACCGTGCGACCGGCGCGGACGATCAGACCAGGGGGCAAGCTGGCCTTGGGCAAACGGGAGGAAGCCATGGTTAGGGGGCGGCATTTAGATATAGGATCATCATATCCACCGTGACCCCCAGCTCTGAGAGATTGACATCGGTTGAGTTGAAAATGCGGTCTCCCATCACCGCCTGTAATGAGGCTGAAGGGGCGGTGTTGCCATCACTATCAGGCTGTAGCCGGATGATCAGCAAGCCGTAGTCCTCATCCAAGGCGGTCCCTTCTAAAACCACCGTCCCCCCATAGTCCCAGCCGAAACCATAAAAATCAAAAGGCCCCAGCACCGCCTCTAGCTCGGCAGCAGTCATGCCCAGACCGATGCCCGCTGGGGTGCGCCAAACTGAGCCAAAGTCTTTGACCAGCAAGGGACGGGTTTGGGTGTCATCGACCCAAACCACCGAAAACGACTGCTCTGGGCCTAGATCAACCCGCGTGCCCGGTTCGGTGGTCCCCTCTCCCGCCGCTACCGCTACATCTTCTAGGGCGTCAGGGCCAAACAGCGCCACAAGATCAGCCCGACTGGTCTCTGGACTAACCGGGCCAAAGCGCTCCCCAGGGATGATTTCGGTGTTGGCTAGAGCCGTCGGCACCGCGTCAGCCGCGTCAGGCAGCGGAGTAACGACGGTCTCTGGGACGGTTTCTGGGGTGGAGGTAGCGGCCTCATCAATTCCAGAGGGGGCTGTGGGGTCGCCACAGGCAGACGTGAGGCTCCCCAATAAAAGCAGCCCACAGCACAGTTGGCTAAAGCGAGGTTTGCCCATGGTGATTACGCCCTCGGTAAAAGCAGCGATCGCCATTCAGTCTATCCTGCACCGAGGGGGGATGTAACCGGGATGCCCTTCTCCCCAGCCCTCTCCTAAATTTAAGAGAGGGCGCAAGCTGATTGACTGACAAAACCTTACCCAAAGCCCTGAAAAGCCCTCACCCCCAACC
>JAAUQE010000122.1 GCA_012032425.1 Leptolyngbya sp. RL_3_1 | reverse complement strand
AGGTGGGGTAGGGTTGATTCTTTAAAGGAAGAAAAACTGTCTTTTTCAAGCAGGTCAGCTAAGACGAAGATTTAGGTGGGCCATGAATCGTTTCTACTGGGGGCGTTTGGATTGCCCCCAGACCCCCTCCACCAGGACGCACCGCCGTCCTGGACCTCGCGGACAGCGTTACTGGCTCGGCCTTTGCACCGATCGTTTCGTGCAGATTTCGTGACCTCAATTCAGCATCGCCGCGATGTTTAGAGTAGCCAATGGGACAAATCAGCTTTTTTCTTTGCCGAATAATCAATCCTAGTCTGTCAGCTTTTAATTTGCGACTGATGTAGGCTGGGTCAAACGAAGTGAGACCCATCACCAGCAACGGTTTTGCTGGGTCGCGCTAGCACTGACCCAGTCTACAAATTTAAGCTTGACGCTGCACTAGGCAACTGAACAGTTAAGGGCTGAATTCTCGTTGCCTAAGATCAGATGACGCTCTGCTTAAATCCCCATTGTCCAGCCCCAGAAAATTCTGAACCGGCTCAAAACTGCCTTGCTTGTGGAGCCAAGCTGGTGCTGGGCGATCGCTTCCGTCCCATCAAACTGCTGGGCCAAGGGGGTTTTGGCCGCACGGCGCTGGCCTGGGATGAGTCAACGTCGCCCCCCCCGGCGCTGTGTGATTAAGCAAAGCCTGCGGGCTCAGGTGGATCGCGATCGCTTTTTTAAAGAAGCTGATCGCCTCATCCAGTTGGGGAATCACGCCCAGATTCCGGCGCTGATCGCGGTCTTAGCGTCCAGCCAAGAGCTGTGCTTAGTGCAGGATTATGTGGCGGGTCAGACCCTAGCACAGACTTTGGCGGACAGCGGCCCTTGGCGGGAGGCACAGGTGCGATCGCTGCTCCTATCGCTGCTGCCGGTCTTAGACTTTATCCACAACCATCAGGTGATCCACCGGGATATCAAGCCTGCCAATATCATCCTGGCGCAATCTGTAGAGGCGCAAGGGCTTGCGCCCGATTTGCCGATACCGGACCAACCAGGGCTTATACCGAGCCAGCCAGGAAAGAGTGGGGATGGAGGACAGGGGACTGTATTGCCGGTGCTGGTGGATTTCGGGGCAGCCAAAGCTTTGGACAAAGCCGCCCTAGAGCAGACCGGTACGGTGATTGGCAGTGCCGGTTATGCCGCCCCAGAACAGGTTTTGGGCAAGGCGGTTTTTGCCAGTGATTTGTATAGCCTGGGGGTAACCTGCCTGCATTTACTCACCCAGCAGCATCCTTTTGATCTCTATTCGGCGTTGGACGATCGCTGGGTTTGGCAGCCCTATACCCCCTATCCCGTTAGCCTGCCGTTCACCCAAATCCTGGCCCGGTTAACGGCGCGATCGCTCCGCCACCGCTACCCCACCGCTGCCGCTGCCCTGGCTGACCTCAACCCTGGCGGGAGCCTCATCCCGGCCCGCGCCCTGGGCCGATCCGAGCTTCCCCAAGCGTGGCGTTGTCGCCTGACTCTGCCCACCCCCAAGCGGGTCGTTCAAAGCATTGCGGTTAGCCCCAATGGTCGCGCTATCGCCACGGGCCACAGCGACGGCACGGTGCAGCTCTGGGATAGCCAAACCGGTCAGGTAATCTACACTTGGGGGAAACGCTTGGGTCCCCTCGGTAAAGGTCATAGCGATCGAGTTACCGCGATCGGCTTTCATCCCCAGGGGCATCAGCTCTTTAGCGGCGGTCAAGATGGCACCCTCAAGCAATGGGATCTGGCGGATTACCGCCCACTCACCAGCCGCGACGCAATCGGTTGGCCCATCACCGCACTCCAGGTCAGTGAACAACATCTGGTCACGGCTGCTGCTGGCCATATTTATCTGTGGCAACTGCCTGATTTGGTCCCACAGGGGGACTGGGTGCGCCATCAAGGCAACGTCACGGATCTGGCCTTGAGCCCCGATGGGCGGCGGTTGGCCAGTACTGGCGATGACGGCACCTTGCGGCTTTGGGAAATCCCGTCGGGGCAACTCCTCCACACTTGGCTTCAGGCTAAGGGGGATCATCCCAACGCCTCGGGCCAAGAGCCTGGACTCCTAGCCGTGACGTTTCATCCCCATAGTCCCTATCTCATTACTGGGAATAAGACTGGAGCGGTGACGGTGTGGTCTTTAGAGAATCTCGCGCGTCACTATACGTTCAGTCATCATCAAGACGCCGTCACCGCCGTGGTCTGCTGGCCGGGGGGAGACTTACTGGCAACGGGCAGTGCGGATGGTCAAGTCCACCTCTGGCAACTCGAAACCCAGCGACAATTGGCCTTACTGAGGCATGACTGGGCGGTGAGCGCCCTAGCCTTTGATCCCCAGCGGCCAATGTTAGTCAGCGGCAGTACCGATGAGACGTTACGGATTTGGCAGGCTGATGAATATTATTTTTGACCTGGATGGGACGCTGACGGATCCCCAAGACGGCATCTGCAAATCGGTCGCCTACGCCTTGACCCAAATGGCGCTACCGGTGCCCCCAGCATCAGTTTTACGGACCTTCATTGGTCCACCTTTGCAGGACTCGTTTCAAGCGGTGATCCCAGGGGCAACCCCAGGAGATGTGCAGCGGGATGTGCAGCGGGCGATCGCCTTTTACCGAGAACGATTTGCCGCGATCGGACTATTTGAAAATCGGGTATATGCCGCAATTCCGCCAGTGCTGGAGGCGTTGCGGGACTTAGACCATCAGCTCTGGGTGGCCACCTCTAAGCCTCAGGTGTTTGCCCAGCAAATTCTGGACCATTTTGAACTGAGCCCATTTTTCAGCGCCATCCATGGCTCGGAGCTGGATGGAACGCGATCCCGCAAGGCCGATCTCTTGGCGTTTGTCTTGCAGGAGCAAGGATTATCCGCTGATCACTGTTGGATGGTGGGCGATCGCCATTATGACGTGACTGGAGCCCTAGCCAATCACATCCCGGCGGTGGGCGTCACTTGGGGATATGGGACCCAAGAAGAGCTAGAAACGGCTGGAGCGCGCTGGGTGATTGATCAGCCCGAGGAACTCCTCCAGGTTGTTGACGCTCAAACAGCCGAAGCACCGCTGTAATGACCTCTCTATTTCGCTCAATTCAAAACTCAAAATTCAAAACTCATCAAGTAACCATGCCCCAACTGCCCTTAAGAAAACTCCTGATCGGCGAACTGAGTTGGCAGCGGCTGGGGCGATCGCTCCTGCTGATTTACGGCTGCTTTGCCCTTTACGTCTTCTTTCGGGCCGATAGCATGATTTTTCTCCCGCAGCCTGCCAGCTATCAAGATGACGAGGCGGTGCTAAAAATCGCGGTCACAGAGACTGAGCAGATCTCAGCTCGATACTTGCCCAACCCTGAGGCCCAATACACGCTGCTTTATATCCACGGCAATGCCGAAGACCTGGGGGACATTCAGCCTTTTCTAGAACAGTTACGGGGCTGGGGGTTTAGCGTATTTGCCTACGACTATCGGGGCTATGGCACCAGCGATGGCTACCCCAGTGAACGTCATGCCTATGAAGATGCCGATGCCGCTTACCAGTATTTAACTCAACAGCTACAAATCTCTCCAGAAAACATCATTGTGTACGGGCGATCGGTGGGCAGCGGCTCCGCCACTGACTTAGCGCAACGCTATCCCGTGGGCGGATTGATCTTAAAAAGTGCCTTTACGTCCGTTTTTCGGGTCGTGGTGCCCTTTCCACTATTGCCCTTTGATAAATTTCCCAACCGGGCCAAGCTACAGGATGTACAGTGTCCAGTGCTGATCATGCATGGGAAAGCCGACCAAACCATTCCGTTTCACCATGGTCAGGCCCTATATGCGGCAGCACCGGAACCCAAGCAATCTCTATGGGTGGCCGGGGCCGATCACAATGATTTCCACTGGGTGGCGGGCGATCGCCTGCCCCAAGCCTTAGCGGCTTTTGAGCGCCTCATTGCCCTCAGGGACTAATTCCCCCGCCAACGGAAGGGATTCTCCAGCGGTTGAATAGCGTCACTGGTGATATGGGCGGTTGCCCCCTCGATGGTGATTTCCCCCTGGGCCAGTTGCAGCCGTTGAATGCGATTTTGGAAATAAGCCTGCCGATGATTCAGATAGGTGGCGAGAATCAATCCCTCTCGATAGGCGGCGATCGCGGCGGCGCTATCCCCCTGCACCTCATGGAACTGGCCGAGCTGGCCAAATACCGTCATCATGCCGTAGCCCCCGTAGGCCAGTCGCTCCACCGCCAACTGCTGTTCCAGGAGGTAGCGCACGTCGGTAGGGCGCTCTAACACCGCGTAGAGACCGGTCAAATCGACTAGGACATCGCGGGCATAGCCGATGTAGTCCAAATCTAGGGCCAGTCTGTAGGTGGCCTGGTAATAGACCCAGGCTAAATCAAAGCGCTCCGCATCGCGGTAGTTGCGCGCGATCGCCAGTTGCAATGGCACCCTGGCCCCCAAGTCCCCCTGGCTGTCGTAATACCGCAGGATTTCTTGCTGAAAAGCGATCGCCCGCTCCAGGCGTCCAGCATTTTCGTGGCTGTAGATGGCCCGCTCTAGATAGGGCAGGCGCTCCCGAGCCGGACGGCTACCCAGCAGGTTCAACAAACGGTTGTCCGTCGTTGCCGCTGCCTCAAAGCGAAACCACCGCGCTTGTAAATCGCCAATGCGCTCCAGCAGCGCCACTTGTCGCGCCACATCTCCCGATTGCGTGGCGCGAGTCAGCAGCGTGTCATAGACCGCGATCGCTGCGTCAATGTCCTGTAACCCTTCAAACGCCTCAGCCAAGGCGGCCACCAGGGTTAAATCCGGCGGTGCTTGGTCCAGGAGATCGGCCTGAATTTCCGCTAAACGCAAGGTCAGGAGTTGGGCTTCTAGGGTCCGATTCGCTTCCCACGCCCGCGTGCCTACCCGCTGAATGGCAGCTAGCTCTGCCTCGTAACCGAGAATGCGCCGTAAACGCACCTCCCGTAACCACAGGGCAAAGGCGCGATCGTTTTCCCCCAGTTGGTAGGCAGCTTCTGCCTCGGCAGCCAATTGATCCAGTTGGCCTTCGAGTTCATAGGCTTCGAGGGGACTGAGACGACGCGGCACCAGCAGGCTGGGCAGCAACGGGTCGCGGGGCTCAGCAAATTCTGGATCAGACAGAAACGGATCTCGGAGTTCAGGCGGCACCGCCTGTGCCCAAACCAGTCCCGGCCCCAGACTCCACAGCAATAGGGTGAGGCCCCACCGCCGCAGCGATCGCCGTGCCAGTTGCACGCCTTGCCGCCAGCGCCGTTGCGACCCCTGTCCCTCTCCCCTAGCCAAAAGCATCATTCGCGTTCATCTTTGCTTTGCTAAACCACATCCAACTTGAAACCTTGAGTTTTGACCGTGGCGCGAACTGCGGGTTGGGATGTGGCCAAGGTTTCAAGTCTTGACCCCCGTCAGCCTGACGCCGTTCCCAACGGGAAAAGGGAACCAATTACGGTAATCTATAAGATCTTGCGGCTTTTCTGTAGCAAGATCTTGCAGCTTTTTAGACCGCGCCCTCTATTTGTACCCCGTTCCATGACTTCGACGGCCTCAACCGCAGCCCCAACCCGCACAATCCGCATTGGCTCCCGTAAGAGCCAGTTGGCCCTAGTGCAGACCTACTGGGTCCGGGATGAGCTGCAAAAGCAGTTCCCCGATGTGGCCTTTGAGGTCCACACCATGGAGACCCACGGCGATAAGGTTTTGGACGTATCCCTCTCCAAAATCGGCGACAAGGGTCTATTTACCCAAGAGCTAGAAGACAGCATGTTGCGGGGAGATGTGGATTTCGCGGTTCACTCCCTCAAAGATTTACCCACCCGCTTGCCAGAAGGACTGATGCTGGGCTGTGTCACTGAACGCGAAGATCCGGCTGATGCCCTCGTGGTTCACGCCAAGCACCAAGACAAACAGCTCGATACCCTCCCCCAGGGTGCGGTGGTGGGCACCTCCTCGCTACGGCGATTAGCCCAGTTGCGGCACCACTACCCCCACTTCACCTTCAAAGATATTCGCGGCAATCTCAATACTCGACTCCGCAAGCTAGATGAAGGCCAATACGATGCGATTATTCTGGCGGTGGCGGGTCTGGAGCGCTTGGGGATGGGCGATCGCGTCCATCAAACCCTGCCCCCCGAAATCTCCCTCCATGCGGTCGGTCAAGGGGCACTGGGTATTGAATGCCGCGCCGGGGATGCCGATATTCTCGCAGTGCTAAAAGTCCTAGAGCACACCCCCACTGTCCATCGTTGCTTGGCCGAGCGGGCCTTTTTACGGGAACTCGAAGGGGGCTGTCAGGTCCCGATTGGGGTCAATACCGCGCTATCAGGAGACCACCTGACGCTCTCTGGCATCGTCGCCAGCCTGGATGGCCAAACCCTGATCAAAAACCAGATTGAAGGAGCCGCAACGGATGCTGAGCGTCTAGGTGTGCAACTCGCTCAGCAACTGCGAACGCAAGGGGCGCAAGCCATTTTAGATGAGATTACCGCCACCAGCCGCAGTTAGTACCAGATAGGATAAGTTCCAACGCTATGGCGGGGGCTAGGGGGCAGAGGGCGCTAGGGGGCTAGAAACCGGAATAGTCCAATAATTTACGCCCTTGAGAAAAAGTTTCTGACCGAGCGGTAAGGCAATTTCCGACAATGAATATACCGGTTTTGTAGGGGCGGGTTTAGCCAGGGGCCTGTTGTTGTGGCCAAAGGATATCAACAAAACCCGCCCTTACGGGTATCGTCTTGTCCAGAAATCTCCTAAAACCGCCCGCCAGAAAACAAGATGACAAGGTTTCTAGGCTTGTGGTCAGTCAATCAGCGTTACCCCTTCCCCACAATATTTTCTCGCACAATTTGTTTGGCTAGCAACCACAAAAACGGCACATCTCTGACGAAATAACGCTTCCAGAGTCTGCCAGGTTCTTGGACAAAACGATAAAACCACTCCAAACCCAGTTCACTCATCCATTTGGGAGAGCGTTCCTTGTTGCCTGCTTCAAAATCCACAGCTGCACCAATTCCCATAAAAATATCGATATTCGAGAGCTGATCGCGATACTTAATAATCCATTTTTCTTGCTTGGGTGCCCCCAACCCAACCGCCAAAACATTAGCAGAAGATCCGCTGATTTTGTCAATAATTTTTTGACATTCCACGGCATCACTCTCAAAACCAAAGGGGGGTGAGTAGCTCTCCACTACGATTTTGCGACCAATGCGAGCGTTGATATTCGCTTGAGCTTTTTGAGGTACCCCTTCAGCACCCCCTAAAAGAAATATTTTGATGTGTTCGTTGCACTTGTGATAGTCACAAAATAGGGGCAGCAGATCAGAGCCGGAAATCTTTTCTTTGAAGGGCTTGCCCAGCAAATAGGACGCATAGATAAGAATTTGGCTATCACAGAGCCGGTAATCGGCTTGCTGATAGGTTTCCCTAAACGCTTGATCATGTTGTAGGGTCATCAAATGATCAACGTTAGGGGTAAATATCACGCCAGAGCGCAAGTTTTTGAGAAAACTCTCTGCGGAGATATTGTTAATGGGAACATCTAAAATTTCAACAATCTCGTCATCTTGCATCCTGGAAATCCCTTTCCCAGAGTGGTTTTCCGATGTTTTAGGTCTTTCACCCAGGAGTTCACTACGCTCTGGCGAATCCTTGAAGCTCATTAGATGGGCTATATGGGAAGCCATATAATTTTTCTCCAAACATTACACCGAACAACCATGTAGTTCAATCAAACGGTTTATGAAACCCTCTACTTTTGTTTGATGACCGCCTTTGTTTAACGTCAGTGATTTTTGATATTGGGCAATAAAAGAACCGTAAAGTCAGCCAATTTTTCGCCGCTTGCCTTGCTGGAGGCAAGAATATCCTCTAAGTGGCTTCTAAAACTACCAGTCAGAATCACAGAGACAGTTGAACAGCTTTATAAAAGCGTCAAAATATCAACTAAATTTAACCACGGATGAAAGCCAAGCAATTGCTTGCTGTTAGGGGACAATGGCAATGTTAAATTAACCGTAAAGTATCGTCAACTATTCAGAAGATAAATAAATATATCTTATCAGTTACCTGGATCTTTTCTGCATCTTTAGTTTTTTTTGGAAAAATAAAACATCAATACCTTTAAAAGGTCAAGCAGCAACTCGACTAAGAGGCTGTTTGAAAAGCTTGCGGTATTGACTTTGATCACCTACAGCCCCCAGAGAGAGCCACGAATCAACCAAAGTTATAGCTCCTACCCCGAGGACATCAGGTATCCTTTTGAATTCGGTTCAACCCTTTTCAAACAGACTCTAAGGCTACTTATTGACCTTTTACTTGGACTTAATATGCACCCGACCTGGAAAGTAGGTGGCCTACCGTTTTCGAAATTAGATGTAGGTCATGAACAGGTGACCAAAGCTGTTGGTAGAGCAGATCCAGTTCGACAATCTCCTCAAAGTCTTTGATTTCTGATCGCCCGCTGACCTGCCACTGGCCCGTGAGCCCTGGCTTGACGTTGAGCCGCTTTAGATGGTGGGGTTCGTACTGGGCCACCTCATCCGCTGTCGGGGGGCGGGTGCCGACTAAACTCATATCTCCCTTCAGAACATTCCAAAACTGAGGAAATTCATCTAGGCTGGTGCGCCTCAAGAACTGCCCCACCTGGGTGATGCGGGGATCATTCTCGTTCTTGAAAATATGACCTTGAGCCTGATTTTCCACTAGGTCCTTTAACCGATCGGCTTCGGGCACCATGGAGCGGAATTTCCAGATCTTGAAGGGTTTTGCCCCTAAGCCGTAGCGAATTTGGGAATACAGAATTGGACCAGGGCTATCGATGTAGATTGCTGCGGCTACGGGCAGAAAGATCATCACCAGCAAAACCAAGCCGACAAGGGATCCTAAAATATCCACGCAGCGCTTGATGCGGCACCCAGCAGAGGGGTGGTAGGCGTCAGACCAGAGATCTGGTTGGCACAATACATCGTCCTCTGGGCTGGCGTAATGTTGGGCAGCGTTGGCAAGAACCATGGCGTGTAAGGAAAATAATTGATAATAAATTTGGATCCGGTGATTTACGGATTGTCAACTTCAAAACAATCTGAATTGTTCGGTGGAAATACTTAGGTAACCATTTCAACACAGTATAGCTGTAGGTGCAAAAGATAACTTGGTATCGTCTGCTACTATCCCCCTGATTTTTGATGAAGTTTCTGTGAAGCCGATCGCCCAGATTAACTGCGATCGCTTTAGGGTGGGGCGATCGCCACCTTTTGCGTACGGGTTGACTCCCCTTGTATGGAGCTGAGACCCGCCATAGTAGAGACAAGCCGTTGCTAATTGCCGGGATGAATCGATTGGTCAAGCCTGCCAGCGGTCTGGGTTTGATCGATGGAACCCTAGCGGGGATTAGCAACGCCAGCCATGAAACGGCGTTGCAGCATCCTGACGGGGGTGACTCACGCCAGAGTCAGATCAGGAGGTTTTTATGCAGCCCACCAACCGTGAGCAATTCACCGAAAAGTCTTGGCAGGCGATTGTGCGTACGCCAGAGATTGCCAAGGCCGCCAAGCATCAGCAAATTGAGAGTGAGCATTTGATGCAGGCCCTGCTAGAACAGGATGGGCTGGCCGTTTCGGTGTTCAACAAGGCTGAGGTCAAGGCCCAGAATCTACGGGATTTCACCCAACGGTTTATTGATAAGCAGCCGAAAGTGAGTAACGGCGGCGGTTCGGTGTATTTGGGCCGCAGTCTCGATACTCTATTGGATCGGGCCGATCAGTTCCGCCAAGAGTTTGGTGATGACTATATTTCGGTAGAGCATCTAGTGCTGGCCTATGGGCAAGACGCCCGCTTTGGTCAGCCCCTCCTCAAAGAATTCAACCTAGACGAAACCCAATTACGGAGCTTGATCGAGCAAGTGCGAGGCAGCCAAAAAGTGACCGACCAAAACCCGGAAGGCAAGTACGAAGCATTAGAGAAATATGGCCGTGACCTGACGGCCTTGGCCCAATCGGGCAAGCTGGACCCGGTGATTGGTCGGGATGACGAGATTCGCCGCACCATTCAGATTTTGTCGCGCCGTACCAAGAACAACCCGGTGCTGATTGGGGAGCCAGGGGTGGGCAAGACGGCGATCGCCGAAGGCCTTGCCCAGCGGATCATTAATCGAGATGTACCGGAATCTTTGCGCGATCGCCGCATCATTGGCCTAGACATGGGAGCGCTGATTGCCGGCGCTAAGTACCGGGGGGAGTTTGAAGAGCGCCTCAAAGCGGTCCTCAAAGAGGTACAGGACTCCGATGGCCAGATGGTGCTGTTCATCGACGAGATTCACACCGTGGTGGGGGCGGGAGCCACCCAGGGGGCCATGGATGCGGGCAACCTGCTGAAGCCGATGCTGGCGCGGGGGGAACTGCGCTGTATTGGGGCCACCACCTTAGATGAGTACCGCAAGTATATCGAGAAGGATGCCGCATTAGAGCGCCGCTTCCAGCAGGTGTATATCGATCAGCCCACCATCGAAGACACGGTGTCGATTTTGCGCGGCCTCAAGGAGCGCTATGAAAGCCACCATGGGGTGAAAATTGCCGATAACGCCCTAGTGGCGGCGGCGGTGCTCTCGACCCGGTACATCAGCGATCGCTTCCTGCCCGACAAGGCCATTGACCTGGTGGATGAGTCGGCGGCCAAGCTGAAGATGGAAATCACCTCTAAGCCGGAGGAACTGGACGAGATCGATCGCAAAATCCTGCAATTCGAGATGGAGCGGTTGTCCCTCCATAAGGAAACGGATGCGGTGTCTCTGGAGCGATTAGAGCGGCTGGATAAGGAACTGGCGGACCTGAAGGAAACCCAGTCCACCTTTAACGCCCAGTGGCAGGCGGAAAAGGATGTGATCGACCACATTCAAACCCTCAAGAAGAATCTCGAAAACGTCAACATCGAGATTCAGCAAGCGGAGCGCGATTACGACTTGAACCGTGCCGCCGAACTCAAGTACGGCAAGCTCACCGACCTGCAACGGCAGGTGAAAGAGGCCGAGGAACAGTTGGCCAGCGCCCAAACCAGCGGCCAGTCCCTGCTGCGGGAAGAAGTCACCGAAGAGGACATCGCCGAGATTATCTCCAAATGGACGGGCATCCCGGTCAGCAAGCTGGTGGCGTCGGAAATGGAGAAACTGCTGCAATTGGAGGACGAGCTGCACCAGCGGGTGATCGGTCAGGAAGAGGCGGTGACGGCGGTGGCGGACTCGATCCAGCGATCGCGGGCGGGCTTAGCCGACCCCAACCGGCCCATTGCCAGCTTTATCTTCCTGGGGCCAACGGGGGTGGGTAAGACCGAGCTTGCCAAAGCCCTAGCCTCCTACATGTTCGATACCGAAGAGGCGATCGTCCGCATCGACATGTCGGAATACATGGAGAAACATGCGGTATCGCGGCTGATCGGCGCACCTCCGGGCTATGTCGGCTTCGATCAGGGCGGCATGCTGACGGACGGCGTGGACCAGCATCCGCATTGCGTCCTTCTGCTCGATGAAATCGAAAAGGCGCACCCGGATGTTTACAACATCCTGTTGCAAGTGATGGATCACGGCAAGCTGACCGACCATAATGGTCGTCAGGTCGATTTCCGCAATGTGATCCTGATCATGACCACCAATGCGGGCGCGGCCGACCTGGCCAAGCCGACCATGGGCTTCAACCGCTCCAGCCGCGAGGGCGACGACCAGGAAGCCATCAACCGCATGTTCTCGCCGGAATTCCGCAACCGGCTGGACGCCGTCATTCCGTTCCAGGGGCTGCCGACGGAAGTCATAGCCAAGGTGGTGGAGAAATTCGTCTT
>JAAUQE010000319.1 GCA_012032425.1 Leptolyngbya sp. RL_3_1 | reverse complement strand
GAAGCTACACCTCAGCGGTCGCCCGATCCGCCGCCTCCGTAGCCTCACCACCTCCCCGCATCTTCCGGGTCTCGGGGGAAACGGCGGTGTTCTTGCCCTCCTTCCTCGATCCCCAGAAGTTTTACCTCACCCTCGACTATCACTTCCTGGTGGCCCAAATCCGCAGTGAGCTGGCCTACATCCATTACCACTGGAACGAGCCCGGACGACCCACCATGACCCTGTTGCTCACCCATGAGCTGTTTGAGCTGGGCCATAAACCCATCCACGAGTCACCATTGCTGAACCTGATTCAAGAGCTGAAGGACGGCAGTTGTGGCGGGGTGCCGGTTTTGCTGGGGCCGCTCTACCAACTGATGCTCACAGCGGGCACCGAACGCATCGACAACATCGGCGACTATGCTCTCAGCCACGGCCAAATGACCCGCTACCACCTCCAGGTCTCTTCGTTCCTCACCTTAGTGCCGAAGGAAACCCAGCCCCTGGGGGTGTTGCAGGTGTTTGAGATTGAGCGTCAGGGGGATACCCAGGCATTGGTGGCGGCGCTGGGGCGATCGCACAACCTCTATGAGCAAATCGAGCTGCTGGCTCAGCTCCACCAGATCGCCGGGGCCGACTTTGACACTGGTTTGGGACAGCCCGATCGCACCATCACCGTGGCCGACCTGCTGGAGGAGCTTTACGTCAAGGCGGGTAAGGCCGAGCTGTGGCTGATCGTGCGGCGGGCCGCTGGGCTGCTGCACAAGATGGACGTGAATCTGTCCGATGCGGTCACGGAAATCTTGGTGCGGCAAAAGCAGGTGACCGTGGGCAAAGCCTACAACGAAGCCTCCCTGATCCGCGATCCGGTGCCCCACACCGAAATTTTGGACAAAATTAACCGCTTCTGTAGCGAAGACGAGCGCGATCGCGCCCTCACCCAAGAGGTGCTGGTGTACCTGAGCGTGCTGATTAAAGCGGATCCCAGCTTGTTTGACGGGCTGCTGACCCTGCGGGTGGGGTACTTGATCTTGCTGCTTACCAGTGAGCTGGCTCGGGAAGAAAACGTCACCCGTGACGAAGCCTACGATCGCCTCACCGCCCTCAGCCCCCACGACATTCAATCCAGGCTGCGGCAGGTGTTGGCCAGCTACAGCGGCCTCAATCGCAGTTTGTATAAGCGGGAATCCCTCCATGCCAAGGCTCAAAAGCCGGTGACCTGGGGGGTACTGCCTGAGCAAGTAACGGAACAGCTCACCGAGGTGGACTGGTGGCGGCAGCGGCAAATTGATGGGGAGTTAACCCGGCTCTCCCAGGACTTTTACCAGGAGGTGTGGGACTTACTGCACCACTGCCAAGGGGTGATCATCGGCGACAAGCTAGATCGGCGCAACCGGGTCGATAGTCAGGCGGTGCTGGCGGAGATGACCCCCGGCGAGGCCAATTTTGCCCGTCGCCTCGACCATTTGCTCAACAAAATCCATGCCCCAGACTATCGCCACGTTACGGTGGAAGCGCTGCGGGAACTGGCGGCGATTTTCAAGGGCAACCCCGATCTCCTCTTTGAAGATCATATTGTGTTGGATGTGCTAATTGGCCATGCGGTGCGGTTGGCCTGGATCGAGGGACATCCGGGGCGGGTGGGCCGATATGAGGGGCAAAAGGCGGCGGCTTGGTCGTCGTTTTATGGGCGATCGCCCAAGGACTGCGCCTTATTTATGGCGAAGGCGTTGCAGTTCTTGGTGGAGCTGGCCGAAGCAGACGAAGAAGCAGTTTCAGCGTGAAGCCCAAGTGTGCTCCAGCGCTTCAAAAGCAATCGATCTATAAAACCTATAGGCTGAGGTGATCTGGCACTACCTCAGCCCGTGAATCGTGCTGCAATCAAGTGTGGCAATTACAGCCGGGATGACCGCAGCCCTCACCCCCACGCCGGGTGACCATTGGCGCAGGGTTCACCGCAGTAGTATTGCCCTGCTTTTCAACAGCGCTGCTGATATCAACAATGCATAAACAAGATTCGCAGGCACATTTCATTTGAGTCACGGTAGTCATTACAGCCTCCTCTGAGGATAAATTAAAGGGGGAAAGCCTGAACAAGCTTTCATGGATTGACCATAACACATGAACAGGTATTCATGCTTTGTGGGCTGAGCATTTTCACGTTTGCTCCATATTGGCGATGGCAGGCCGCTGCTGAGTGGGTTGAATGAGGTAGGCTCGAAGCCTATGGAGGTGCCTGTGGCTAAGGTCAACCCAGCGGCGGCGGCGACGTTGCCGATCCAGCAAATCTTGACGGTCGAAAAAGCCCAGCGGATGGCGGAGTTTTTTGGCACCCTGGGGGATCCCAACCGCTGGCGAATTTTGTCGGCGCTGGCCTTGAGGGAAATGCGGGTGCGGGATTTAGCGGCAGCGGTGGAGATGACCGAGTCGGCGGTGTCCCACCAACTGCGGATTTTGCGTACCATGCGGCTGGTGGGCTATCGCAAACAGGGTCGCAATGTGTTGTATTCACTCAAAGACCACCACATTTTTAATCTGTATCGAGATGTGTCTGAGCATTTAGACGAGGTGGAAGACAGCAGCCCGTCACCCTAGGGCTCAAGGGCAAAATTCACGTGACCCTTCCCGTTTCTAGCTCCCTTGCCTCTCAAGCACCCCTGCCTTCAGCCATAGTGCGAACAGACGCCTGGTTGCAGCGCGATCGCCCCCCCTTTCTGTAGATCAGCAACAGGCCACTGTAGCAGTCGATCTGCGAGAAGCGTCAGCGCAGAACCCTTGCCATTCACCACCGCTAATCATGCTGTTTGGGCATTCCCCTTCCCTTCGTTTTGGCTTCCGGGCACTGGCCGGTTTGCTGCTGGTCATCGGGCTGAGTTTTACCCCCGTTGCCCAAGCCAACTCTGCGCCACCCCCAGAATTGACCTGGTTTGAGTTTGAGGACGTGCCAGGGCGAGTGGAGGCGGTACAGATCTTGGTCTGCGACACGGCGGCCTGTGAGTCAGCCGATCTGCATCTGGCGACAGGCCGTTGCACCGTTTCGGGATGTTTAGAACCCGCGATCGAACCCACTCGGCAATTCACGTGCCATGACGACACCTGCTTAATGATTGACGGTTGGCCCGTCGGTGAGCCCGGTGGCCAGTCTTGGTTACGGCTTTTGGTGCAGAGCCAAGATCGCCTTTGGGAAAGCAATGTGGTCGAAGCACCGTTCATGGATATAGGCGATCGCCAGCGGTTTTCCGGGCAATTCAGCGATGAGGGTCTGGTGATCCAGCCGGTTGAGCCCGCCTATGGCGAGCAGGCATTGTCGCTGTTCCTCCAGGGACTCGCCCTAACCCTCGTTACAGAAGCGGGGATCATGGCGCTGGTGTTGCGGCGTTTGGGGCAGTGGCCCGCACTCTGGCAGCGGACTTTCGTCAGCTTTGGGCTGATGCATGTGGTCACCTATCCGATGGTGTGGACCTTAACCTCGGGGCTACAGCCCTTTAGCTTTGCGGGCGATCGCGTCTTTGCGCTGATTTGGGTGGCGATCGCCCTGATCTATGGCCTGTGCTTTTATTTCCTGAGGCGGGTGCGATTACGATGGCTGGTCGTCAGTCCGGTCTTGATCCTCTCGGCCCTCTGGCTCCCCAGCATGGTGGTGCTGTTTCTCTTCAGCTATGGCCGCTCGACACCCCTCACCACCGGGCTGTCTTACGGCGTAGCGGTGGCGATCGCCGAGATTGCCGTCACGGTGTATGAGGCAATCTTTTTGGCCATGCTGAGTCGCGGCCAGCTCTCCCTACGCACCACTAGCGGGTTGAGTCTGCTGATGAATGGCGCGAGTTGGGCGCTGGGGGTCTGGATATTTCAGTAGGAGTGAGGGGGGTGAGAGGGTGAGAGGGTGGAGGAGTGAGGGGGTGAGAGGGTGGGAGGA
>JAAUQE010000121.1 GCA_012032425.1 Leptolyngbya sp. RL_3_1 | reverse complement strand
AGCGCACCAGTAACAGCGTGATCGTATCGGCCCCCTGACCAAAGGCGATCGCGCTGGTCAATTCCTCCAGAGCCGCCTGGTTGTGGGCGGGCGTTGTCACCTAGGTCAAAGGTGTCGGTGGGGGCGGGTTCGTCATCCGGGGTTCAAGCGGTGAATAGCTCCGTTAAATCCAAGACAAATCCCGGTAGCACTGGGTCACCCGTCAGTTGGGTGGGGGCATTCACCGTGAGCACCGGTTGTTCCGGCTGATAAATCAGCACGAGGCGGGCCTGAGGATCAATCAGCCAACCCAAGCGCAGGCCATTGGTAATGTAGCTTTGCAGTTTGACTTGCAACTCGCGCCAATCATCCGTGGCAGACTTCAGTTCCACGGCAAAGTCAGGACATAGGGGCACAAAGCCTTGGCGATCGACTGGGGCCAGATCCTGCCACCGCTGTTGGGTCACCCAAGCCGCATCGGGCGATCGGATCGCGCCATCGGGTAAGCGAAACCCCGTTGAAGAATCAAAGGTTCGACCCAGTTGGGTTTGCCGATTCCAAAACCAAAGCTGCCCAGTCAGGGATGAGTTGCGAGCGCCGGTTTCTCCTCCCGTTGGCGGCATAATCACGAGTTCTCCAGTGGCGGTGCGCTCTAGGCGCAAGTCTCGATTGCGGCGACAAATTTCTGTGAATTGGCCGTCGGTCAAGTCCAGGGATGGCTTCAGATCAAGGGTGATGTTCATGGCAACGCTGCGCCCACGAGAACTTGCCTATAACCATAGCGAAACTCCGCTCGATCAACCCGCTTCCAGCGCTTTGGCTTCCAGCAAAATCGGGTTGACATCAAACCACGACTCCCCCTGATCGCGATATTCAAACACCAGCCGACTGTGGATCAGGGTCTGATAGTCCTGATCGCCCCCCACCCGTTTGCGCTGTCGCACCTGGCGCAGCAGTGCCCACTCGCGATCCGACAGTTGCAGGGTCATCTCATTGCGCCGCGCCCGGATCACCTCCTCTAACTTGTCCCGCTGCAAGGGGAAGGTCCGCCCCTTCCGCACCCCAGCCGTTGAGCAGCCGCAGGAGATCCCGCACATGGCCGCCGCTGGCGGAGCAGAGCCGCTCTAAAGACTCGACTGAGTCAAACAAGTCCAGCACATGGGTGAGCCGCTCCGACTCTGAGGCGTTGGGCAGGGCGCGCGCCAGCACCATTTGCTTGAGTTTGGCCATGCCCTCGGCACAAACCGTGCCGTCCTGAAACTTCACCGGCACCATCGGCAGCACCTTGGGATCGTCGGTATAACGGGCCGTCAGCAGTCCATATTCGCTGGAAAACTTTAGAGCCAATGGCATGGTGTAGACCTTGTGACAGGCCAGATCCCGCAAGCATTCGTGCTGGTCGATAAACAGATATTCCTGCTGCGATCGCCCAAAGGCTTTGGGGCGATTGTCGATGCGGTCCAGGTTATCGACGATCACCACCAGCCCCTTTTGCCCCTGTTGCTGGAGCTGGGCGATCGCCGGTTCCAGCAGTTCCGTATTGATCGCCTCTAGGAGCTGGTTTTTTTGAGGACCGAGAAATTGGTTGAGGCGATCCCGCAGGGTGGCGTCGTTCTTAGCGCGGGCGGTGATCTTGCCAATGCCCGCCGATAGGGACAGTTCCCCATCGGTGTTCCCGGCCACCCCCATCCCCATAAATTCCGCTGAGCCCTCTAACTCAATCTCGGTCATCAAAATTTTGGCCGCCCCTTTCAGCAGCCCCCGCAGTCCCTTGGCTTCCCCCAGTTGCAGCCCCTCTAGACTTTGGCTAATGCGGCGGCGATCGCCAACAGTACATCGCCGATATCCACATCCGCCATCTCCAAATCTTCCGACGACTCGAAATAGACTACGTGGAAGCGTTCCGCCTCTAGTTCTTGGCGCAGCTTCAGTAACTCCGTAGATTTGCCGCAGCCGATGTGCCCGGTGAAGAGGGTACAGGTGGGATTTTCCGGCTCGTAAAAGCTGATCAGATCCTTGATTTCGGTGATGATTTGCTCCCCCCGCACCGTGGAGAAGTCGATGTAAAGCCGACTATCTTCCGGTTTGCCCGGATCCAGGGTGCGGGCGGGGTTGGTGGTCTGAAAAAACTCACGAATATCAAACGCCATTGTTTCAAGAGGATAGATACCGCAGCGGTTACAGGCAACTATAGCGCTGGCCACTTTGCTTAAGACACCTCGGATCGCCCTGTTCTGTAGCGCATAAGCAAATTGGCCCGCAGTCTTGTCTTCATCAGAATGGCGACTGCTCTACCATCTGGTGTAGGGTGAATATCTTTCCCAGGAGGCGTCAATTGCATTGCCTCTATTACGGCAAGAAAATTTTTGCGATTTTGCAAAGCAGCCCAACCATGGGAGAAACCAGTTGGATTCGGGGGTTTCGTCAGTGGGTCAGGGAACAGATTGTCACTCAAAATCCTAACGGTTAGCTTGACCCTACGGGCGATCGCTCGATTCTAGCCATCGCGCTGTAGGCATTGTCCCAAGATCATCTCCTAACTCGCAGTAATCTGATTACATCTTTATTTTCCATCCGCCATGGATACTGAACGCTATACCCCTCCCGTCAGTCAATTGCTCACCTACGGCGATTGTAGAAAGCTGGGTAAACAGTGGCCGAATTATGTGCAGGAACTGGGGTTGACGACTGACCATATCCCCCAGCTAATCCAATTGATGACAGACGAGGCACTGTGGGTTGCTGATTCTGACAGTTTAGAGGTGTGGTCAACTGCCCATGCTTGGCGGGCACTGGCTCAGCTCAAGGCGATCGCAGCGATTGAACCCTTGCTGGCGCTATTTGCTGACCATGAGGAGGACGATTATCTCAATGAAGAGACCCCTCAGGTCTTGGCGATGATGGGACCTGAAGCCTTACCGAATTTACCGCCCCATCTAGAGAATCGGCATCTCTCAGAATGGGCTAAGGTCGCGATTGCGTTAGGGATTCGTAAAATTGGCGAGCAGCACCCAGACAGCCAACCGGCCTGCATAGAGCTGCTGCACCACCAGCTTCAGACCTATCGCACCAATAGTGATGCCTTGAATGGCTGGCTGGTGGATGGCCTCGTTGCGTTTAAGGCTTTAGACTCGGCGGCGTTGATCGAAGAAGTTTATGCCAAAGGCGATATTGATGACATGTGCGCCGGGACCTGGCCCCGCGTGCAGGTGGACTTGGGGCTAAAGCAAGAATCGGAGTTTAATCGCAAGGACTTTGTGCCAGCGTTTGCCCGGACGATGCGAGAGTCCCTGTTTGGCAGTGGTCCGAGCAGGGCAAGCGATTCTACTCTGCCGCTAGATCTCAGCGCTTTGCAAGGGGGAGGGCCACCGAAGTTTGGTACCGGTTCCTTGAAAGCACCGCAGGGGTTTGCCAAGAAAACCCAAGGATTTGCCCAGGGGACTGGGAAAAAAGCGAAGAAAAAGTAGCTAGACGTTCGCGTAGGGTGCGTTGCTGCCAAGCAAACGCACCTTTTGTTGCAGCCGTTTGTGATTGACAAGAAAGATAATCGCTACCTTTTGCTCTATCCCCCTGTTTCCTAATCCCTAATCTCCACAGGGTAAAATCGGTCTGGCTGTAAGCAGGGGAGGGTATGGCAATGACAACACGGGTGATCCTAGTCCGCCACGGACAAAGCACATACAACTTAAAGAAGCTGATTCAGGGGCAGATTGATCTGGCCACCCTTACCGACCTGGGCATCGAACAAGCCCAAAAAGTGGGCGCAACCCTGAAGGGCATTCCCTTCGACCAGATCTATTGCAGCCCCCTGAAGCGGGCGCACCAAACCGCCAACGAGATCGTGTCGGTCTTGCAGACCGCACTCCCTGAAACCCCCACTCCCGAAACCGTTGACACCATTAAAGAAATTGACCTGCCCCTGTGGGAAGGGCTGTCCTTTACCGAAGCGGAAGAACGGGATCCCAAAACCTTCCGGGCTTGGTTTGATGACCCAGCCAACTTCTCAATGGTGCTGGCAGATGGCAGCGAATTCTTCCCCATCCGGTCTCTCTATGAACGGGCGGCGCAGTTTTGGACGGCAATGCTGCCCAAGCATCCTGACCAGACCGTACTGGTCGTGGCCCATAGCGCCATCAATCGCGCCCTGATCGCCACCGCCCTGAAGCTCGGGCCAGAGCGCCACGAAACCTGCACCAGGCCAACTGTGCCATTAGCATCCTGAATTTCTCTGGCTCACTGGACGAGTCGGTCCAACTGGAATCGATGAACTTGACCGCCCACATGGGGGAAACGTTGCCCGAAATGCGGAGTCGGTACAAAGGCCCCCGGATGTTGCTGGTGCGCCATGGGGAAACGGAATGGAACCGGCAGGGACGCTTTCAAGGACAAATTGACATTCCCTTGAATGAAAACGGTAAACGTCAGGGGGAGCAGGCGGCGGCATTTTTGAAGGATGTGCAGATTGATGCGGCGGTGACCAGCTCCCTGTCTCGCCCTAAGGAAACGGCGGAACTGATCTTGCGTCACCACAGTGGTGTGGCCCTTGCCGAAATGGACGAACTCAAAGAGATTGGCCACGGCGAATGGGAGGGCATGTACGAGCACGAAATCGAAGCGGGCTATCCGGGGATGTTGCAGCAGTGGCAGACCTCCCCCGAAACGGTAGAGATGCCTGGAGAGGGGGGCGAAAACCTGGAGCAGGTTTGGGAACGGGCGATCGCTGCCTGGAACCAAATCGTTGCCCAATACAGCAACACGGCAAAACCGGTGACGGTGCTCGTCGCCGCCCATGACGCTATTAATAAAGCGCTGCTGTGCCATGTGGTGGGGCTTGGCCCCGCCGCCTTTTGGCAATTTAAGCAGGGCAACGGTGCGGTCAGCGTGATTGACTATCCCAATGGGGTCGAGAGTGCGCCGGTCCTAACCGCATCGAACATCACCATCCACCTATCGGGCAGCATCTTCGATAAAACCGCAGCGGGGGCGCTATAGGGCAACCGGCCATGGCTAGAACCCTCCTGCGCCAGGTCCGATATCTCGATCCCCTCTCGGGCACCGATCAGATCGGAGATGTGCTGATGGTCGATGGGGTATTTACCGCGATAGCCCCTCAATTGCCCGAGCCCGAGCCAGACCCCGAATCGGACCCCGAGATCATTGATGGTGCCGGTAAGGTGCTGCTGCCCGGTTTGATTGATCTGTTTAGCCACAGCAGCGAACCGGGTTACGAGTCCCGTGAAACCCTGGCAGAGCTGATAGCGGGGGCGATCGCCGGTGGGTTTACCCGCATGGGCATTCTCCCCACCACCGTCCCGGCGCTAGACAATCCCGGCGCAATCCGCAGCTTTCTGGATCGGGCCTGTGACCTGCCGATAGATCTGCAACCTCATCTCCTGCCCTGGGGAGCCCTAACCCAGCAGGCAGCGGGGGAGCAAATGACGGAACTGGCGGAGCTGGCCGAGACTCGGACCTGGGGGATGGCTGGGTTTGCCGATGGCCAGCCCTTACAAAACCCGATGTTGGTGCGGCGCTTGCTGGAATATAGCCAGCCCTTAGACTGCCCCATGCCCTCTGGCCCTGCGATCGCGCCCTAGTGGGGAATGGGGTGATGCGGGAGGGAATGCAGGCCCAGTTGGCGGGGTTGCCGGGGACGCCCGTAATGGCGGAAACTGCGGCCCTAGCTACGCTGATTGAGATGGTGGCGGAGTTGGGGACCCCGATTCATGTGATCGGGTTTCGACGGCGCGATCGGTGGCGCTGCTAGATCAGGCCAGAAACCAGGGGCTGCCGATCACCGCCAGCGTGCCTTGGCATCATTTACTGTTCTCCACGGCGGATATCTTTGCCATTGGGCAGGGGGTCGGCTATGACCCCAATCTGCGCTTTGACCCCCCCCTAGGAAATCCCGCCGATCAGCGGGCACTGCGCCAGGGGGTGAAGGATGGGGTGATTGAGGCGATCGCCCTCCACCACACCCCTTATACCTATGAGGAAAAGACGGTGGCCTTTGATGATGCGCCAGCGGGGGCGATCGGGTTGCCGATGGCCTGGGCGGCCCTTTGGCAGGCACTGGTGGCCTCGGGGGAATGGTCAGCCCTGGAGTTGCTGCGGCCTTTGAACCTGGGTCCAGCAGGGGTTCTGCGGGTAGAGCCCCCCAGGATTGCAGTGGGCGCAGCGGTGGAAGCGGTGCTGTTTGACCCAGCGGTGGCATGGATGGTGGAGGGGGAAACGCTGCGATCGCCAGCGCGGAATACACCGTTTTTGCATCGGGCTTTGCGAGGGAGCGTGATGCAAGTGTGGAAGGGACAACGGACTCAGGTTTTGAATTAATCGACCCGTAGAATAGAACCGCCTGCGAAGAGGGCTTGCCATGGTAACGATTGCCACTCAGGGCGGTGAACTGGATTTAGACCGCTTTGATGGGCAACTGACCCAAACAGTAGGGTTGGTGAACTGACGCCCACCCTTACGGGAAGCGCACTAGACGCAAAGCGGCGGCTCGAAGCGTAGCGCTACATCCCCTTTGCTTGAATGCCGAAGGCTATACCCCTGCTACGCCCGCCCTCCGGTCTACTCCCCATCTGGGAGAAGTGCAGTCACTCTTGTGCGGTTGCTTTGATTAAAGGAGAGAGGGTTTGGGTCAGGGTGGTACTGACGAGATCATTACCTTCAGAACTGAGGTGGATATGGTCTCGGTAGAGCCTGCTGCCCTCGTTGTGGCTTTGAAAAGGGTCTAGAAAATCAATGTAGGTGATGGTGTGCTGGGCGGCGAAAGCTTGCAGACGCTGTCGGGCCACCTGCTCGTAATCACGGGGACCGGGGGGCTCGACCTCCCGCAGCAGGGGCGTCATGGCTAAGATCAACTGGCCGTCTGCTCCGGTCACCCGTTGCTGGATCTGTTGAATCGCGGTGAGATTATGGCCCACCCGATCGCCCCCTTCAGCCTGGACCGCCTCTAATTCTGGGAAGGGGGGATCTTGGCGAAACCGACTCAGCACTTCCATCCAGGCGAGGGCCGGAGCGCGGTCTGGGTAGTTGCGGGTGCGCCCCACCGGCAGCGCGGTGGGGGCGGTGGCAAATAGATCATCGGTGTTGATCAGCACCACCACCACCTGGGCTTCGAAGGTGCCAAATTTATCCAGATAGGCCAGTTCATTCCGGGGTCCCCAGGAGTTGGCGGAGGCGTTCAGCACTTCAATGGTGTTGAACGTAGCGACTGCTGCTGGCAGTTGGGTTTGCAGTTGCGTCTGCATCTTGAGAGAAAGAATATGGGGCTGGTCGGTCCACCAGCCGCCATTGGCGATGGAGTCCCCAATCAGCAGCACCCGGAAGGTTTGGGGCGATCGCTCAGGCGAAATAACCGGTCCCCGCATGGAGTATTCGTTAATCTCAATGCGGTTGCCAAACCGCCGCAGGCGCTGATGGGGGGCGAGGCGATACCCGACCTCGGCATCGGCCACATAGAGCGGCGGTGTGCCAAAGCCAAAGATCAGCCGCAGCAGCACTTCGGAGGCGACCAGCAATAAGAGCAGCAGTCCCAAAACTAATCCCACCAGCTTCACGCGATTTCCCCGGATTCATTGCTTTATCAGTGTGCCCGTTGGCTGGAGCGGTTGGGTGAATTTTGAATTTTGAGTTTTGAATGGGTGGCGTTACTGCATTCGGTCAATGGTGCGGTATTGGATCGCTTCGGCCACATGCTGAGCCTGGAGCTGGTCGGCTCCATCCAGATCGGCGATGGTGCGGGCCACTTTAATGATGCGATCGGTGCCTCGGGCGGAGAGTCCCAGCTTGCGGACGGCGGCTTCGATCAAGTTGCGGGTGCTGTCATTGAGGGGGCACCAGTGGCGCAGATGCTGACTCTGCATGTCGGCATTACATTGCAGGGCGGGCTGGTCGTGGAAGCGATCGCGGGCCTTTCCTCTAGCCGTTTCTACCCGTTGCCGTACCGCAGCGGAGGCTTCCCCCTGGGCCACCTGGGTCATTTCCTCCGGTTTGAGGCGACCCACCACCACTTGCAGATCAATCCGATCCATCAACGGGCCGGACAATCGCGCCCAATATTGCTCCCGGCTGCGGGGAGAACAGGTGCAGGGCTGCACCGGGTCGCCGTAGTAGCCGCAAGGGCAGGGGTTGGTGCTGGCAATCAGGGTGAACTGAGCGGGAAACTCCACTGATTGGCGAGTGCGGGTGATGGTGACAAAGCCGTCTTCTAAGGGCTGGCGCAGAAACTCCAGCACGTCCCGCTTGAACTCCGTCAGCTCATCCAAAAACAACACCCCCCGATGGGCCAAGGAAATTTCCCCTGGTTTAGGAAAGCTGCCGCCCCCTACCAGCGACGGCCCTGAGGCGGAATGATGGGGACTACGAAAGGGGCGCAGGGTGACTAGAGAACCCCGATCTTTCAGGAGGCCCGCTACCGAATGAATTTGGGTCACCTCTAAGGCTTCTTGGAAGGTGAGGGGGGGCAAGATGCTGGGCAAGCGGCGGGCCAGCATGGTTTTACCGCTTCCAGGTGGCCCCACGAACACCAGATTATGCCCCCCCGCAGCGGCGATTTCGAGGGCGCGACGGGCTTGGGCTTGGCCTTTGACATCCCGCAAATCCAACCCGCGATGGGCAGATTGGGCCAGCTCGGCCTGCCCATCGAGTTGCAAGGGGCGGTGCTGATCGGGATTGTTGAGAAAATCGGCCACATCGTTGATGTGCTGACAGCCGTAGACTGCTAGCCCCGGCACCACTGCTGCTTCTTGGGCGTTATCAGCAGGAACCACCATGCCTTTGAAGCCCAGCCGTTGGGCGGCAGCGGCGATCGCCAGCACCCCTGCCACTGGCCTCAACCCGCCATCCAGGGACATTTCCCCCAAGAACAAAAAATCGTCCAGTTGGTCGGTTTTGACCTGATCCGCCGCCGCCAAAATGCCCACCCCAATGGGCAAATCAAAGCTGGGGCCTTCTTTGCGCAGATCGGCGGGGGTGAGGTTAATCACAATCTTGCGCATGGGGAAGGGGAAGCCTGCATTCTTTAAGGCGGCTTTGGTGCGCTCGCGGGATTCCTGCACCGCTGCGTCGGGCAACCCCACCACCACGATGGCAGGTAGCCCCCCAGAGATATCCACTTCTACCCCGACTTTGATGGCATCAATGCCGACGATCGCCGCGCTCCACACCCTGGCCAGCATCGCATCCCCCGATGAGTTCCCTCTAGGTTACCCAGTTCAGTTGTTCTAGGGGAAGAACCGTCAGAATTCTGTGGGATGCTACTGCACCCTTGAGATTGAAGGGTGTTGATCAACACGATTTTGTAACGAAGCTTATCAGAAGCAATACGAAATGAAAGAGTTTAACCAGTGGTGGAAGTGGACTTAGGCACGGGTTCCCTAACGGGTGACACATGAGTGATTCACAGATCCAAGCCTCTCTGGACAAGGATTTGAGGTTTTGGGTAGGACTCTGAAATCCTTTCCTGACAAGCCTTCCAAAGCTATCACCATGGCCAACCATCGAATCGCAATCTGCGAGAATGGTAAGCACCTCAGCGAGGTAGCCATGTCAACCCTTCGCCAATGTCCTGACCTTCCGATCTCTGCCACGCTTCAGGCTTGTAAACAAGCCCTGACCCGTCACTATGGCAAACAGCTCAAAGGTCTAATTCTGTTTGGTTCTGCTGCGCGACAAGCCCTGACACCCACCAGCGACATTGATTTACTGGTTCTGCTAGATCGCCCCCTCGACTATGGCCAAGAACTTAGGGCAATCGTCGAGGTGCTTTACCCTCTCCAGCTTGAAGCCGATTACTGGATTTCGGCCAAGCCCGCCGACCCTGAAGAATTTGCAGCTGGCCTCACCCAGCTCTACCGGAATATTCAGGGAGAGGGTGTTTTGCTGTGAGTCGCCCTGACGAGATCCAGGCAAACTTAGAAAGAGCAGAATCTTCCTTTCAAGCGGCCCAGTTGCTTTTGGCATCAGGGTTTGCTGATGATGCCGCATCCCGTGCCTATTACGCTGCTTTTCATGCCGCCTCTGCCCTGCTGGTGTCCCGAGGCTTGAACTTCAATAGCCATGCTGGAGTCTTGCGAGCGATCAGCCTCAATTTTGTTAAGACGGGTCAACTCGATAGAAGCATGGGCAAAGACCTGAATTGGTTAGCTGAGCTGCGCCAACTGAGTGACTATGGAGAACTCAGGCGAGTGTCCCGAGCTAACGCAGAAGAGGCACTTGTGATTGCAGCCCGGTTTATGTCCGCAGTGCGAGCTGTGCTGGAGCCATGAAGATAACGCTAACTCATTAAGAAGCGAGTTTGTGTTGATCTCTGGCATTGGAGGGGGGATTACAGCTCGCCTTCAGCCCGGTTACTGTCCAGCCACAAAAACCTGCTCAGCCGTCATTTGCAGACTGGGAAAAGTCGGGGACTGGACCCGATCGCTCCCATGAAGGACTTGCTTTTGATAGCGATCGCCCACCAAGCGACATAGGGTGAGAGTCGGTTGCTTGGGCGTGCCGGTGTAGTCCCTGCCCCCGTTGAGATTGATCCAGCACCACGGCATCAGGGCGAAAGGTGGTTTCAGTCCCCAGCATTTTAATCAGGCAGCGGTAGGGAATGGCATAGGGAACGTTTTGATAGTCAATCGCAACATTCAACTTGCGTCCCACAAAACCCGCCACCTGTTGCTCCACCGGAGCCGCTCCGCGAACATGAATACCGGTGGGTTCCAAATCGACTCACTCTCCGTTGTCGCCTTAGTCCTGCAGCTCGGCGGTGCTCACCCGGATCTGCTGGGTTTGACTGCCCCGCTTCACCGTCAGCTTCAAGGTCTGGCCGACCCGACTGTCATCCACTTGGGCTTGGAGGGTATCCGCCGAGACCACCGGCTGATCATCGACCTTGATAATCACATCACCACGCCGTAGCCCTGACTCAGCCGCAGGGGTATCGGGAATCACTCGGATCACCAACGCACCGGTGACTTCCGGCAGCATCATGCCCGCATTCGGGTCGTTGTTATTACGCTGGGCAATCTCAGGGGTGAGGGTGGCAATTTGCACCCCCAGGTAAGGATGGGCAATGCTTTCCCCTTGGGCGAGCTGGTCCTTAATGGTCTTGGCCTTGTTGATCGGGATGGCAAAACCGATCCCCATGGCGTCAGCGCGGATGGCGGTATTGATGCCAATCACCTCGCCATCCTGATTGAGCAGCGGCCCACCGGAGTTGCCGGGGTTAATGGCGGCATCGGTTTGAATAAAGTCGATGCGCTTGCCGGGAATCCCCACGGCGGCACTAGAGCGCTTCAGGGTGCTCACGATGCCGAGGGTGACGGTATTGTCGAGGCCCAAGGGGTTGCCCACCGCGATCGCCCAATCGCCGACCACCACCGCATCCGAGTTGCCCAGGGGAGCTACGGGCAAAGTTTCGGACTCGCCCTTGTTCGGGAAAGGCCTCGAGCGAGCCCTGCGGGGAATACCGAACACCATGCGCAACCTGAACACCTTGAGGCGCCTGTCGAAGAAGTTGTAGGACGAACCGTGATGCCACGGACGGGCGGTCGCGCTTTGCCGGCCCCTGGCGGTGCCTCGCGCGCGCCTCCCATTCTGTCCAAGCACCGATCTGTCTCCTGCACGACTGGATACACGCCAACGGAGGTCGTCCTGATGGCCAGCATCAACACGAAAAGGCTCGTCCTGGGCACGCTCGCGGCCGGGGTGGTCGTCAACGTCGTCGAGAGTATCATGAACATCTTCGTGCTCGCGGGCACCATGGAGGAGATGTTCGCCAGCATGAACCTCCCGCCCATGGGCGGCGTTGCGATGGGCGGCTTCACCGTGTGGGCCTTCGTGATAGGCTTCCTCGTGGTGTGGATCT
>JAAUQE010000120.1 GCA_012032425.1 Leptolyngbya sp. RL_3_1 | reverse complement strand
ATGCAAGCGGTGCCACAGGCCATTGCCTCTAGCAGCGAGAGGGACAGCCCTTCGACCAAAGACGGCAAGATAAACACATCCGCCCCCCGCAAAATATCAATGCGGCGCTGCTCCTCCTCCACAAATCCCAACCATTGGATGGTGGTTTCCCCCCCGTAGAACAACCGCATCGACTGCTCTAAAGGGCCGTTCCCGACGATCGCCAAAATACAGCCGGGACGCTTCGGGATCGCCTTCCAAGCTTTGAGGAGGGCATCGACATTTTTCTCTGGGGAGAGTCGTCCCTGATAGACAAAGAGCTGTTGGGCACCCAAGCTGGATTTAATCCCCGATGGCCCTGGGGAATATTTGCTCACATCCACCCCATTGGGCACCACGAGTACCTTCTCGGGCGGGACTCCGAGCCGCACAAACACGTCCCGCTGCAAGTTGGAAAAGACGATGACGCGATCGCAGCGGGCTAAGGACGGGGCATACACCTGGTAGGTCAGGTGCTGGGTGCGGGCGCTGAGGGTGGTGAGCTTGCGATCAAAGGCGGGGTGAAAGGTGACCACCAGCGGCAGGTTTAGATCCTGACAAATATCCGGCAGGCTCAGATCCAGGGGCGACAAGCTCAGGGAGGCATGGACCACATCCGGCTGTAAACTCGCCAACGCTTCCACCAGGCAGCGGCGGGAGCTGGGGGAAGGAATCGTCGTAATTTGAGATTTGAATAAATAGGGCAACGACACCTCACGCTCGGCGAGGGGCTCGGAGCCGTCTAGATCGCGCTCGTGGTCAAAATGCAGAAATGAAACCTGATAGCCGCGCTCCTGTAAGGCTTGAGTAATTTCTCGGCTATAGGTGACGTTTCCGCAGAAGGGGGATTTCTTACCAAGCCATGCAATATGCATCTATAGAGAGAGACACTGTCGTATCCGTAGATGGCCAACAATGACATTACCGCCGTTGAGGCTTGAGATCGCTTTGAGCAAAGCGGTGCTAAAGCAGTACCGGGGCAATCGGTCAATGCTCTGGAGATTAACGCTTTTTAGTATTGTTTAAGATTGTCCCTAAATGTCAAGTAAGGGGATCTTGACCTTTAGAGCAACCAAACCTCATGTCTTTTTTGTCACAAATGGCAAAAACCTCGACCAAGCAAGGTATAGAGATTATTCTCCCGTGACGGGAACAAACACCTCTAACGACTCTTCCCGACCTCGAATCGTGACCGGACCCAGCGATCGCAGCGATGGAGACCGCAGCCGTTGCTGGGTGGCCACACTCACCAGCATCGGGTGATCCAACTGCTTGGTGAGGGCCTCTAGCCGTGCCGCCACATTCACCGTGTCACCAATCACCGTGAACTCCAGATGGCCATCCATCCCTAAGCAGCCTGCCACCACCGGACCGGAATGGATGCCCACCCCAATGGGCAGTGGGCTGATGGTTGTAATGGCTTTCACCATGGCTTGGGCGGCGGCCACGGCCTTTTCGGCATGGTTGTCGAGGGCGCGGGGCGCGCCAAACACCGCCAACATGCCATCCCCCATGAACTTATCGACCCAGCCCCCATGTTGTTCCACCAGGCTAGAGAGCAAGCCTTGCAGCTCATTTAAGAAGGTCAGCACGGCCTCGGGTTCTAGCTGCTCTGAATAATGGGTAAACCCTCGCAGGTCTGTCACCACGATGGTGACATCGCAGGTGCGGGGCTCATCGAGCAGGCGGTTGGGGGATTCAAAGGCGGCATCCACCACATTGGCGGGCAAAAACTGATTCATCAGCAACCGTCCGGCTTCGTTCTTGCCCTGGCGCTGCACAATCCCGGCGATCGCCAGTCCCAGTAGACCGGTCCCCAAAATCGTAAACAACACAAACAAACTCACCGCTGGATCGAGCTGGAATAGACGAGCCGCGTAGCCAAAATTGAGCAGGGCCAACACCGTGGTTAAGACCGATGCCTGCTTTTGAATCCGGATCCCCCCGGAGACCGCCAGCAGACAGCAAAAGGCGGCGATATTGGTGATGATCTCCGGTTTGGTGGCCCCCAGGGCATACCAAATGTTGGTGGTGAATAGGGCGATTAAGGCGCTGTCGAATAGAGGAATGGCCAGTTGTAACGCCCCGAGCCAGTGCCAGGATTTGGGGTGGAGTAGGGCAATTAAAAAGAGCGACGAAATCAGACAGGCACTTAAACCCACCAGCGCAATGGTGGGGGGAACTGAGGGTTGGCCAATTAAGGTCTGGGGGAAAAAGAAGACCAGCACGTCGAGGCCGCTGGAAATCAGCAGCATCAGCGATCGCACATAGGCAAACTTAGTCTCGTTTTTGAGGGATTCTTTAAAGGCGACCTGATTGACCGACCGGCTAATGGCTCGGGTGGATAACCGTTGGGTCGGTAGAGATAGGGGTGAGGAGTTGACCATGGCAGCTTGCCAAAACGTTTTCGAGCGGTCGCACCTGATGGATCATGGGGAATGCCTCTGCTTTAATCATCAAAACTTTCATAATCACAAACCAGAGGCTAAAACTCGATGCCCGCCTGGGCCTTAACCCCTTGCTCCCGAAAGGGATGCTTGACCAGCTTCATTTCGGTGACCAAGTCAGCCTGCTCAATCAAAGCGGGGGGGGCACCGCGTCCGGTCAAAATGACGTGGGTTGCAGCGGGTTTTTGGTCCAGTCCGACCAGGACCTGCTCCGGAGTGAGGTAGCCCAACTTCAGGGCAATATTGACTTCATCGAGCAACACCAGCCGATAGGCCGGATTTTGCAGGTAGGTGAGGGCTTTTTCCCAAGCGGTTTGAGCCATCTGGATGTCGCGATCGCGGTCTTGGGTTTCCCAGGTAAAGCCTTCCCCCATGGCATGGAAGCTGAGCTGCTGATCCCATTGTGCCAAAACCGCCTTCTCGGCAGGCTCCCAAGCCCCTTTGATGAATTGAATGATTGCCACGTTGAAGCCATGGCCGAGAGACCGCATCACCATGCCCAGGGCCGCAGTGGTTTTACCTTTGCCATTACCGGTGTTGACAATGATCAACCCTTTTTCGGTGGTGCGATCGGCGAGGCGCTGCTCCTGCACTTCCTTACGGCGGGCCATTTTGGCTTTGTACTGTGCGTCGCTCAGGCCGCTCTCGGTGGCGTCGGTGTCGAGTTGATTGGCGATCGCGTCTAAATCAGTCGGTGTCTCTGCGGCCATAGCCCCTGGGTCTTAAGAAAACCTTCCCATCGTAGCGCGGCCCCCAGCAGCGGATGCTACAATGCCAAAGTGTTTGAGGGCATGTAGCTCAGCTGGATAGAGCATCAGATTCCGGTTCTGAGGGTCGGGGGTTCGAATCCCTTCATGCTCGTGACGAAACACTCCGCATATTAGTCATTTCGGTTGCTTCGTTCCCTTGCCCCCAAGGCAGTTAAGAACAGGTGACCGATTTTTTTGTCCCCACAGTTCATTCATGGGTGCAAATTATGGATACCAACCTGAGCCAGGAAACTCAGTGGGTAGTCCGCTGAGAACCCTTTCTACACAGGTGTTTTGGCCGATTGGTAACAACGGCAACCAGAATCGCGATCGCCCATCCTTCGGGAACAATCCAGTTCGACAATGATTCCTATAGGGACGTGTGCTACCGTCCTCTTCGAGGAAAAATCCTATGGATCATCATCTCGGTCTGTTAAAAGCCGTTGATTTAGCAATAGACGAGCCCGCAGCCACAGTAGCGCCAGACTCGCATCCCGAACCGCGTGATCAACACATTCTGATTGTCGAAGACAATCAAGGACAGCGAAAAATCGACCTGCATGGCAGCATTTACTCCGTGGGCAGAAACCCAGATTGCGACATTAGTCTGGTGTCACAGTTTGCGTCTCGCCACCATGCGACGTTCTTATACATGCCGTTTTCAGAACGCGAAGACTGTTGCTATTGCATCGTTGATGGCAACATCAAGGGCCAGTCCAGCACCAACGGGCTCTTTATCAATGGCCGCAAGATGAAAGCCCGTGATCTGCGCGATGGGGATGAAATTATTTTTGGTCCTGATGCCCGCGCCAGCTATCACCGTTTGACCTTCTCAGCAGAACCCACTGTTCCAGGGGGGCTGGATGAAACGATCACCGCTGATATCTTCGACTGCTTGCAAACCGATGATGCCGAATCGATCGCCTAGGGGCAATGGATTGACCGGCCATGGGTGCATGGGTATGAGCCCATTGGGAATTAATGTACGGGTCGCCCTTAGAGGCTGTTTGAAAAGTTCGCGGGGTTAGCTTTAGTCACCTGCAACCCCCAGAGAGAGCCACGAATAAATCAAGGTTGTGGCTCCCAGCTTGAGGATATCAGGTATCCTTTCAAACTCGGGTTACCCCTTTTCAAACAGCCTCTTAGGGATAGCGAGAAGCTGTAATCGATTGCGGCGTGAGCGGTAGCTCGATCGCAAACGTTGTGCCGGTATCATCAACCTGGCACGAGAGGGTGCCACCATGCTGTTGGACGATGATTTGGTGGCTGACGAATAGCCCGAGGCCATTGCCCTGGCCCACAGGCTGGGTGGTGAAGAAGGGATCGAAAATCCGCTGGCGAATCGCTCGGGGAATACCGGGACCGTTATCGTGAATGGAGAGGGTAACCCGATCTCGGAGGACGGCTGCGGTCGAAATCGTGAGGGTTTTAGCTTCGATCTCAGCGGTTTCAAGGGCGTGAATGGCATTGGTGATCAGGTTCATAAACACCTGATTAAGTTCGCCAGGATGGCAAGTGACGGCGGGGAGATCGCCATAGTTTTTCACCACCGTGATGGGGTGCTTGTGGGCATCTACGGACTTGAGGCGATGGTCTAAGATCACCAGGGTGCTGTCCAAGCCCTCATGGACATTCACGGTTTTGAGGCCGGTTTCGTCGAGGCGGGAGAAATTTCGCAGGGAGTGAACGATGGCTTGGATGCGATCGCCGCCATTACGGGTAGATTGCAAAATTTTGGGGAGATCGGTCCGCAAAAAGTCCAAGTCGCTGCGTTGCACTAAGGCTTGCAGGGCGGGCGTCGGGTCGGGGCATTGGGCTTGATAGGCGTCTACCAGGTCGAGCAGATTCTGGGTGTATTCCTGTAGGTAGTTGAGATTGCCGTTGATAAAGGTGACGGGGTTATTGATTTCATGGGCGACGCCGCTGACGAGCTGGCCCAAGGCCGACATTTTTTCGGTATGAACCAACTGGGCCTGCGCTTGGTGGAGCCGCTGGAGCTGCAACCGCAACTCCAGCTGAGAATCACCTGTCGCCCCAGAGCTTGCAGGGCATCTAGCTGCTCAGGGCTGAGGTCACGGGGCAGGCGATCGATGGCGCAGAGGGTGCCGATGGCATGGCCCTCAGGGGTGACCAAAGGCGTGCCCGCATAGAAGCGAATATCCGGCTCAAAGGTGACGAGGGGATTGTTTGCAAACCGCTCATCCGCACGGGCATCAGGGACCACCAGCGGCTCATCAGGATTACAGATGGCATGGGCGCAGAAGGCCAGGTCTCTCGGGGTTTCGGTCGCGTCTAACCCCACCTTCGACTTAAACCACTGGCGGTGCTCATCCACCAAGCTGACCAGGGCGATCGGGGTGCCGCAAATGTAGGCCGCCAGCCGGGTCAGATCATCAAAGGCCGCTTCTGCCTCGGTATCTAAGACTCGGTAAGCCTGTAGGGCTTGCAACCGCTCAACTTCATTGGGGGGAATGGGGGGAGTTTTCACGGGCGTTTGGGGGCTGAGCGGCGGGCAGGGGGGTGACTCGCTCCAGGAGGTTGCAGCGTTGGCGGTCAGCATGGTTTTAGAGAACGGCGGGAAAAACGCCGTGGTGAGTTTCAGGAACGCTTACAACGGTAGGCAGCAAATGTGACATTCCCGTGACGACGGCGGGATCAACCCAAATCTGATCACAAAAGTTGTTGACGAGTAACCGTCCCCTGAGCGGAGTCGTGGGCTTTGCCGCCCCTTTGGGGCTAGGGGACATCTTGCACGGGTGTTTGGCTTTCTCCCTTCGGGAGACGCAAGGCGTTGGCCTCGCCTGCCCGCAGGGCTTACGACTTCGCTCAGCCAGTGTAGTATCAGGGACGCTTACGTTGACGAAGCGTTAAGTTGGGCGATCGCGGTTGCCGTTCTCTAAGCCCATGCACCATCAAAATGGCATCCCAGGCCCTAACCGGACTGGCGACTGCTATGAACAGGTAAAGTGATTCTGAACTCAGTGCCTTGACCCACTGTGGAGTGGGCTTCAATCGTGCCCGCATGTTTCTGGATGATTTGGTAGCAGATCCCTAGCCCCAGACCAGTGCCTTTGCCAACGACTTTAGTGGTGAAAAACGGATCGAAGATTTTCTGTTTGACGGTGTCATTCATCCCTGGACCCGTGTCTGCAAAGGAGATTTGAGCGGTTTGGGCAGAGCGTAATCCCGTCTTAATCGTGATTTTTTTGAGTTCGCGATTGGCCTCTTCCATGGCATCGATCGCGTTGGTGATGATATTGCTAAAGACCTGATTGAGCTGGGCGGGATAGCATTCAACTAGGGGCAGATCACCATAGTCTTTAACAACTTCAATATCGTATTTAAGGCGATTGTTTAAGATCAACAGGGTACTTTCTAAGCCCTCGTGGATATCGACCGCTTTAACTTCGGCTTCATCTAGCCGCGAGAAGTTACGCATCGCCACGACAATATCCTTGACCCGGCTGGTGCCGAGGTTGAGGGAGCCCAAGATCTTGTCGGTGTCTGCTAACAGAAACTCCAGATCAATGTCCTCCATGGTGGCTTGAATCTCTGGCGTGAGGTCATAGGTGGCCTGATACTGATCCATCAATTCGCAGAGATCTTTGAAATAGGTGGTCAGATGGCTGACATTCCCTTGAATAAAATTGATTGGGTTGTTGATTTCATGGGCAATTCCCGCCACCATTTGCCCCAAGCTGGACATTTTCTCGGTCTGGATCAGTTGCAGTTGCGTCTCCTTCAGTTCCTGCACCGTTGACGCTAAGCCCTGGGTGCGCTCTTGCACCTTCTCCTCTAGGGTCTGGTTGGCGACTTCTAGCTCATGGGTGTAGAACCCAGACCACTCAATCAGTTGGTTTAGAGAGCGTGCCAGCGTACCCACTTCATCTTGGCTGGTGACGGGAATAGACACGCCAAAGTCAGCCTGTTGAGACACCCGATCGGCAGCACCTGCCAAGTCTTGAATCGGTTGGGCAATGTGACGCCCCACCCAATAGCCTACGGTCGTGGCGATCGCGCCCCGCCCAAGCCCACGAGGCCCACCGTCACCCAAACGGTCAGCAAAGATCGCTCGTAGGTTGCCCGTTCTCGGAGCATTAAGAGGGTCAGGGATTCACCCCCAAGCCCTTCTAAGGAAACGCGGGCTTGAAAGAACCGTTGCCCATCGACGGTGAGCGTCCTAGCCGCTTGCCGTTGAATAGCTTCTAAATCCGCTGCTGAGAGGTCCTGAAAACTATGGGCGATCACTTCATCTTGCTTAAGGGCAATCAGTTCAACCCGCAGTTCCCGAGAAAGGTCATTCAGTAGTGAACCGCTGAGTTGCCGACCCAGCAAAATACCGCCCACAATACCGTCATCGCTTTTTAAAGGCGCGGTACCTACCAATAGAGACAAATTTTGTTGGTTTTCAGAACCAATTAAAGCTTTGACGTCAGCCCCGCTCAAGACTTGCCCAACCAAAATCTGAGTGGATAGTTCAGCCTCATTTAACTCAGGCTGACGTAAATCTAGAAGTAATTTTTCGCCATTAGCGTATACCCCAATCCAGTCATCTTCTAAAATGGCATTTAGGGGCAGCAGTTTTTGGCGCAGCGCAGTGATATCTTGCGCCTCAATAGCAGCTACAAGCGGTTCGTTGGCAGCGATTAGGCGAGCCTGCTGCCTGAGCTGCTGCAACTCTTCTTCAAAGCTATCTGCCACCAGACTTGCCAAAGACTGCACTAATTCTTGCTTCGTTGCAGCTAGCCGTCGCGAAAAGTAAATCCCGAGCAGAGAGGTGCCTGACAGCCAGAGCACCACAAACGAAATCACAAAAGGGAGCGTGATTTTTTTGCGGATTTTAAGCTTTGAATAGAAGGACAAAAGTCGATTTTTCACAGTTCATTTCGACGATTTTCAGAGGGATAAAAGCGAGAGATGACAGCAACCTTGTCGTAAGCGTCCCTTGAGCGAAGTCGAAAGGACGCTGGCTGGGCTACTAGCTTTCTCCCTTCGGGAGACGCTTCGCGAACGACTCCGCTCAGCTAGCAGTACTGTGTGGGACGGTTACACCTTGTCTACACCCGTTGCGACGCGTGTGAGATCCAAAACAGCCCCGCCATGTCGAGATCTCACCCATTCCTTGCCGAACAGAGAGTGATTATTCGTCCTCCTCCGATAGCGCTGTACTGGCCAGCAAAATCGCCTGACCCTCTGGGCTCGCGATAAAGTCCATGAAACCTTCAACGGCAGGGGTCGGAGACTCAGCCAAGACGAGCCCCAAGGCCAAACTCATGCCATAGGTTCCTGACTGCACGTTTTCGGGGGTCGGGGCCACCCCATCGAGGCTCAAGATGTGCAGTGATGCCTCCTGCACATCATCTTCCAAAGGAATCGCAGCAATACTGTAGGGGGTGATAATCGCCGTTTCCAAGATTTCATCATCTTCAGGAAAGACAATGGCCTGATCCGTGATCGCTAGATCCTCCCCCAAGACGGCCTGCCGTAATACTTCCTTTTCATTTTCGTCCTCAGTAAAGTCGAGCAGGATAATGTCGGCGTCTGGGCCACCCAACTCTCGCCAGTTGGAGATGGAGCCGTCATAGATCCCCTGCACTTGCGGCTGGGTGAGATCATCAATCCCCGTCACCGATTCATGCACAACAAATACCAAGGGCGTTTGGACTAAGGGAGCATATTGCAGCGCTCCTAGCTCTGACGGTGAAGGGGTAGAGCTAACCGCTCCCATATCCAACAAATCGTCCTTGACCCCTTGAATGCCACCACTACTTTGGCTCGGGGGCAAAAAGCTGATCTCTACCCCCTCAACGGAGGCCTCGTAGGCTTCGGCCACACCTTCTAGCACCTCTAAGGTTTCGGCTGATCCCCCGACCTGGATAAGCACCGCTTCGGTTGCAGCCTCGTTGCTGGCGCAACTGCTGAGTAGACCCAGGGCGATCGCCCGACCCAGGGCTGCCAAAACCGTCGGTGCCAAGCCAATCCCATCTCAGCCTGCATCGGAAACCTCATTAAATTGCTGTGAAACTTTATTGCTTTATTAGGGTACCCATTTGCAGCCTTAATTTCAGCCCAAGGCTTCTGCAACCCAATGGTTCAGCCTAATTCAGCTTTAACACCGCATGGTTCAGCCTAATTCAGCTTTAACACCGCCAGCACCTCATCGCACCAGTCGATCCAGGCTTGTTCGTAGCGGATGCCCCGGCGCAGGGTGAGGTAAAGGTATTGCTGCATCGCTGAAGGCTGAGGGTTGGCCTGGTGCTCAGCGGCTTTGCCTTGGTAATGCATCAGCTTCTCGTGATGGCCCTGGCGGCGACGGTGCAATTCTTTGATTAAGTGGGGCGATGGCAGGTAAGCGCCAGCCAGCACCTTCACCAGCAGATCTTCCCGAATGGCGGTGGGCTCACTGGGCTCACCATACCAGCGCTGCAATTCTGCTCGCCCTGCTCCAGTGGCGTGATAGATCTTCTTGTCGGGCTTACCATCCTGGGGCACCGCTTCAAACGTGACCCAGCCCTGCTTTTCCATCTTGGCCAGCTCTCGATAGATCTGCTGCTGGCTGGCATTCCAAAAACAGCCCACCCCCATGTCAAACTGCTTGCTGATGTCGTAGCCGCTGCTAGGAGCATCCATGAGGACTGTGAGGATGGTGTGGGCTAGAGCCATGGGTGGTGGGTGATGGGGTGGAAGGGTGATGGAATGGGTAGGTCTTGTGCCTACCTTTTTGGCTTTGGGGAGATTTCCATAAAAGACGATACCCGCCTCTACAACACCGGTAAATCCTTTCTTGGAAATCGCCTAAGGTGATTGACATGTCCAACTTGTTGAGTATAAGTTACGGTCATATGCTCAACAAGTTTGTTATCAACTTGTTGTAGTAAAGCTTGTTGATCATCAAATAAATGGGTATCCACCATGGTGCTGAACCGATCTCGCCTCCCCCAGAGCAGCAGAACAGTGTCGGAACCCAGATGTCCGCGAAGCCATCAACTGACCACCGCTGGCGGCGGCGCAGTTTGTGGCTATTGCCGCTACTGTTGGGCGGCGTTGGGGCTAGCATTTATGGCTTGAGTGCCTTGAGAGCATCCGCTCCAGAGGTTGAGGTTGAGGCTCTGTCGGTCGAAACCACGGTGCTAGAGCCGGTTACGGGCTACACCACGGAGCGAGAATATACCGGCGAACTGAGCGCCCAGCGTAAGAGTGATCTCGGGTTTGAACGACCCGGCACGGTGGTGGCTCTGCTGGTGGATGCGGGCGATCGCGTCTCTACCGGTCAACCCCTCGCCCGCCTCGACATTCGCACGTTGCAGGCCCAGCGCCAGCAGCTCACCGCCCAATTAGCCCAGGCCCAAGCCCAACTGCGGGAACTCAACGCCGGTCCCCGCCGCGAAGACATTGCCGCTGCCGAAGCCGCCGTAGCCGATATTCAACAGCAGCTCGAACTGGCCCGCCTCCAGCGCCAGCGCCGCCAAGACCTCTATGCCGAAGGGGCGATTTCCCTGGAGGAATTAGATCAGCAAGCCTTTGGCACCAATTCCCTGGAGTATCGGCTGGCCCAGGCCCAGAGCCAACTGGATGAACTCGTAGCGGGGACTCGGGTGGAACAGGTTGATGCCCAGGGGGCGCGGGTGCGGCAGCTCCAGGCCAGCATTCAAGCGGTGGATGTGGACTTGGATAAAAGCGTCCTCTATGCCCCCTTTGATGGGCAGATCAGCGATCGCGCCCTCGACGAAGGCGTCGTGGTGGGTGGCGGTCAGACGGTGTTTTCCCTGATCGAAGCCGGTCCCCTGGAAGCACGGGTGGGGGTGCCCGCAGAAGTGGCCGATACCCTCACCATAGGCGATACACCGGAAGTCTTGGTGGGAGACCAGCGCTATGGTGCCACCATCACCGCCCTCTTGCCCGAACTAGACGCCACTAGCCGCACCGCCACCGTCGTCCTGAAACTGGAAAGTGTGCCGCTGACTGTGGGCCAAACCGCGCGGTTGCTGCTGGCCGAAACCGAGGCGGAATCGGGGTTCTGGCTACCCGCTACAGCTCTAGTGCCCGGTGAGCGGGGGCTGTGGTCGGTGTACGTGCTGGAAACCCCGGAGGCCAATCAACCCGCCGACCTGTTTACGGTGGGTCGCCGCGATGTGGAAGTGATTTACACCGAGGGCGATCGGGTGTTAGTGCGGGGGACGGTGCAGGGGGGCGATCGGGCCATCACCAGCGGCACCCACCGGGTGGTTCCTGGCGAAACCGTTCGCATCAATGGCGTAGGGGCGCAGGGGTTTGCGCCCTCCTATTTGGGTAATAGACAGGGGTCTGATTTCCCCCTCTCCCAAGGTTGGGAGAGGGGAATTAAGGGGGTGAGGGCCAGCAATGAGGTAGGGGCACAAGCGCCCTCCCATCTATCTCCCGCGTCTCAGGCTGATTCGACTAGCGGATTGCTTCATGCCAATGCTGAAGGAGATCGTTACGGGCTGAGGATCCTCCCGCTGTCGCCGCCCCCCTTGAAAAAGGGGGCGATTCAAAATCTGGATGGGCTGGACCCCCTTTTGAAGGGATTGACATACTTGACTAACCAAAGCGTCCGCCCTCACCCTAAATCCCTCTCCCAGAGGGCGAGGGACTTGAATTCTGGCTCCCCTTCTCCCACT
>JAAUQE010000119.1 GCA_012032425.1 Leptolyngbya sp. RL_3_1 | reverse complement strand
GGTTACTTTTGCAGGCGAATATACCGATGGGGATTGCCCTTGGTGTATTTTGACAACCCGATGCAAAGTGCCAGCTCCAGGAATTATCTCGGAACCTGGCAGGTTGCCATCGTAGTCTGCATAAGCTTGTGATTCAGATAGCCATACGTAGTTGCCCTCTACCTTTTCAACGATGGCAACATGATTACTGCCGTTGAGGTGCCACTGAGCCACATCTCCAGGCTGAGGATTATTGACAATCTTGGCTCCGTTGCGCAGCCGACTTCCCCAGCTCAACGCGCTGGGATGGCCAATGATGACATCGTATGGATTGAAACCCAGTTCCTTCAGCCGTCCAAAGGCATACCAAGTACAGTTACCTTCTCGATAACGATTGGTCCCGTTAATGCTAGAACCAAATCCATGCTTGGCATAACCGTTACCACTAGCTCCGTAAAATTGAGGGCGATTCAGAAAGTACCTTGCCTCTTGTTGAGTCAGCAGTGGAGGTTGCGTAGGAGCACTACCACCGCCGCCACTAGGCGGATTTCCCCAGATGTAGGCACTGGGCACCCAGAGGCTAGTACCTGCAACCCTGAACCATCTTGAATCTGGTGTGCCTAGCCAGAGATCGGTAACAGTTTCACCCGTTGTCCAAGCATCAAATTGCAGGGTTTTGTTGTAAGGCTCATTACGGTTGCTTCTGTCTTCATGGCGTGGGCTGTATCGCAAGTTAACGCCAATACTAGGACCAACCCTACCGCTGAAATTGACATAAGTAATAGGGGGACGTCGCCAAGATGGTTGTTGGCCATGGCGAAGGGCCTCTACCTTGCCAGTACTGCGCTGATAGGCAATCTTGCCGCCTCGGAAATCAGACCAAATGGTGTCGCCATCGATGTATTCCCGGCGGGTGGGCATCCCCAAAAAGCTGTGGGCACCAACCATATTCGTGTAGAGGCTACCGATCACGCCCCAGGTTGCTACCGAGGCTGCACCATAGTGGTTGTGGATGCGGGCCTTGCCATTCTCTGCGGCAAATGCCTGCCAAACCGCCCGCTTGCCGTCCTTCGTAAACACATTTTCATTAGAGCGGGGATAGCCCAAAAAGACCGATCGCCCGTCCAGAGTTCTGCCCACTGGGCCACCCATGAACTTGTATTCAACTAGGTTGCTACCAAACACCCAGAACGCGGTCTTGGCTCCGTCTTCAAGCATCAACCACGACTCGTGGCCTTGGCTATTTTTGAATTTTTGAACCCAACCATTCCCTAAACGCTCGGCATTTCCGATTGGACGAATGTTTTTCTGGGCTCCCTGAATGCGGGCATAGGCTTGCTCAAACAGATAAGGCGCGCGGGAATTTTTACCGATCGCCCCTCTGGGTGGGGTATACACCGGAGGCGTTACGATAGGTCGTCCCGTGCCCACCTGTTGTTTCACAGGCAGATAAACAACCTGACCAATCCGTAAACGGCGAGCCTCGGCATCGGTAAAGGTTTGGCTACCCGCCGCATTCTTGGTAATTTCACGCCAGCGGTTACCATTGCCTAGTTCACGCTGGCGATCGCCCACAACGTGTCCCCTCGCCGAATCGTGTAAGGACGGCGTTGGGAGGGGTTCACCGGAGTGCCTGGTGTCACTGGCCCTGCCGCATTTTGCAACGCTTGAACATAGCGGTTGGCAATTTGGGCAATGGTGTCAGCCCTATCGATGCCGTTGACAATTCTGCGGGCATTGACAAAATCTCGATTACCACCATTGATGTAGTGGCTCAGCTTCTTGCCAGTGAAGGTGCCATCCCGCATCCCTTGCACCAGGATCTTGGCAGCGATGTCCTTGTCTGAGGCTAACTTGGGCTGATTCACCAAGTTGATTCCGAGTCGCTGACCCCATTGGGTATAGTTTCTGCGGCCAGTAATTTGAACATAGCCACGCCCTTTATACTTGACCCCATCACCGGGATAAATATTGCCGAGATCAGCGCGGCCTTCATAGGCTTGACCAGAGGCTAATTCCTCCATCCACCGCCCTAAAAGGGACTCATGCTCAGCCGTGGCCAAAATGTAAGCGACTTGACCAATATCCGTAACGCCACTGGCCTTTGCAGCATTCAGAATTCGGGGAATTGAATCTTTTGCATAGACCCGCAAGTAGGACGGTATCGTGGCAATGACTTTATTAGCGTCATAATTAACGGCCCGCTCTAGTGGTCTGTAAATCCCTTCACCACTCCAGGTTTCAGCCAAATTAATTTCCGGGCTATCGTACTGCTGGGCTGAGGTGACCTTAGCCAACTGCACCGCTGCTGCCATATTCAACAGGCCAAAGCCCGACTCTAGATCCCAGCCAGGGACTTCCACATCCTGAGCCGTGGACTTAAGGAGTTCGATCACCTGGCGGTAGCTGAGGTCAGGATTCGCCGCCCACACCTGAGAGGCGGCCCCGGTGACCCGCGCTGCCGCTACCGAGGTGCCTTCGGCAAAATCGACGGTTTCGCCACTGGGGGAGATCGCAAAGCCCTCGGCCAGCAGATCTAGCCCATAGCCATAGCTAGAGAAATCCGCTCGCTCTAGGCCATTGGCTGCGCCCACCGTGATGATGTTGTCAAATAGTTGCGAGGCTTGACCCAGGGCCGACATCACCCCGCCGTCATTGCCCGCTGCGGCCACAATCAGCACGCCATTTTGGCGGGCATATTCAATTGCCGATTGCTCCTCAGGGGTTAACTCATAGCGGGTGGTGACATTGCCCTCCGCATCCACCTGGGTGAGGTCAAAGCTAAGGTTTACGACCGCATTGGGCTGCCCCGACGCCTGCGCCGCATCCACAAATTCCACCAGTGAGTCCGACCATTGACCGGAGCCAACCGCACGACCCACCCATAGGGGCGCATCGTCATTGATGCCATCAATGCCCAGATCATTGTCTTGGGTGGCCCCAATCAGGCCCAGGGTTTGGGTGCCGTGCTCATCAGTTTCGCCCAGTTCTAGCAAGGGATTGTCATCGCCTCCTACCCAGTCTTTCCCTAGCAAGATGCGGCTGTAGTCGAGGTCGGGGTTATTGCCGTTGAGCCCGGTGTCCAGCACACCCACCAGGGGTTGAGCAGCAGCATCAAAGCGGTAGTCAACCGGGGGCAAGTCTGGCAGGGCATGGGCGATGATCGCCTCACCCAGGTCGGTGTCCATCCAAGCGGGAGGAGCCCCGGTGATGTCTTTGATCGCCATCACATTGCGGGCTTCGGCCCCGCGCACTTGGAAAATCAGATCGTTGTAGTCCAGGTCTGACTGGCCATCCACCCGCAGGTCTTCAAACACAAAGGTGTTGCCATCCCCGGTGACATCCGCAATTTGCCCCGTGTGGAACATGCCATCCGGGTTGGCGGTAGCTAGGGAGAACAGAGGCGTTTTGGTCCCCGCCGATCGCCGGATTATCCAACACCTCTTGCACCCGGCCATTGGGCACCAGCATGAAGCCAATTTCATCCCCAGGGCGCATCTTAAAGGTCTTGGCCCCCAGATAATCGCCACTGTTCTTATTGCTTTCCCCCAGTTCCCCCGAGAAGCGCGCCCCTTCGGTGCGATCGCTAATGGCAACATGGCCCAACTCAGAGTCACTCAGGGCGCGGCTAGCCGCCTCCCGCATAAAGTCCTCCTGCACGAAATCGTCCGTGCCCGGTAAATCCATACCGTCGAGGCTAAAGATAGCCAGCTCACCTTTGTAGCCGCCGCCATCAAACAGATAGTCAATGGTGACTTCTCCGGTTTCACCAACGATGAACAGGCCCGACTCAAAGCCAATTTCTTCTGTACTCAAAAAGCCATCGGACAAGAAGTCAGGGTCAAAGTCCGTCGCGGTATCTGAGGGGTCTGTGTCGAAGCGGTCAGCGTCTTGGGCGTCGCTATCAAAGGCGTCAGTCTCAACAATTTCCAACGCGACATCCGTGACGGAATCAGCCTCTACAAAAGGGCGATCGCCCCGAAATCACTATCATCAACTTCAATTGCTTCCCCTTCGGTGCCAATGTCAATGGGCAATCCACTGGGGGTGAGGATCGGCTCCAGAATCAGGGCTTGGGTCAGCAAAGGGGTTTCGCCCGCCTGGGGCGATTGAGCATGGGATTCCGAGCTGTTTTTCGGTTTGTTTAATCGGTTAAATAAAGCCATGGAAGGATTCTCCTGAGGCGTAATCTAGGGCGACTGCGGTCCGCTCACATCACTATCAGGAGAACGATCGCTGTTTTATGCACGTAGCCCTGTGGGTCTTTGAGGACACTGGCAATTGCCCCAGCCCGTAACCGTCCCCTGAGCGAAGTCGAAGGGGACTTTTTCGAGGGATCTGGCTTCAACTTCGCTCAGCCAGCGTGATGATTGGGACAGTTACCCCGGCCCAGAATTAAATTTTGGGCCGCGTGCCGCTTCTATAGCGCTGGCCACCTTGTTGAAGACACCTCGGAGCGTCCGGTTTTGTAACCTACAAGCAAAGCGCAGGCTTGTCTTAATCAGACTGGCGACTGCTATACGAAAGCATCAGCATTGATAAAAACAAGCTGGAACAGACATCCCAGAGTAGGATTAGAGTTCTTTAGTACTAGTCTGAGCGTTGCCATGGTTTCTATCCTGCATCTGTCGGATATTCACATGGGAAGTGGCTTTTGCCATGGCCGCATCAACCCCGAAACCGGCCTCAACACCCGCCTAGAAGACTTTGTGGCTAGCCTCAGTCGCTGCATCGATCGGGCGATCGCTGAGCCTGCTGATCTGGTGCTGTTCGGTGGCGATGCCTTTCCCGATGCCACGCCGCCGCCCCTGGTGCAGCAGGCGTTTGCGGGCCAGTTTCGGCGCTTGGCCGATGCGGGCATTCCCACCGTGCTGCTGGTGGGAAACCATGATCAGTACGCCCAGGGGCAGGGGGGAGCCAGCCTGAGTATCTATCGCACCCTCGGCGTACCGGGGGTGATCGTGGGCGATCGCCTCACTACCCACCGCATTGATACGGCCAACGGCACCGTGCAGGTGGTGACCTTACCCTGGCTCACCCCTTCGACCCTGCTGACCCGCCCCGAGCTGGAAGGGCTCTCCATGGCAGCGGTCAATCAGCGCTTAGTGGATCGACTGCGGGTGGCCCTAGAGGGGGAGGTGCGGCAACTCGATCCAGACTTGCCGACGGTGTTATTGGCCCATGTGATGACCGATACGGCCACCTTTGGGGCCGAGCGGTTTTTGGCGGTGGGTAAAGGGTTTACGGTGCCCCTGGCGCTGCTGACCCGGCCTTGCTTTGACTACATTGCCCTGGGTCATGTTCATCGCCACCAGGTTCTGTGCGATCGCCCCTTGACGGTCTATCCCGGCAGTATTGAGCGGGTGGACTTTAGCGAGGTGGATGAGGAGAAGGGATACATGTGGGTCACGGTAGTGCAGGGCCAAACCGAGGCCCAGTTTTGCCCGCTGCCGGTGCGTCCGTTTCAAGCGCTGTCTCTGGATGTGACGGCGGCGGCAGATCCCCAGGCGGAGCTATTAGGGGCGATCGCTCAGGCCAAGATCCAAGATGCGGTGGTGCGCCTCAACTACCGAATTTACCCCGGCCAACTGGAGCAAGTGGACACTGCCGCTCTCTTCGATGCCCTCCTCCCGGCCCATACCTACAGCATTAATCCCCAGTTGGTGAGCCCCGTGTCGCGCCCCCGCTTACCGGAATTGGGGGAGGGCCATCACCTCTCGCCGATCACGGCGCTACAAGCCTATTTGGCCAATCGCGATGATTTGGCGGAGCTGGCGGAGGATATGCTGGCGGCAGCGCAATCGTTACTCACCGATCAGCCCGACGACTCAGCCGCGATCGACTTGACGGTCCCAGATTCGGAGCCAGAGCCAGAACCGGTCCATCAGCTCCGACTCTTGTAAGCGACTGTTTTCTCATTTGCAGTCTGGCTAAGTACCCAAGAACAATGCAGAAAGAACGTAAGGGCGCGGACCCCTGCGCCTGGTTCAGAACGCTTGGCAATCAACCGGACTTGATATAGCAGCCGCCAGTCTGACTAAGCCAAAGCTACGCGCCACTTTGGTTAGCGCTATATTAGGCAAGAGTAAATCTGGAAGACTCATATGCTGAAGAATTTAATCAAGAAAATTCCTGGCAATGTACGAATGGCTAAATTGTTAGGTCTAATTCCACAGCAGCCAGATGAGCGCAAATTTCTATTAGAGATGTTGCCAAGGCAATCGGTGGGTGCAGAAATCGGAGTTCATATGGGAGATTTCTCTCAGAACATTATTGAAGCCATTTCCCCAAGGGAACTCCATCTTATCGATCCTTGGGAATATCAGGCCTCAAGCGTCTATGAGACTGCATGGTATGGAGGTGGGGCCAAAGGTGGTCAGACTGAAATGGATGAGCGCTACTCAAGTATTTTGAGTAGATTTAATAAAAATATTCATGCTGAACAAGTGACGGTTCATCGTGGATATTCGACTGATATTCTTCAGCAATTTCCAGATCAATATTTTGACTGGGTTTATATTGACGGGAATCACTTATACGAATATGTCAAGAAGGACTTAGAGTTGTCTTTCCAAAAAGTCAAACCAGGTGGGTATATAACAGGAGATGATTACACTGAAGGTCATTGGTGGAAAGGTGGCGTAAAAAAAGCAGTGGATGAATGCGCGGCAAATCAATCGGTTCAGTTAGTCGAAATACGTAATGGGCAGTTTATATTCCGCAAAAGTAATGAATCCGTTCCACTCAATAATATGACCACATCGTCTTGAAAATTGCCTTGCAATCATATGCACTCGTATGGAAAAATCGCCGCTCGTTCCTAGTGCTGCTTTTTGCGTCCGGTGATACGTGGCGTTAGCTTTTAACTCAGGAGACGATTCCCGATGACCACCCCCATGTATCAAGCTGCGGTTCCCGTTTTAATCCGCACCCTCAATAACCTGATTGGCATTCTCGAAAAGGGGCGAGTCCATGCTGAGGCCAAAACCATTGATCCAGCGGTTTTAATCAATGCCCGTTTATATCCCGATATGTTTCCCGTCTCTCGCCAAGTGCAAATTGCCTCAGATGTGGCCAGACGGGGTGTGGCCAGACTGGCGGGGGTCGAGCCCCCACCCATACTGAGGCTAAAGCCGTGACCGTTCCCGTGGGGCGGGGAGAAACCATCACTATGGAGGGCTGGCCCTTTCTCAGCTTTTTTGTCCTCCCCAACGTTTACTTTCACGTCACCACGGCCTATGACATCCTGCGCCACAACGGCGTTGAAGTGGGCAAGCGTGATTGCCTCGGTGAGCCTTAAGAAGTTTCTGGCAAAGAAGATACCAGTTCTCTAGGCCCCCTCAATCCCCCAATTCTGGGGGACTTCCGGCCTCCGGCTCCCCCAGAATTGGGGGCTGGGGGGCTTTCTTGGTATGAAGTTTTTTAAGGCGCATCATCCGGCTACAAGACTCAACGCCACGGCCTCTGCCACTTTGATCCCATCAATGCCAGCAGATAAAATCCCGCCAGCATAGCCTGCGCCTTCGCCAGCAGGATAGAGTCCCACAGTATTGACGCTTTGATAATCTGGGTTGCGTTTAATCCGGATCGGTGATGAGGTGCGGGTTTCGACCCCGGTCAAAATCGCATCTGCCATGGCGAATCCCTGGATCTTTTGGTCAAAGGCTGGAATCGCTTCGCGAATCGCCGCGATCGCGTAGTCTGGCAAGCTGCCGCTCAAATTCCCCAATTTCACCCCCGGCTTATAGGAGGGCAAAACCGTACCAAAGGCCGTGGAGGGGCGATCGGCGAGAAAATCCCCCACCAATTGACCAGGGGCTTCGTAGCTGCCGCCCCCCAACGCAAACGCCTGGGCTTCTAAACGCCGCTGCAAAGCAATCCCGGCCAGCGGCCCATCGGGGTAGTCGGCGGGGGTAATGCCCACCACGATGGCGCTATTGGCATTGGACTCATTCCGGGCATATTCGCTCATGCCATTGGTGACCAACCGTCCTGGCTCCGAAGCCGCCGCCACCACCTTGCCCCCCGGACACATGCAGAAGCTATAGACCGAGCGCCCATTTTGGCAATGGTGGACCAGCTTGTAGTCGGCGGAGCCCAGCCGCTCGTGTCCGGCCTGATCCCCAAACCGACAGCGATCGATCAGCGATTGGGGATGCTCAATCCGAAACCCAATCGAAAAGGGTTTGGCCTCGATATACACCCCCCGCTCCCACAGCATTTCAAAGGTGTCGCGGGCGCTGTGGCCCACCGCCAACACCACCTGATTGCTGGCGATAAATTCACCATTTTCTAGGCTAACCCCACGCACCCGCCCCTGCTCAATCTCGATATCGGTGACCCGGCATTGAAACCGCACTTCGCCCCCCAGATCGGTGATCTTGGCCCGCAAATTGCGCACAATCTGGGCCAGCCGGTAGGTGCCAATATGGGGCTTGTTGATGTAGAGAATTTCTGGGGAGGCCCCGGCATTCACCAGCTCGGTCAGTACCTTGTGCCCATAATGGTTGGGGTCTCGCACCTGACTGTAGAGCTTGCCATCGGAAAAGGTGCCCGCGCCGCCTTCGCCAAACTGGGCATTGGATTCCGGGTTAAGGCGCTTTTTGAGCCAAAAGCCAAAGGTATCGACGCTGCGTTCCCGCACCGATTTGCCGCGCTCTAGCAAAATCGGTCGAAAGCCCATTTGGGCCAGCAGCAGCCCCGCAAACATGCCGCAGGGTCCGGTGCCAATCACGACGGGACGACCCTGATCCCCCGAGGCTTGGGCCACGGGGCGATAGGTCAGGTCTGGGGCCGGGGTGACGTGGGGATCTTTTTTGAAGCGCTGGAGGAGTTTTTTCTCTGAGCGTACTTCTACATCAATGATGTAGACCAGACGAATATTTGATTTTTGCGGGCGTCGTAGCTGCGCTTAAACACGGTGTAGCGCTGCAAATCCGCCGCCGCGATCGCTAGTTTTTGAGAATTGCTTCCTGAATCGCTGATTCGGGATGATCCAACGGCAGTTTAATTTCGTTGAGACGCAGCATAGGGGAGAGGGGACGAGCTACGGGAGATGGCGGCGCTATCCGGCCCTGCCGGTCCTGGCGGGTCTCTCCCATCCAACTTGAAAACCTGATTGTTTACCGTAGGCCACACTAAGGATGCGGATGGGGCCAAGGTTTAGACCGCTACCCTAAGCGGCTGCACTGGGTAAAGGACGCTGCTCTAGCCAGTCAAAAATCTGCTCTAGCTCGGTGGTATTTACCAGGCCATACTGCCAAAGCACCATGGGCAATAGATTAGGGGCCTCAGCAGCCCGCTGCACCCCCAGGGCGATCGCCTCCTCAGGCACGGCCAGATCACGGCGGAGAAATTCAATCAGATCCGGGAGATGAGCAGTTGTCATTGGTCAGAACACACATGAGGTCTCGATAGTGTAGTACAGAGTTCTAATAATGGTTGGGGGTAAATTCCCCCTATTTCGAGCCCGGTTTACCCACAGGTTACAGTAATGACACTCTAAATGGGATCACCTAGCAATCGCCCCAGGCTGATCGTAGATCATTGACCCCAACCCCAGCATCCATGGCCTCTCCCGTCACTGACACCAGCGATTTACGTCTCAATAAACTTCAGCAGGGCGATCGCGCTTTCCATGACTGGTATCGATTTGTGCTGTCTTATCCGCCTCACTTAGTGCGGGACTATATCGAGAAATTTGGCTTGGGTGGCGATGCGGTGCTGCTAGATCCGTTTTGCGGGACGGGGACCACCTTAGTAGAGGCGAAGCAGCAGGGCATCGCCGCTGTCGGCGTGGAAGCCACTCCCATGTCTCACTTTGCCTCCAGCACCAAGGTGCAGTGGTCGGTAGATCGGGATTTGTTGGCGGCTATGCAAACCCGAGTATTGACGCGAGCTGTGGAGCGGGTGGAGCAAGCGCCTCAGTTAGGGTTTACCCCCGAGCAAATGGCGATCACGCTAAAGAATGCGATTTCGCCCCAACCCTTGCACCGGTGTTTGGTGCTGAAACAGGCGATCACGGCGGAGCCCGACGGACCCGAACGGAATGTGCTGAACTTGGCCCTGGCCACCGTCGCCGTCCAGGATGCCAGCAACCTCAAGTTTGGCCCTGAAGTCGGCATCCGTCGCCGCAAGCGAGACACGGTGGATGTGTTAGCCGCTTGGCAGACCAAGGTGGAGCAGATGCGAGCCGATCTGGTGCTGGCTCAAGATCGAGCCCTGGTTGCAACCCATTGCCATCGGGGCGATGCCCGCCAGATATCAGCGCTGCTAGCTCCCCAATCTATTGATGCGGTGATTACGTCTCCCCCTTATCCCAATGAAAAGGACTACACCCGCACCACCCGCCTAGAGTCGGTGCTGCTGGGCTTTTTGAACCATAAACAAGACCTGCGCCACTTCAAGCAGGAACTGATTCGCTCCAATACCCGCAATGTCTACAAGGTGGATGACGATGATCGGCTGCTAGTCCACGACAGCCCCATCACTCAATTGGCCCAAGCCATCGAAGCCAAACGCATTGCCCTCAACAAAACCTCGGGCTTTGAGCGCCTCTACCATCGGGTTACCAGCTTGTATTTCGGCGGGATGAAACGGCATTTAGCCCAATTGCAACCCGCCCTCAAGCCCGGTGCTCAACTGGCCTATGTGGTGGGCGATCAGGCCTCTTTTTTCCAGGTGATGATCCGGACGGGGGCGCTTTTGGCCGAGGTGGCCACAGAGGTGGGGTATGAGGTGGAGGGCATTGACCTATTTCGCACCCGCATCGCCACCGCCACGGGAGAGCAATTGCGGGAAGAGGTGGTGGTGCTGACATGGCCGGGGGTACCTCGCTATCAGCAACATTTTCCCGTGGACGTAGGCACGCGATCCATAGGGATGAGCAATGGACAAGCAGTACAGCGTTAATTGGGAAAATGGCAGGGCGATCGCCCTTTCCGTGGATGGGGTGTCGTATAACCATCCCGATCAGATTCACGATCGCCAAGATCGGCTCGTGATTCAGCAGCTCATCGCCCAAGGGCCTGATACGGCTTTCTCTGGAGGGCCAGACGACAAGAATTTTTCTGACTTTATCGATTCAGAGTTGCGGTTGGGGGCAGAGGCGGCTGCCTTCAGGCTGCTCTTTCCCGGCTTGATGGCGATCGCGCTGCTGCTGTTGATGATCTCCGCTTTCCTCGGCATCCGCACGCGTCAGGAGTTGTTCATGGGCCGTACGGCGGAAGGCAGGGTGATTGAGCTGACCCTACGCCAAGACGATGAGGGCAATGAATGGTATTACCCGGTGGTGGAATTTCCCTTGGCAGATGGGCAGCTTCAAACCGTGCAGGTTGCCGAGGGGAGTTGGCCTGCCGCCTACGAGCAAGGAGCGATTGTCACCATCCACTACGATGCCGATCGCCCCCTTCGAGCCCGCATTCACTCTGCCTCGGTGACGGCCTCACGGTGGTTGGGGTCTTTGATCACAGGCACCTTGGGAATGACGGTTTTATGGCTCACCCTCACCGTTCGCCGCATTCTCAAAGCGGTCAATTGAGGGTAGCGAGGTAACGCCCGATTTCAGGGCACATTTACAGCTAGGATGACCGCCGCGACTAAACTGCCGTCGTCTCGGGGATACAGCGTAATCTCACCGCCGTGACGATGAATAACCGCACGGGTAACCGCCAACCCCTGACCCGTGCCACCGATTTCGCAGTTGCGGGAGGGCTCCAGCCGAAAAAGGGCTCAAAGACTTGGTGACGCATCTCCTTGGGAATACCGGAGTCGCGATCGCCTCACCTCCGGTGTCACCGCTGCAATGGTGACCTTTGCTTCCACCCGATCGTATCCACCAACACCCTCTAGGGTTAAAGCAGTCGCCAGTCCGGTTAGG
>JAAUQE010000118.1 GCA_012032425.1 Leptolyngbya sp. RL_3_1 | reverse complement strand
GTTGACTTCACCGGCCTGACTCAGGGCGGCAACCATCCAAAGACAGGTGGTCAGGTGGGCCAGATATGCCCAACCGTAGTCTTGACCCAACCCAGTCATCAGGGCATCGTAGAGGCGGGAGTTTTTTTCACAGCATTCTTGAGTTTTGAGTGGTATCTGATTCTAGAATGCTGGCTCCCGATTCTTTTCCAATTGGCCCTACTCCCCTGGTGGCAAGCATTTCAGCGATACAGAACATGACTTTTGTCAGTCAAACAGGGTACAACCAGCTCTAAGTCGAGGATATGGCAGGCAAGTTGGAAAAATGAGAGGGGCGGACATCTAAATCTATGTTGAGGCTGCGATTTGACGCATGAAGATGATGTCATTTCTCCAGATGCCCCAGATTTCACGACCAGCGGATTAAAAACAAAATCCTTAATTCGCTTAGGATTCTTAGCCGTTATCCCCCAGCGTCAAATCATGGGGACAATTGGAGCAATTTCTGCGGAGCGCCATTAGCGTTTGTTAAGCATCCTGAGGGAGTATTTGGTTCGTGATCAATTGGGTTAAGTTGATTTACTCGCTGGAGCGGGCGATCGCGGTATTGGCGGCGCGATCGCCCTTGGCCGGTCGGAGACCATCGCGTCCCATAGCCCCCCCTACAATGGTGGTAGAGTGCCGGGAGTCAATCCGATGTCTACCGAACAGATGGGCAAAATCCTGACTACGCTGACCATTACAAACCGAGCCGATCAGATCCTCGCCGCTCGTCAGGTAATTCCACCGGAAGACGTACGATCGCTCACCCTCAAAAACGTCCTGGTGGATACCGGAGCGACGACCCTATGTTTACCCGCCGCCGCGATTGCCCAGCTCGGGCTTGATCTGCTGCGAGAAGTAGAGGTTTCTACTGCGGTTGGATTAAGTAAAGCCCGAATTTTTCAAGATGCCCATTTGTCCCTACTGGGACGAGAAGGCAACTTCGAGTGTTTAGAACTCCCCGGTGGCCAAAATGCCCTGTTAGGGGTGATTCCGTTAGAAGCCCTCGGCATTGAATTGGATCTGCAAAACCAAACCCTGAAAGTACTACCGGAAACCTCAGTAGACACTTATCTGACTATTCTTTAATCAGGATTGCGGACAGTCGTAAAGCACTGCGATCGCCCCAAGACTATCCCGGATGACCCTCTGAGGGTGACGGTTAACGTGATTCGCGTTGCGATCGCGAAAACAGCTTGAAATAGAGCGCTTGGGCAATTTCTTTAATCGGAAAGCTGAGGTAAGTGAGGGGGTTGATGGTGACGATGATGTTGCGGACATCGCGCTGAGCTAGGGCCACCACTGCCCAGGCGACCCAATCGGCCCCCATCACCCTACGGGGTTGAGCTGACTTTTGAAGGGACCGAGCACGATCTTGCGAATGATGCAGGGGGCATCTTGGCGTTTGAGGGTAATCAAGTCGCCTAGGAGGCGTTTGGAGATTTCGTAAAGGGGGCTAAAGGCCGGACCGACTTCCGCTTCAGAGGTGTTGACCCAAATCTCTTTGGTGGCCGGTTCGGCGGCATTAACGGGGGTGGCGACGGTGGCCATAAACCCATCCATGAGCCGCAGGGCCGAGAGGGCATTCACTTCCAGGGATTGGGCGATCGCGGCGGCGGTGCGATCACCGTGGACATTTACCCCATGGTTGATTACCAAAATATCCACCTCGGTCAGGGCAGCGATCAACGCGGCTTCCTGGCCCAGTTGCCATGGGAGCACCGCGATCGCCTCAGGAAATTGGGCCTGGGGGGAGGTGGTAATCGCAATCGGTTTCGCCCCTTGTTTCATCAACGCTGCCATCAGCGATCGCCCCATGGTTCCTGAGGCTCCGGTGACGGCTACGGTTTTATCTTTAAGGGGCAAAGCGGTACCCAATAATCGGTCCAAGCGGGTGAACTATCCTGTATCGTCGGCAATGACACCGATTAAGCCTGGGCTGCTGCAAAGGCTGTGCGGATGGCCTCTAGGCGATCGCGGTTTACCCCCAGGTCCGATTGCCCCAGACGAGCGGCGGCCCGCATTTGGATAACCTCGCCAGCAGGATCCAGGTAAAACTCCACATCATCTACAAAACCCATCAACCGACTGGTGAACTCAAAATATAGGTAATCATCGGTTTGCTGGATGAGTTCGCTACGGGGTTGTTCTGCCACGACCTGAGCCAGGGTGGCCATGGCGGCAGCCCCATCGCCGGTAAAGGTGAGGGGCGCAATCCCATGGTCGGCGTCGGCCCCTTGGCTCACCACGCAGTTGGGGCTGGCTGGGCAAGGGGTCAGATGACCCGCTTTGACCCCGAGGGTGCCAGGGCGCTGGCCTGAAAAAGCGCTTTGAAACCCGGCAATGCAGCGAGGACCATAGGATTAGCCTGAGCAGGTTGAGGGACAGAGAGACCGATCAGCAGTGCCAATAGGCCGGTTAGGAGGAGCGTCTTCAGGGCCTTAGCCATAGGGATGAAAGGGTAGGGTTCAGGTCGATTGTACGGAGTGCTTTTACAAAAGTTTATCGAACTCTGGCCTCGATCCGAAAAAAACCACCGACGCCGGCAGGGGGCCTGATACATCCTTGCGTATTGATCTACCTGGATGATACAGACGCGGGCCAGCAGACGCGGGCCAGCCTCTAGGGTTCCTGATTTATTGCCCCTGCCCAGGGAGAACGAGACACAGGGCATTGGCGGTCGTCGAACAATTGAAAGATGCCGCTGGGTTGTTGTAGAGATAAAGTTTCTCCAGGCGGCTTAACTGCCTTAAGGGGTTGGGGTTGCTGACTGCGTTGCGATTGAGGTTCAACTCTTGCAGGTTTTCTAACGTGGCAAGGGGGGTGACATCCACAATCCGATTGGCGCTGAGATCGAGGACTTGCAGCTCAGACAGCGATCCGAGGGGGCTCAGGTCGGTAATCTGATTGCGGCTCAGGTCGAGCGTTTGTAGGCGACTGAGGGAGGCGATCGCCGCCAAGTCTTGAAGCTGATTGCTCCCCAGATTCAGCGTTTGTAGATTTTGGAGAGTACTGAGGGGGGTCATATCGGTGACTTGGTTGTCCGATAGACCTAACACCTCTAGATTCTCCAGAGCCTGTAGGGCCGATATGTCATCGATCTGATTATGGCTGAGCTGTAGGCGAGTGAGGCTGGGAATCGCAGCCAAAGGGGAGAGATCGCTGAGGGCGTTGTGGCTGAGCACCAGCTCCCGCAGGATCGGGAATGAGGCTAAGGGAGCTAGATCTTGTAATGCCTGACCCTGCAAATTCAGCAGGGTAACAGTCGATGCACGGCGGCTGGCCTCAGCACAGTTATCGGTGCCCAGGGCGGCGAGCAAGACCGAGACAGTATGCTGGCGCTCAAGACTTAGCTCATCCTGAAATAAGCACCAGTCTTCGAAAAAGAAAATATCAGTGGCAGTTGGGCCTGCGGCCTGAGCAACCGGTGCAGCCACACTGGGAATAACCGCCAGCCCCCAAGCTAGGAGCGAGGGTATGAATGCAAACTTCCAGGGCATCATGAAACTGGTTATGGAGGTGCTGGTTATCAAGGGTGTAAAAGCACCATGTCCCTATGTTCTACCCTGCTTTTTTCCCTTGGTCCGATTAGTATTGGTCTAACTTCATTTTTGCTCTCCATCCTGGTGTGACTATCGTGCGGGCTATTTTGCTGAGGACACCTCGGACTGCGCTAAATCCTGGCCATATCCAAACCCCTGGCCATAGTCAAACCCGTCGTTTGCTCTAGGTCAAAAACCCAGGTTTTCATGGACGGGGTTTAACACGTTTTGCAGCAGCAGAGGGACTTGCAGCCCGATCAGCGCCATGGGGTATCGGCCCGACTATCGATTCATGTTCTGTGGGCATTATGCCAATTTTCCCCGCCACCGCTAACGGCACAGACTGGGCCTCGTCTCCCGGCTTGCAGAGGTTACTGGGGCAAATCCTAGAGGGGGTGACCACGCCCATCTATGTCAAGAATCAGCAACAGCAGTGGCTGTTTGCCAATCGGGCCTGTTGGCAACTTTGGCGATCGCCCCAGCCTCTCCAGCCCTGGTCTGACCCAACCCCGGCAGCCCCGGTAGAGTCCAATCGAGCTGAGCCCAACCGGGCAACCCTGACGGAGGCCGAAGTCTGGTCGGCTGAGCAACTCGCGGCGGTCGTTGCTTACGATCAGGCGAAGCCAGCTTCCGCCCAGCCATCGCTCACCGTTACTCTGACGGATGGGGAAGGGCGATTGCGTCAATTTGAGCGGCGGATCCAGCCAGCGGCCCTGGATCCTGGTCTACTGATTTGCTTTTTAGAACCCTCCTTGGAAGCCGCTCCCCTGGTAAAAGCGCCCCAGTTTGAGACGCTATTGGCGAATATTCCCGCGATTATCTATCGCTGCTATGCCGAGGCTGACGGCACCTTCCGGTTCGCCTTTGTCAGTCCGGGGGCCTTTGCGATCGCTGGAATGCCCGCCGAGACTATCCAAGCGCAGCCCCAGCGATTTATCGACTGCATTCACCCCTTAGATCGGGCGGGGTTCCAGACCAGTCTCCAGATGGCCATCCAAAGCTGCCAGCCCTGGCAATGGGAAGGGCGATACTACAAGCCGAGTGGTGAGTTGCGCTGGTTCCACACGGCGGCCCAGCCCCAATCCCAATCAGTGGGGGTGCTGCTATGGGATGGCCTGCTGATGGACATTACCCACCATAAGCAGGTGGAGTTGGCCACCCTAGAACGGGCGGTGATGGAGCAGGCCCTTGCTGATAATGAAACCCGCTTTCGCACGATTGCCGCCACTATCCCTGGGGCGTTATTTCAGCTCCGGGTCCAAGCGGGGACCTGGCGGATCGACTACATCAGCGATCGCAGCCAAGACATTCTTGGGGTGTCGGCCCAGGCGATTACCGCCGATATCGCGGCCTTTTTGGAGCGGGTGCATCCCAGCGATCGCCCGCGCCTAGAAGCCTCCATCACCCAAACGGTGGCTGACCAATCCCCTTGGTCCTACGAAGGCCGCTGCGTTACCCCTGAGGGCGTCATCCGCTGGTGGCGGGGGGATGGCATTGCCGTGCCAGAAACCCCAGAGACGATGCTGCTTTGCGGGGTGATTTTAGACATTACCGCCCGCAAAACCGTCGAAGAAGCCTACCGCGAAAGTGAGCATCGGTTGCGCATGGCCCTAGATGTATCGGCTATGGGGGTCTGGACCTGGGACGTGGTCACGGACGAAATGACCTGGGGGGCGGAATTAGAAAAACTCTTTGGCCCAGCGGCCCGAGACTTTTGTCAAACCTTTGTGGCCTATCTACAGCAGGTCCACCCGGACGATCGGGGGGGCGCTGCGACAGATTGTGGACCAAACCCTCCATGGCGGTGAGGACTATCGGATTGAATATCGCCTCTGCTTACCGGATGATATCCGCTGGGTGGGCGAGCGGGGCGGCCTCTGGCGAGATGAAGAGGGCCAGGTTTTGGGGCTGGCGGGGACTATCGTCGATATCACCGAGAGTAAGGCAGCCGCTACGGCCCTACAGGCCAGCGAAACTCGCTACCGCACCCTCTTGGATAACATTCCCGGAGCGGTGTACCGCCGCCGTGCTGATGATCACCTCACCTTACTGTTTCAGAGTGAGGCGATCGCTGATATCACCGGTTACCCCGTCAACCACGCTATTCACCACAATGGCATCACCCTGATGCACCCCGACGATCGCCCCCGCATCCAGCAGGTGATCCAGCAATCCCTCAATCCGCCCCAGCCCTTCGACGTGGAGTACCGGATTCTCCATGCCGATGGCCGCATCCTCTGGGTGCAGGACAAGGGACAGCCGGTGCTGGATGCCGCCGGATCCTACACCCTGATTGATGGGGTGCTGATGGATATTACTCGCCGCAAAGAATCGGAAAATCGTTACCGAGACTTAGCCCGCCGGGAAGCCCTGATCAACCGGATTTCGGCCCAAATTCGCGAATCCTTGACCCTCGATACCATTCTGCAAACGGCTGTGCAGGCGACCCGCCGTCAGTTAGACACCGATCGGGTGGTGATCTATCGATTCAATGCCGACTGGCAAGGGCATGTGGTGGTGGAAGATGTGGTTGCCCCGTGGGCCTCAACCCTGGGGGATATGGGCTCCGATGACTGCTTTGCCGCTGGCTATGCGGGGTACTACGAATCGGGCCGGGTCCGGGCCATTGATGATGTCACCGAAGCGGGGCTAGATCCCTGCCACCAGGCGTTTCTGACTGATTTGCAGATCCAGGCCAACTTAATCGCCCCATCCTGATTAAAAATCGGCTGTGGGGGTTACTGATTGCCCATGAATGTCGGGGGCCGCGCCGGTGGAATGGCAGTGAGATTGAGCTGCTGCTGTCGTTGGCAGGGCAGGTGGGGGTGGCGATTGGCCAGTCGGATTTATATTATGAGGCTCGGAAGAATGCGGCCCAGGCGCGGCAACAGGCCCAGGATCTAGAAGCGACCTTACTGGAACTACAGCGCACCCAGGCTCAACTGGTCCAGACGGAGAAAATGTCGAGCCTGGGTCAGTTGGTGGCGGGGGTGGCCCATGAAATTAATAACCCGGTCAGCTTTATTGATGGCAATCTCAGCCATGCCGGGGACTATGCCCAGGATCTGATGGGGCTGATTCAGCTTTATCAACACACCTACCCAGACTCGACCGGGGCGATCGCTCAGGCCATGAAGGCTATCGACCTAGAGTTCTTGATGGAGGATTTTCCGAAGCTGCTGGATTCAATGCGGGTGGGGGCCGATCGCATCAAAAAAATCGTCGCGTCTCTGCGCACCTTCTCCCGCATGGATGAGGCTGATATCAAGCCGGTGGACATCCATGATGGGCTGAACAGCACCCTGATGATCTTGGGGAATCGCCTCAAGGCCAACGGCGATCGCCCCGAGATTGTCGTGCGCCAAGACTATGGCGACCTGCCGCCAGTGGAATGCTACGCCGGACAGCTCAATCAGGTGTTTATGAATCTACTGAGCAATGGCATCGATGCCCTAGAGGAGCATCTCGAAACCGATGATGCGTTCGTCCCCCATCTCTCGATTTGCACCACGGTGGTGGAACCGGACCAAATTGCCATCACCATTGCCGATAATGGCCCTGGGATTCCCGAGTCGCTACAATCCCGAATTTTTGAGCCCTTCTACACCACCAAACCCGTGGGCAAAGGCACCGGCATTGGCCTCTCCATCAGCCACCAAATTGTCACTGAGCGCCATCGCGGCACTTTGGAATGCCGCTCTGCGGCTAACCAGGGCACACAATTTATCATTACCATTCCCCAAGCCCAAGGCACGACGTGAGGCGCTACACCGTATCCGGATCGATACCCAAATCCCGCAGTCGAGCCGCCAACTGCTCCGCTCGCTGCCGTTCTGCGGCGGCGGCTTGCTCTGCTTGCTCTGCTCGGGCCTGTGCTTGCGCTGCCCGTTCACGACTCCACAGCAGCAGTTGACCGGTTTGATCCCACCAGCGCAGCCAGTGAATGGTCTTGCCGAGGCGTTCACCATGCCAACTGCCGAGGAATAGACCCATCTCGGCAATCCAGAATCGGCCTTGGCGATCGGGCTGGGCCAAGACATAGCGGTCTTCCTGTCGGGTCCGCACCTCTAGAGTGGCGGTGGCAGGGTCAAAGATCACGTAGGTCGGGATCTGGAGAATGGTTTCGTAGAAGTACAGCTTGCCGTAGGGGTAGAGCGGTCGCAGGGAATATTCTCCGGCCTCGGTTTCTGACAAAAATTCCATTACGAGGGCGACGGGGCCACCCTCTAGGTTTGGGGTGTAGCTGCGGCGGATCACCTCTGGTGGCACCGGGTTCACTTGGGGGGTAAACAGCCAATCGGGAGCTTTTACCACGGTATTGCGATTAACCGTGGCCACCAAAGCAAGTTAGAGGCAATCAGCATCTGGGGTTGAATCCAGTTGGCTTCGTCTAGGGCATCGGTGAGGGCTGCCGCCAATAGGGGCTGTTGAATATTTTCCACGGGCTCATTGGGCAAAAGGTAGTCGTCAGGAAGCGGTTCCCAGGTGACGACTGGGGCAGAACGGGTGGGTTGTGGCAGTTGTAAGACCATGAAGCCTGTTCACAGAGTTTCTTTTGAACTTTGGGATGGTTCTGGCGGTGAATATCAGCCATTCAACCCCTGTGCTAAGGCTAGCTCACCCGAGTCAAGGCGATGCGGTTTTCGCCGCCCTTTTCGCCCGTCTAAGACGGTGGCAGCTCGGTGAAGCCACGGCTGCGGAGGAGGCGCTTGCGCCGCTGACGGGCAAAGGCTTGGAGATCGACATTGCGATCGGTTTCGTCCACAATTTCCCCGGTGAGTTGCTCCAGCACATCCTCTAGCGTCACCACCCCAGAGACGCCGCCATATTCATCCACCACCACCGCAATGTGCTCCCGTTCGCTCTGGAAACTTTGTAGGAGTAGATCGGCCCGCTCGGTCTCGGGGATAAACCGCACCGGGCGTTTTAGGTCACTGATGGTTTGGGTGTGGCCGTTGCAGATTAAGGCTTCTAGGAGTTGATACTTGAGCACAATCCCTTCCACATGGTCGATGTCTTCCCCAATGACGAGGATGCGGCTGTGTTGAGACTCTAAAATCTCATCTTTCAGATCGGCCAACACCCCTTCCCCCGGCAGGCTGGTGAGGGCGACGCGGGGGGTCATGATCTCGACAGCGCGAATGTCGTTGAGGCGAAAAACCCGCCGGATCATCTCTGCCTCATCTTTTTCGATCAGGCCTTCTTGGTGGCCAATGGAGGCTAAAAACTGGATTTCGGTCTCGTTGGTGGTGGGCTTGGTGGGGCCATTGATCAGGGGGGCGGTAATCCGTTCGATCACCCATACTACGGGTGAAAGCACCCAGGTGATCCCCTGGACAGGGATAGCCACGGCTAGGCTAATGGATTCGGCATAGCGCTCGGCCAGGGTCTTGGGCAGCACCTCCCCAAACAGAATCACCCCAAAAGTGAGCACCCCCGAGAATATCCCGAGCAGGGTATCGCCAAATACGCTGGCGGCGATGCTGCCGATGGTGATGCTGCCAACGATGTTGAACAGGTTGTTCAATATCACAATGGAAGCGATGGGGCGATTGATCCGCTGGCGGATCGTTAACAGGGCTAGGGCGCGGGGATGTTTGGCCTGGGCCAATTGCCGGACTTTGAGCAGGGACACCGACAACAAGGCGGTTTCGGTTCCTGAGCACACCGCCGATCCGATCAGCATAATCAGGACCGCGATCGCAAGTTTGAGCATTCCTCCTGACCCCTTCAGCCTCTTCTAAGAAGTAGCGCTGTTATGATTCTGCTAATCCAACTGTAAGGCCACCTCGCCTAGGCGGGTCAGGGCTTTGTCAGGAAAAATGATTTGTCCGTGTTTTCTAGGAGATTTTCCCCCTATGGCTCGCCCCCTTTTGGCTGTCCGCGATTTGACGGTTCAGTTTAAGACTGACAGCGGCACCATCCAGGCGGTTAACGGCGTCTCTTTTACCCTCCAGCGGGGCCAAACCCTGGGCATTGTGGGGGAATCGGGGTCCGGCAAGTCGGTGACTTCTTTGGCGGTGATGGGGTTGGTGCCCAGTCCTCCCGGTCGAGTTACCAGCGGCGAGATTAGGTTTCATGGCGAGAACCAAGTTCATGGCGAGCACCCAACAGATGGCATCAACCTGCGCCAGCTCTCGGCCCAGCAATTGCAAAAACTCCGGGGCGGGCAGATTTCGATGATTTTTCAGGAGCCGATGAGTTCCTTAAATCCGGTCTATACCTGCGGGTTTCAGTTGACGGAGGCGATTCGTCAGCACCAAGAGATGACCCTGGAGGAGGCCGAGAAGGCGGCGATCGCCCGTCTGCAAGAGGTGCGACTGCTCCCCGGTGACACTCAGCTCCACGAGACCATTGCTGCCGAAAACCCGCGCTGGTCTGTCACTCAGGTGACCCTAGAGGTCACCCGCCGCAAGCGGGCCATCCTCGATCTCTATCCCCACGAGCTGTCGGGGGGGCAGATTCAGCGGGTGATGATTGCCATGGCGATCGCCTGTGACCCCGCCTTATTGATTGCTGACGAACCCACCACCGCTCTGGATGTGACCGTGCAGGCCCAAATTTTGGACCTGCTGCGGGAACTGCGCGATCGCCGGGGCATGTCGATGATTTTCATTACCCATGACCTGGGGATCATTGCCGAAATTGCCGACCAGGTGGCGGTGATGTACCAAGGGGAAATCATGGAAGCGGGGTCGGTGTGGGAGATCTTCTCGAACCCCCAGCACCCTTACACCAAGGGGCTGTTGGCCTGCCGCCCCTCTCCCCAAAAGCGCTTACAGCAGCTCCCTACGGTGTCAGACTTTATGGAGGTGGTCACGGACGACAACGGTGCCCCCCGCATTCAGGAGCGCCCCCAAGCCAACGGGACGGTGCTGCAGTTTCAGACGGAAGTCACGGCAGCGGAAACCGCCACCCGTTTGCAAACCATTGAGAAAAATGGCCCCTTGCTGCGGGTAGAGGACCTGACGGTGACCTATCCGGTGCGGGGCATCTTTGGCACCCGTCGCCATGTGACCGCCGTGAATGGGGTCTCATTCGAGATTTACGAGGGGGAGACCTTTGGCCTGGTGGGGGAATCGGGCTGCGGCAAAACTACCCTGGGGCGGGCGCTCTTGCAACTGGTGCGAGCTAAGCAGGGCCACATCTGGTTTGAGGGCCAAGATGTGCTCACCCTCAAGGGCAAAGCCCTGCGTAAGCTGCGGCGCAACATGCAGATTATTTTTCAGGATCCCTTTAGTTCCCTAGACCCCCGCATGAGCATCGGGGCAGCGGTCTCGGAGCCGTTACGCATTCACAATGCCGCCAGCAGCGCCAAAAATCGGCGGGAGCGGGTGACCTACCTGCTAGAGCGGGTGGGGCTGGATCCTAACTGCGTGCATCGCTTTCCCCATGAGTTTTCGGGGGGACAGCGGCAGCGGCTCTGCATTGCCCGCGCCTTGGCCCTGAACCCGAAGTTTATGATTTGTGATGAGTCAGTATCGGCGCTGGATGTGTCGGTGCAGGCCCAGGTGTTGAATTTGCTGAAGGAACTCCAGGCGGAGTTTAAGCTCACCTATCTATTCATTTCCCATGATCTGGCGGTGGTGAAGTTTATGAGCGATCGGATCATGGTGATGAATCAGGGCCAGGTGGAAGAAATTGGTCCGGCGGATCAAATCTATTTTGAACCCCAGCGGCCTTACACCCAGGACCTGATCAAGGCAATTCCGGTGGGAAGCTTGGAGCGAATTCAGACGCTACAGGCGGAGCGGGCGATCGCTTCCTAAATCTTTTCCCTAAACCTCTGCCCTAAATCGCTTCAAAGTTGAGGCGATAACGATACAGCGCCACTGGCTGACCTTGACTCTGGAAGTAGTCGGGGTCTTGGGGAGACAGGTAAATGGCGGTGACCTGATCGGCGCTGAAGCTGGCTGATTGCGGGTTGTCGGTGGGCGCTGATTTTTGACTGGCCTTTCCTCGTTGATAGGCTGTGGTTGTCTCCACTTCATTGAGATAGGGCTGCGCCGTGCCGCGAAACACCTGCTGAAAGACTTCTGTGGTCAAAAAGGTATCGGGATCGGGCTGCTCGATCGCCCGCCCCGTGATCGTCGAGACCAGTTGGCGATCGCCCCGGAGCCGGGTCAACTGCCGGTTGGGGTTCTGGGGGATCCACCTGCACCTGTTGAACTGCCGCGTCACCCAGGTAGGCGCGGGCCAGATTTAGACCATAAAGGCGCGATCGGACGACAATCGGCTGGGCTGGCCCCGCAGCCTCACCCTGGGCAAAAAGCCGCCTCTGGGGAGCGGCTGGCCGGGACGAACCGCACCTGACAGCGAAC
>JAAUQE010000117.1 GCA_012032425.1 Leptolyngbya sp. RL_3_1 | reverse complement strand
CCTACGAAACCCTGATTTTCAAGATTAACAGACCACTAGTGGTCTGTTACATCAGCGCCAAACGGAAAATCTGGGTAGCAATCACCCTATTCCCTTTGGGAAGGCGATGCCAACGATAAACTCAGGGTGACCGTTGCCGAATCTGTTCGAGTTGAGCTTGTCGTAAGCCTTGCAGGCAGGCTACGCCAACGCGCAGTGGCTCCCAAAGAGAGCAAGCCCTTTACTCACAAAATCCAGCTTGACACTGCACTGGTACCGTATGGCATGAGGGAGTCGCTATGGCTGACCAAGATGTTATTTAAACTAAGTCCACGTTATGGCTGACCGAGATGTTATTTAAACCAAGTCCACGTTGAGAACTGTCGTTTTTCTTTCTCCCCTCGCCCTCTCGGCTGCCGCTTATACACATCTCATGAACTCGCTTGAAATGCTGCACTGGCCCCCCTTTATCCCCCCAATTCTGGGGGGAGACCGGAGTTCACAGTCCCCCAGGATATAGCCCAAGGGCATACTCTGCGAGAAGCAAGCTACAAGAAAGGGGGATGTAGGGGGCTGAAGCCCTGAGCATGAACAACCAGAGACTTATGTATAAGCAGTAGCTTATCAAGGGGGGTGGTGACAACCAGGGGGATCTTGCAATCCGCTGAAGTCTGTTTCTGTGCGTAAGTCCTAGGAGGGTTACTTAGGGCTAGCGTCTCCTTAAGGGATTCGCGATTGCCAAAACCCTACGATATTTTCCTAATTGTTCTCGCTGTCAGAGACAGGCGTAACGGTTACCCCACCATCGGGAGCTAGGATGACTTCAAACTGAGCCACGGGTTCTGCTGCCACCGTCTCAAGGTTGATAGGGGTATAGGTCAGGTCTGCCAGGGGAGTGTTCTCCAAATTGGCCAGGGAATCATTGTCCTCCGGGCGATAGCCCAACAGATCGCCGTCTGCTGAAACGGCAACCCGATAGGTCAAGGGCGTATCCAAATCATCAGGAACAGCCCAGTCGGCTTCCAGGGTTTCAGCTAAATCGGATTGCAGTTGATTTAACGTCTCTTCATCGTCAATCACCGGTGCCCTATTCAGCCGAGTTAAGGTTCTTGAAGCTGCTAGCGCTTCATCGCTCAGCAGCACATCGGTCCCTTCCGGATCGAGTCCCTCCGACTCGGTATCTTCCCCCTCATCTGGGCGTTCTCCAGCCTCTGCTTCAGATGGGGTGCCGGTGGAAGTCTCCTCCTGGTTAGGCCGCTCTTCTATGCGAATGGGCTCTAGGTCTGGCACGGGTAGGAAGAACAGGAGCGCAGCAGCGGCAGCCAACCCAGAGGTCGCCCACCGCAATGGGGGCAGCCTGTTGGGCTAAGGGGACTTGGGCCAGGGTCTCGCGTCGCGCCACCGGGGCTAGGGCCAGGGTTAAGTCGGGCAATGTTTGGGAGTCGGCCAAGAGCTGATCCACCGCTTCCATCAAGTCAAAGAGCTGTACCGTGGTGAGCTTGACTTCAACGGGGGGATTGTCCTCAGTTTTGTCGGTGGCCGCCAAGCTGAGGCGGTGATAAGGTCCAGCTTCGTGGGGCTGGAGGCTCACTGCCGCTGCCCCCTTTTTAGCGCGAGTGGTGGTGATCCCACTCAGCAAAGACTGGGCATAGGGATTGACCGCTTGAATCAACCCTTCTAAAAAATCGCGTCCGCCCACTAGGGGGGTGGGGGTGCCGGGAAACTGACATTCGGCATTCAGGAGAATGGTCATCGGCGCGGCGAGATTATTGATATCCTCGCCGGACATACCTTCCAGAATCAAGTTGCAGTTGGGCAGGGTGTACTGGCGCTTAATGGTCATACAACCTCCCCGTCAAATAAGCTGCTCCAAAGTCGCTGTGGCCCATGGGTGCCGGTGCAAAAGAGTAGGCGAGTTAGCAGGGCGATCGCCAGTTCATCCAGCCTCTCATCGGTGCCGTAGGCAATCACCCCAGCCCGACGGGCATTCATCCGGGCGCGAAAATGACTGCGAAAGCGCTGGAGGTAATCGGCCAGACGAAAATGATGGTCGAGGGCTAGATGGCGATCGCTGAGCTGCTGATAGCCCAGCAGGAGTTGGCGAATCAGCACCGTCAATTGCTTCGAGAGATGGCAAATCACCAAGGTCAGCGCCTTCGCCTCCATTAGGGTTAAGGGGCGACGTTGGCTATAGCGCCGCATGGGGTTGGTACTGCGCAGCCGCCACAACTGCACCCGACCTTTGATCACCGGCTGTAGCGCCAACTGCTCAGTTGCAACCAGCATTGCCTGGGAACCACCAATATCGAGGGCTTCAATGGCCAACAAAAGTAAATCTACGTCCACTTGGGTCCGACGTGGACAAGCTGGCATCGGTAGATTGGGATCAGAGAGGGTGTCCAAGATCAGCGGCCTTGATTCAGCCGGAGGACTGTCAACTTGCATATCCTCAAGGGGTAAGCCAGCACAATTCATCAAACCACGGTTTCAGGCATTTTGCCGGAAAGGACAGGGCTGTCCCCCAGAGCCATCATTCCATTGACATACAGTCGCCTAACATAACCCATGATGCCCCCAGCGGTCACCCCACCCGGCATTGCTCGTCAATCGAGTTTGTTCATGGCCTGGATTAACCAGTTGCCATCTTGGCGCACCAACTCGTAGCGCATGGTCAAGGTTTCATCGTAGGAGGCGCTCAGGTCACGCACCCCCAGCTCATAGAAGTTGGCCTGTTCAGTGACTTCGGCATCTACCGTTAGGGCATCAGCCGCTGGATCCTCAGGATCGACCTTGAGCACTTCTACCGAGTGGGTATATTCCCAGTACCAATTTTCTCGAATGCCACTCTCGGCCCGATTCCGCCATTGGCTCAGGGCCGGTTCCAGCAAAATGGTATTGAGTTCATCAATGTTATGGCTTTCGCCGAGGGCGGCTCGCTTGGCGGCTAGCCAGTCATCAATAGCGCGCTTGGCCATGTCCTGCACGCCAATTTCGGCGGCAGGCTCTGGGGCCGTAGGGATCTCGACGGGCGGCTCACTCAGTTGCACGTCTAAAGCGGGCTGCTGTAGCTTGGGGCCGCTCCAGGCGGCGGCCAGCCCCCGGACGGTGCGAATGGTTAACACCCCCAGCAGCCCGACGCCAAACAAGCCCACAATGGCCACCAGGGTGAGTCGGCCCCAGCGGGCGATCGCCCCGCCCCCGCGCCCGCCGATCACGGCGAAGGCTGGGGTTGACCGCATCGGCAGGACGGGGCGGCGGCTCAGGGGGCCGAGCCCGACTGGCGCTGCCGTTTAATTTTCCTTCGGGGGAGAGCTGTGAAACGCGTTCCGCAATGGTAGGGCCAGCCACAACTTCTTCCGCCCGACTGGGTAACCCTGAAACGCGGGTGCCATTGGCAGCTAAGGGTTCCCAAGGGCTTTCAGCGGGGGGTGGGGTGAGTACGGTGCCCGCTGTTGTCCCCATCGACAAGGGCTGGGAGGTGTCGCCCACCGTCTCTACCCAAGGGTTGCCGCCTTCCGTGGGTCGGTTGGTCGGCATGGCTTCTAAATAGGCCTGCACTTGAGCATCGGCAAAATATTCCTTCAGCGTGGTTTGCTGTTCGGCTAAGTCCCGGAAGTGGGGAAAGACTTCCTCCCGTAGCCAGCGCTCGGCATATAGACAAAGGCCCGGAAGTAAATCTTGGGAGGCCTGAGAATGCTCGCGAATAAACGCCAGGGGCTCGTACTCTTGGCTGCGCTCTAGGGCGCGACTGGCGGCTTCGGTTTGTCCCAGCAGCAGGGCGCAGACCGACTGCTCTAGGTGGACATCCTGCTGGCTGCCGACCCGCATTAAGAGCTGCTTGGCGCGACGCACCAAAGCCGGTTGGTGGAAGGCAAACCCCCGCGCCAATAGGGCATACACCGCCAGATAAATCGCTACGGCAGAGGGGCGGCGGGCTTCCCCCTCAAAAATTTCCTGCTGCTCCCCGGCGGTGAGGTAGCTGCGGAGCTGTTGAATGAACCGCAAGAAATCATCCGTGCTGAGGCCGGAGAGATCATCCTCAGCCCCGTCGATGCCGTTGCGGTCTTGCAGCATCGCTTTTAAGAGCTTGATGCCTTGGCGACGCCCAGCGGTGTGATCGAGGGGGCGGGCCACCAGTTCTAGGACCCGGTAGGGGCGCAGTTTGTACAGATCGGACTTGAGTTCAGCGCGAATGGCTGGGAATACATTTTCCCGCAGCAGCAGTTCTTGGCCGGTTTCTAGGGACTCGGCGGCATTTTCATATTGGCGCTGCTGCCATTGCTCCCGCCCCAATTCGAGGCAGGCAAGGGCGAGGGTGAGAACAATGTCGCCAATCACCCGCTTGGGGTCACCGAAGCGGCCATCTTGCAGGGGCTGACTGCCGCTGGTCAGGTAGGGCCGCCCTAAACGGATCACCAGCTCATATTCCCCCAGTTCTAACAGCACCAATAGGGCTCCGGTGAGTTGGGGGCCGTCGATCTCAATGGTAGGGGTGTAGGGGCTGGCATCCGCAGGACCGTTGGCGGTTTCGGTCTCAGTAGCGAGGGAGCGGAGGGCCGCTTCCCCAGCCGTTCCTTCAGGGCCGGTCGGATCGCTGGGGGTGGCCGCGTCCAGCACCGACTCCACGGGGGCATAGGCCCTTGCCAAAAACTGGGTGTCGTATTCTTGCCGCCGCTCCAGATCGGCTAAAACCGTGTAGGCTTCATCGATCAAGGCTTTGCGGGCTTCGATCGCCACCTCAGAATATTCCCGCCGTGGCAACTGCAGGGTGCGATCGCGATGGGCCTGGGTCAGTTGCTCCGCCGTGGCCTGAATCGGCAGCCCTAAAATTCGGTAATAGTCCAGTGGAATCCGCACAGTTTCCCTCAATGCCTGACTCAATGCCCGATCGCCTCAATCCAACCCTTCATCGCAATCGCTCTGTTACCGCTCCGGAGGGGTGCTATGGCCACCCTAAACGCCCTAGCTCGACGGTGAAAATGCCTTAATCATACGTCCGACGCCTGCCGGGTGAAATGCTAATTTGAGCATCCCTTAACCGTTCAGACACTATACGCTAGCCCTTGGGGCTTCGCCGTCCCATCGTCAGCCCCATCAACTTCGGCTCAGTCGGAGACCCTTGGCAATACCCGTTTGGCCCAAGGTTGGGATGGGCTCATTTATATCGAACAACTGCCCAGATCTGCCACTTCTTGGGTATTGTGTAAAGTTGGAATGCCGTAAGGATACGACAAACCCATGGCTCAGGAACGGACCCTTCCCGTATTTCAGCCCCAGGCTGACGAAATCAGTCGAGAAGATGGCCTCATTTACTATGAGGACATGGTGCTGGGACGATTTTTCGAAGATAAATGCGCCGAAATGTATTATCGGGGCAAAATGTTTGGTTTTGTACACCTGTATAACGGGCAAGAAGCGGTTTCCAGCGGCGTGATCAAGTCTTTACGCTCCGATGATTATGTGTGCAGCACCTACCGAGATCACGTCCATGCCTTGAGTGCGGGCGTGCCGGCCAACAATGTTATGGCTGAACTCTTTGGCAAGGAAACCGGATGCAGCAAAGGGCGGGGCGGCTCGATGCACCTGTTTTCGGAGGAACACAACCTATTGGGGGGCTTTGCCTTTATTGGCGAAGGCATTCCCGTGGCCCTCGGAGCCGCTTACCAAGCCAAGTATCGCCGTGAGGCCCTCGGCCAAGCCGATGCCGACCAGGTGTCTGCCTGCTTCTTTGGGGACGGCACCACCAATAACGGCCAGTTCTTTGAATGCTTGAACATGGCCGCCCTCTGGAAACTCCCCATTTTATTTGTGGTGGAAAACAACAAGTGGGCGATCGGCATGGCCCATGAGCGGGCCACCTCCCAGCCGGAGATTTACCGCAAGGCCAGCGTGTTTGACATGCCTGGGGTTGAGGTGGACGGCATGGATCTGCTCGCGGTGCGGTCTGTGGCCCAAACCGCGATTGAGCGGGCGCGAGCGGGGGAAGGCCCCACCTTGATTGAATGCCTCACCTATCGCTTCCGGGGGCACTCCTTAGCGGATCCCGATGAGCTGCGCTCTAAGGATGAGAAGGAAGTCTGGCTGGCCCGAGATCCATTGAAGCGGTTTGAAGGGTACTTGCTTAAGCAAGAACTCGCTACCGATGAGGAACTCAAGGCCATTCGCCAGCGCATTCAGGCCCAGGTGGATGAGGCCGTCACCTTTGCAGAGCAGAGCCCCGAGCCTGATGCCCGTGAACTCTATCGGTATATCTTTGCCGACTGATGTTGGGAGGACGCTAAAGGGCGATCGCCCTAGCTCTCAGCACCATTCCCATCTGGGCTGGGCCTCCATTCGTCGCTGGCGCTCCCCCTAACTCCCCTTAGCCTCCGGCTAGTTATCTTAGACCTTTCATCTGAATCAAAATCCATGGCCGAAACCTTACTGTTTAACGCCCTCCGTGAAGCCATTGACGAAGAAATGGGGCGGGATGACACCGTCTTTGTGCTCGGGGAAGACGTGGGTCAGTATGGGGGCTCTTATAAGGTCACCAAAGACCTTTATGAAAAATACGGAGAGTTTCGCGTCTTAGATACCCCCATCGCCGAAAATAGCTTTACCGGCATGGCGGTCGGAGCGGCCATGACTGGGTTGCGACCTATCATCGAAGGGATGAACATGGGCTTTTTGCTGTTGGCCTTCAACCAAATTGCCAACAACGCCGGGATGTTGCGCTATACCTCCGGTGGTAACTACAAAATTCCCATGGTGATTCGGGGACCGGGCGGGGTGGGGCGACAGCTCGGGGCGGAGCATTCCCAGCGGCTAGAAGCCTACTTCCAAGCGGTGCCCGGTCTGAAAATTGTGGCCTGTTCTACCCCGCGCAACGCCAAAGGGCTGCTGAAATCGGCCATTCGAGACAACAATCCAGTGCTGTTTTTTGAGCATGTGCTGCTCTACAACCTCAAGGAAGACTTGCCCGACCATGAGTACTTGGTGCCCTTGGATAAAGCTGAAGTGGTGCGACCCGGTAAAGATGTGACGATTTTGACCTACTCCCGCATGCGCCACCACGTCACCCAGGCGGTGAAGGGGTTAGAGAAAAAAGGCTTTGATCCAGAGGTGATTGACCTAATTTCTTTAAAGCCCCTGGATTTTGACACCATCGGAGCCTCGATTCGCAAGACCCATCGGGTGATAGTCGTGGAAGAATGTATGCGTACCGCTGGCGTGGGGGCCGAGATTATCGCGTCTATTAACGATCGCTTCTTTGACGAACTGGATGCCCCGGTGCTGCGACTATCTTCCCAGGATATTCCGACCCCCTACAACGGCATGATGGAGAGTCTCACCATCGTTCAGCCGAAGCAAATTGAGGAGGCGGTGGAAAAAATGATCGCCCTACAGGTGTAACCGATGATGGGTAAACAACGGGGGTTACTAATATTAATCTTGGGCTTGGCGATCGCCTCCGTGGTGATTATTAGCCGAATTCCCACAAATCTCGGCCTAGATCTGCGGGGCGGCACCCAGCTCACCCTGCTGGTGCAGCCCACCGAAGAAATTCCTGAAATTACGGCCCAGAATTTAGAGGCCGTGCAGAGCGTCATTTCCGGACGGGTGAATGCGCTCGGGGTATCGGAAACCTCCGTACAGCAGTTGGGGCAAAATCAACTGCTGGTGCAGCTCCCTGGCGTGAGTGATGCCGACCAAGCCAGACGGGTGCTGGGGGAAACCGCTCGCCTGGAGTTTCGGGCTCAGAGCCCCGGCACCGAGCAGCAATTTGCGATTGAGAACCAGATTCTGCAACAGCATCGCTTGGAGTTGGCGACGCTACAGACCGGCTCTACCGGGGCGACGGATACCGCTACCCCGGATACGCCTGATGCAGATGTTTTGGATGCGCCTGAATCAGGCCAAGCGGCGGCGATCGCGACGGTGCAGCAGGCCATTCAGGACAGCAATGCCGCCATTGCTGATTTATTTGCCCCAGCAGACTTGACCGGGCAAAGCCTTACCGATGCCTATGCCCGCCCCATGGGTAGCACCGACCGCTGGGAAGTGGTAATCGACTTCAACAGTGAAGGGTCGGCCCTATTTGCGGCCATCAGTCGCGATATTGCCGGGACCGGTCGCAGCATTGGCATCTTTCTCGACGATCGCCTGATCAGCGCTCCCACCGTCGATGTGCAGTATGCCGAAACCGGCATTACCGGCGGGGGAGCGGTGATTTCCGGGAGCTTTGATGCAGAGGGGGCGGGTGACCTGGCCATTCAACTGCGGGGAGGGGCCTTGCCGTTACCGGTAGAGGTGGTCGAAACCCGCACCGTCGGGCCGACCCTGGGCCGCGACAGCATTCAACGCAGTCTTTATGCGGCGATCGCAGGGCTCACCCTGGTGCTGATTTTTATGGTGGTTTACTATCGCCTGCCCGGTGTCTTAGCCGACATCTCTCTGTTGGTTTATGCCCTGCTCACCTGGGCGGCCTTTAGTCTGTTGGGGGTAACGCTGACCCTGCCGGGGATTGCCGGATTTATCCTCAGCATCGGCATGGCAGTAGATGCCAATGTGCTGATTTTTGAGCGCACCCGTGAAGAACTGCGATCGGGAAAAACCCTGTATCGCTCCGTTGATTCCGGATTTCAACGGGCGTTCTCTAGCATCTTTGACAGTAACGTCACCACCCTAATTGCCTGTGCGGCCCTGTTTTGGCTCGGCGCTGGCTTGGTAAAAGGCTTTGCCCTGACCCTAGGCATTGGCGTCTTTATCAGCATGTTTACCGCTATTACCTGTAGCCGCACCCTGCTGATGTTTGTGGTGCTAGGGATGCCGCAGCTCCGCAAACCCGAACTCTTTTGCCCTGGCCTACCCCAGGTCCCTTCAAAATCATGACCCTAAAGATTACTCAGCAACGATCCCTGTGGTGGATCATTTCGGGCCTAGTGATGCTGGTGAGCCTGGTGGGCATGGCGCTTTGCTTTCAGCAGTTTGGGGCACCGCTGCGACCGGGGCTCGATTTTGTCGGCGGGACTCGGCTACAGGTGGCCCGTAATTGTGTCGTTGCCTCCTGTGAAGCCCCGATTGAGGCGGGGACGATACGGGCGGTGCTGGCCGAGCAAGGGCTAGAGACCAGCGTCATTCAGGTCGAGGGCAATGGCGGGCAGAGTGTTTCAATCCGGACCCGTAATTTAGAACTCGAAGAAGAAGCGGCGCTCAAAGCCTCCCTAGAAACCGAGATTGGCCCCTTAGATCCCCAATCCACCCAAATTGACTCGGTGGGACCGGTGATTGGCAAACAGTTGTTTGCCTCTGGCTTGCTAGCCCTGCTGGTGTCTTTTGCGGGGATTGTGGTCTATCTGAGTTTGCGCTTTCAACTGGACTACGCGGTCTTTGCCATTGTGGCGCTGCTTCATGATGTGTTGGTGACCCTGGGGTTATTTGCCTGGTTAGGGCTTTTGCTACAGGTGGAGGTGGATAGCCTGTTCATTGTGGCGCTGCTCACCATTGTGGGCTTCTCGGTGAACGACACCGTGGTGATTTACGATCGCATCCGCGAAAACATCACCCTGCATCCCGAGCGCCCAATTAATGCGCTGGTGGATGAGGGCGTCAACCAAACCCTGACCCGCTCGATCAACACTACCTTCACGACGGTGTTGCCCCTGCTCGGGATCGTCCTGTTCGGCGGCGAAACCCTCAAGTTCTTTGCCCTAGCCCTGATTGGTGGCTTTATCTCAGGGGTGTACTCCAGCATTTTTATTGCCAGTACGCTACTAGCCCTCTGGCGAGAGCGTTTTGGTCAGGGGGTGATTGCTGTGCCTGAGCCCAGTGAACCGGCCAACGAAAGTCCTTAGTGCAGTACAGCGTAAATCTCCCCACCCTTGAACAAGGGGCTTAAGCCCCTTGCCCTGGATTGCAATGGTTGTGCAATCTACCCCCTTAAGTACTAGTCCTGCGTCCCCCCGTTCCCTGTGTCTCCCAAGCCGCCAGTACCAGCGTCTTTTTCGACGGCTCAGCTAGAGCAGCTCTGGCGACGCTGGATGACGCGCTGGTGGTGGATGACCCTGGGCCTGTGGAGCACGGTGGGGACTACCAGCCTTTGGAGCCTCCGCCCCACCTTTGAGCAGTTACGGGCCTATTTCACCTGGACCGCCATCCGCTACGGTCTCGCCTTTAATCGACCCGCTGCCGTGGGGCTGGGGCTGTGTCTTGGCGTCACCGTTGCTCTCCTGGTGCGAGAGAGCCGTCATTTAGTCTGGGGGCTAAACCGCCGCGATCGCGCCCAGCTCACCCGGTCCCTGCATCACAGCCATCGCCGCCCTTGACGGAAAACGTACTTCTACGGAACCGGGCGGCAGACTGATTAGGTGATCCTTAAAAACGTTGCGTAAATCTGGGGAAGGCATCACGGCCTGCCCTGGCGACAATAGAAACAATTCTGGAGAACGCGTGTAGAGGTACTCAGACAGCTTTAAGGGGGCAACTTTGGGCTGACTGAAGCCTTTGCCAAACAAGTGTTCTTACAGGTAAATGTCTGACTCCGGGGGCTTTATGGGGTCAGACATTTTTTTTGCCATGATCGCTGGCAGCGTTTGGGCCACATTTGATGCACATTTGATGCAGATGTTTGGAATTAAGCACAAGTAGAGGGGAATGGCGATCGCCCATTTATCACCCAACCCAGGGAGGTGAACTGTGACCTTAACTGTGCAAGATTTACAGCAGCTCCAAGCGACCCACCCTGACTACTCCATGGAGTTAGTGAACGGCCAGGTGCAAGTCATGAGCCCGTCAGGATATGAAGCGGACGAAGTCTCGATTGAACTAGCCCGACAACTGGCGAATTGGGTCCGCCCCCGTAAGTTAGGGCGAGTGACGGGCTCTAGTGCCGGGTTTGTCTTGCCCAACAGCGATACGCGGGCACCGGATGTCTCGTTTGTGCGGGCGGAGCGGCTACGCAACAGCCCTCGCAGCTATGCGGAGCTGGCCCCGGATCTGATGGTGGAGGTCAAGTCCCCCAGCGACAGTCTGGCAAAGTTACGCCAAAAGGTGCAGGGGTTTTTGGAACTGGGCACCCAGGTGGGGATGGTGATCAACCCCGAAACCCGGACGGTGGAGGTGTATCGCCCCGGTGGTACTGCTGCTGAACGCTTGCAGGATGGCGATGTGTTGACGGTGCCGGAGTTGCTGCCCGGTTGGCGGGTGCGATCGCTGAACTTTGGCCCTTGGTCTTTTAAGAAGCACAGCCATGATCAGAACCTTGACCCGATGGACGGTCGCTGACTATCACATGGTGGAGAGTGGGGTGCTGGTGGGGAGGCAGGGCGAGCCCCAACTGGATATCGGCATCGTTCGCCCACCGGAGTCCCGCTACAATCAGTGACTACGCAACTGGATGGGTTGGTGGCCCAGGATGTGCTGATGTTGGAAGGAGCAGCGGGCCTATCTCAGTAACCCCCAGCGGAAGGGGCCGGAGTTGAATCGGGCGATCGTCGCGGTGCAGCGGTTGATTCAGTCGCAAGCGCAAGCAGTATCCTCAGAAGGAGATACGCCTTGATACCTTAGGCGGGGCTAATGCGTTGAGGTTTTTGCGGAAACTGGGTATTGGCTATGGTGACATTAGACATGATGAGACAAAGTATCTCAGATGCATTTACACCCGGATCTGGTAGCGCGATTGGGCATGTCACCCCACCAAATTGCCGACTTTTGTCAGCGGTGGCAGATTGTGGAGCGCTCTCTCTTTGGCTCAGTGCTGCGCAGTGACTTTCGCCCTGACAGCGACATCGATTTGCTGATCTCCTATGCCCCCGAAGCGAGCAAAGGGCTATTGCTGATTGACTGACAAAACCTTATCCAGAGCCTCGGAAAGCCCTCACCCTAGCCCTCTCCCACGGGGAGAGGGAACAAGAGGGTGTGCTCGGCTCCC
>JAAUQE010000116.1 GCA_012032425.1 Leptolyngbya sp. RL_3_1 | reverse complement strand
TGCCCGATGCAATATCCGAGAGCCTTGGTCGATTTTGGCTGACAGCGATCTAGATTGCGGTCTGTCTGCTGCGATTGTGCTGCTAGCCCTTCAACGGTGGCCTCTAGGCGACTAATGCTCTCGCTGTTGGCTTGGACAGCACGGGCGTTGGAGGCAATCAGTTGCCGCAATTCTTCATCGGTCATGGCTTTGCTTACCTCCCTCAAAACCGCTTTGAACCACCGCCGCCCCGATTATTGATGACACGATCGCGCCCCCTGAATAACACCCCCCAAGCGTGCCCGCCATCCCTTGATTAGACAGTACCGGCAAGGACAAGGTTAACCACCGTCTAAAGCGCTGAAACCCTTGACATAAAAGCTAAAACCATGAATGGACGTAACTGGACTCGAACCAGTGACCCCCACGATGTCAACGTGGTGCTCTAACCAACTGAGCTATACGTCCGGGCAGGCAAATAGAGTAACACACCCATTGTTGGGAAGCAATTGACCCCAACTCGGCCTCCCGAGGGGCTGGCACAGAGGCTTTTGCCTAGACCCGCACTGGTTTCCCCAGTACTCAATGGCAAAATTAACGTACCATTCCAGGCGCTATCCCCCTTGCCCCTTAAGCACCCCGGCCCTCAGCAATCGTCCTATTTACTTGAGCCGCCCGATACTAGCCCTGCTGCTGCCGCGAGAACTGCCGATAGAGGGTATAGGCGATCGCGATCATGCTAAACGAGAACAGCGTCGTCAGAGTGCCCAGGGCATAGAGGGCCGGGGAGGTGACATTGGTGGTCATGCCAAACACCTCTAGGGGCAGGGTGTTGTACTGCCCCGACACCAGCGAGGTGCGTACAAACTCGTCATAGGAGAGGGTAAAGGTGAGGATGCCGATGCCGATCAGCCCTGGAAAAATCAGCGGCAGCACAATCTCCTTAAACGTAGTGATGTCGCTGGCCCCCAAGTCCCTGGCGGCTTCCTCATAGGCGGGGTTAAAGCGATTAAACACCCCAATCAAAATCAAAAAGGCAAAGGGCACCGTCCAGGTGAGGTGAGCCCCGATGCCAGAGGAAAACCAGTTGGTCTGGATCTGGAGCACCTGAAAGGAGATGCCAATCCCCAAGGAAATCAGGGTGCCGGGGACCACCAGACTCGAAATGGTCAGGTAGAACAGCGGTCGTGCCCCCCGAAACCGTTGACGGAAGGCCATGCTGGCCGCCACCCCAATGACGATCGCCAGCAGGGCAATTGCCAAGCCGAGAATCAGCGATCGCTGAAAGGCATCCACAAAGCTGCCCACCCGCTGCTCTCGGAACACTTGCCCCAACCAATGGAGACTAAACCCCTTAACCGGGAAGGTCAGCCCCCCCTCTGGCCCCTGCAATGAGAGCACAAAGATGGCAATCATCGGGCCGTACAGAAAACAGACAAACAAGGCAAAGAAGGCGGCTAAGGGATAGAACGAGGGCGATCGCTTTGGCATGGTGAGCAATTCTCAAAATAGGCAAAACCTCTAGCCCGCAGCAGGGCACATAGCAGTCGTCAGCCTGGTTAGAACAAGACTGCGAGCCACTTTGCTTATGGACTACAAAACAGAACGATCCGAGGTGTATTAGAGTATTCCATCTAAAAAATCATCCCGTAAGGTGACCTAAAGTTGCTGCCCTGGGCTCCGCATCCGTGGGTCACGAATGACGATGCTGGATAGGTATTTAGCTATAACACTCTTAAGTAAAGTGGCCAGCACTATAGTGAGCAGTTTAGTGCCCTTGAGCCGTCCTGATTGTTCACTCCAATCAGATGGGGGTATGGCAGGCGATGAATAGCGCTTTTGATCCTGAGACATCAAGCGGCTTGCAACCTGCTGAAGTCTGTTCCCGTGCGTAAGTCCTGGGGGTAACACAATATTAATTTTTATTGCGCTATATTGTCCGAAGCGTTATTGGTGATTTTTATGGCCAGCAATGAGCTGCAAATCTGTCCCGTCTGTGGTGTCTCCATCGCCGCCAATGGGCAAGTAAACTTTTCGACGGGCAATCCTGGTACGCGGGCACGGCTCTATGCAAGGGTTTGCCAGTACACCCAACAGCCGGGTTGCATTAATCAAGATGCCGAACTCGTGGGCAATATCACCCGGACCGATGGTTTCGAGCGCGGGGAAGACATCAAATTGCCCCAGGCAGCCAACCGAACGATTGGTTGAGAGGCCGCACCGGGTCGCGCTAAAGGAGTTGCTGGGAAATCGCGTACCCGGTCTTATAGCAGTCGCCAGTCTGATTAAGACAAGACTGCGAGCCACTTTGCCCCGGATCTTGATTGGCCTTGGGATAGCAGCCAAGGGGGGATTAGGGCTGGGTGGCCTGGTTTTTCAAGCGTCGCTGGTTCCAGCCCAATACCCCCAGGAGCAATAGGGCCAAAAACCCCAGAAAATCGTTGGCTTCTGGAACCACCTGCACATTCAATGGGTTGCCCGGATCCGTGAGTTCGTCTTGGCCGGTTTCCACCTCTCGCGAGAAGCGGTCAGCGGCATTTTCGGCAGCGGCGAGGGCTTCCCGTTGCCGGTCATTCACCAGCACCAGCATCGAGGAGTAGGGGGTAACCACTTCGGCCTGCTTGGCGATCGCGTGCAGTTGATCCAACTCCGCCACCTGGGTGAGATCGCGGGAGCGACTCAGCCAACGAATGGCTTGGCGGGCGGCGATCGGGGTAAAGGCATTTTCCCCCGTATCAGCGTTGTTGGCGGAGCCAGAGCGGGCATCTGCCGCCGCCGCCGCAACCTTCCAGCGGTAGCCATCCATCACCGTTTCATCCAGGGCCTGTTCAGTCCCGTAGCGATTCACCACCTCCGATAAGCTGGTCGCAACACCGCCTTTGGTTTTGTAAAGGGTTTGCAGCAGCGTGTCTTCATAGGCGGGGGGTAACTCGCCGCCGAGATGCACCAAATAGAGGGGGGAGTCAATCGCCGCCAAGCTGGGGGCGTCGGGCTCCATTTCGTAATTGCCCGCATCGGTCAGCACCACAATGGCGTCGTAGGTTTGTCCCTGGCGCAGGGATTGAAATTGCTCCAGTTGGGTCACCAGCGGGATGTTGCCGTAAAAGTCGATATTCTCCAAATCAGGATTTTCCCCCGCAGCTAAGCGCTGGGGTGCCATGCCAGCCGCACTGGTGAGATACCAGTCAAGGGTGTTGTTGGCGGCTAGGGTGAGGCCGTACTTCAGGTCGGCGGATAAGGGATCGGAGCGATCGCCCATACTGCGAGAGGTATCCAAGACAACGGCCAAGCGCTGCCCCGTTACGGTAGCCCCAGCGTCGGTCCTGGGCTGGGCGGTCACGGCATAGCCCTGGGGCAACACCACTCGATGGGTTTGAGCCGCCTGATTGCCCTGGGCGGGTAACCAGCCTTCATACCAATCCTCTCGGGTTTTAAACGCCTCTCCTTGGCGGCGGCGCTCCGTCTTGCCGGTCCAGTAAATATTGCGTTTTTCCCGCAGTTGCGGCAGGGGCCAGCCGTTCTCTTCCCGCATCACCTGGTAAGACAGCCAGAGATGGGCAACGCCCGGTTGCCAACCACTGCGCCGCTGAGGAATCGGGAAGACCCGCAGGCGATATTGCTGGGGTCCCACCTGCTCCAAGAGGGCCGGATCGACGACAAGTTGCTGCTGTTTACTGCGCTCAATCTCGGCTTTATACACCGCTTGCGCCGCCCCTCGGGGGGGACACCACAAATCGGTAGCGCTCCGTCTCATCGGCCTCTGCCATCCAGAGCCGGTGATCGCCGCGCTCTCCGGTAGCGAGAACTGATAGACAATCTCTTGATCGTCAACGGTGGTGTTTTCGTAGCGCTCGTGCAGGGTGACTTCCCCCCAATCCCCCTGGGGCGCTACGGTGACCTCTTGCTGAGCCAGATAGATCACCCGCTGATTAATGTTGAGCAGACTGGCCTCGACCGAGTCGCGATTGGCCGTAGACTGCAAGGCCTGTTGGATCGTGTCCTTTTCGGCCCGCTGAATCGGTTCGTCAAAAAATTCGGCGTAGAGGGCCGCTGCCTGGGCTAAATCACTGCGCTGCCCCTGGTAGAGGAAGGGGGATAGCAGGGCATTATGGGCATTTTGGAACCCCTGGGCCATGGCCGGGTCCATGCCAAACAGGTGCTTATACCATTCTTCAATGCCGTTGGCGTCCACTGCCGGACTCAGATAGCGATAGGGAAAGAGATGGGCATTTAAGAGGCCCCGGCGAATGGGGTCAGACTGAGCCAGCAGCGTTTGACGCTCAGCCATAGAGGTGGGGGGCGTGGAGAGCTGCGCCAGGGCGTGGGTCTGGGGCTGAGGCGACAACGCGATGAGCCCAACGGTGCAGGCCATGACCACGCTGCCGGTGATTAAGCTGCCATAGCCCCAGCCATGCTGGCGGCCAAAGGCCCGGAAAATTCGCCCCCAGGACCGCACCATCATATTCACTAGGGCGTAGGGCATGGCTAGAAATAGACTGGCGCTAAAGGCGGTAAAGACCGCCATCGCCAGAAAAATCAGCAGGAACCAGACCACACTGAGGAAGCTTGGGATCAACTCATCCAGAGGCACCGATCGCAACGACCTGATCACCTCCCCAATAATTGAAAAGACCCCCCTCAGCCATTCAAATTGCAGAAAGCCGTAGCCCAACTGGCACAGCAGCGGCACGGTATAAAACAGCAATATTGCCCCCACATACCCCCCGATCAGCAGGGTAATAGTGTGGCTGGCCATTTGAAACCAAGCCAGCTCGCGGCGATGGGCGGCGTAGCCCACGACCAGTTCGAGGGCGATCGCCGCGATCGCCAGCACCCCCAAAAATAATAGGAAAGCACTGGGGGGCGTCAGCTCCCGCAGCAGAAATAATCGCAGGGTACAGACCACCATCAGGGGCGCTTCTACCCCATAAAATAGCCGCATCAACAGGACGGGATGGGAACGCAGCCGCCGCCAACCCAAAATCGTGCATGCCACCGGGATAACCAGCAGCCCCGCCAGCGGCAGGGCAAATGCCCAGGGCACCTCGCCACTGATCAGCCCATCCAGGAGAGGAACCCCAGCAAAAGGCAAAATCCCTAAGTAAACCACCAGCAAAAATAGGGCATTCCAGGCCCAAAAGATGGCGTGGCAGGCCACATGCACCATCGTTTTGGCGATGTAACCGGGCGGTGAATACCAGAGATCAGCGATCGCGGTTTTCCCGTTTGTGAGGAACTGCTGCAAGCGATTCATGGTGGGCCAAAGTCTCCTCGATCCCAAACCGGCGACTCCATCTTGGCTCTCATGCCTGGGCTTTGCCCACCCATCAGCGTCGGATTTGGTCGGGTTCCCTGGTCAAATCTAGCGTGAGGCGGCTTTCAGGGCTTCGAGGTTGGGGCGGACCTTGATGCGTAACATCATCGCGGTGATGTTGTCGTGGCCGTTGTGTTCATTGGCCAACTCCACCAGTTGCGAGACTCCTTCTTCTAGATCAGCCCGCGATCGCAGCAGCGGCTCAATGTGGGTATCCACATGATTTTCGAGAAAGTCATTGTCGCTGAGACCGTCAGAGCAGAGCAGCAGCAGCATATCTTCCGACAGGTGCAGCCGGGTGATGCCGGGATGGACATCTTTCTGGGCGCGGGGGCCAAGGGCCTGGGTAAGTTGATAGGCATCGGGGCGGGCATAGGCGATCGCCGGTTCCACCCCCCGCTGAATTTCCCGTTGCCCCACTTCATGGTCTACGGTAATTTGTCGCAAGCCTTGGCGGCGGGTCAAACAATAGAGACGGCTATCCCCCACATGGGCGACCAGGGCTTGACTGTCTTGCAGCAGCACCATCACCAGGGTGGTGCCCATGCGACCGCTGCCCGCTTGACCCTTGGCCTCATTCTCTTCAAAAATGCTTTGATTCGCCGCTAAAATCGCGTCTCGGACGGTGTCATCATCGGGGAGCTGATCGGTCTCTGGCCAATGCTCCTGCAAATATGCCTTGAGGGTCGAGACCGCGAGGGCGCTGGCCACTTCTCCCCCGGCATGGCCACCCATGCCATCGCAGAGGAGATAGATGCCTCGGGCTTTCAGATACGGGCCTTTAGGGGCATCGATTTTTTGCAAGCGAGTTTCGGCAAAGAAGGAGTCTTCATTGTGATCCCGTTGCCGGCCAATGTGGGTGCGTCCGACCTCATCTAAGGTGAAGAGCTGCATCGGCAGAGCCATGGTAGGCAGCTCGGACAGCTCCCCCCCTGCTTTGGCCTCATCCCCCTCATCGCCCTGGGTGTCATCCTCGGATAGGTTGGCCAGCAACTCTTCGTCAGAAATCATCTCAACGGCTGCCGCCTCTGCCCCATCGGCAGCTTTGTCCTCTGGCAAGATCGCCTCAACGGCATCAGCCCAGTGGGCGGGGGGCTCCGCCGTATCGCCCAGGCTATCGAGGTCTAACAGGGGTGACGGCTCTTCCCCCAGATCTCTCTGCTGGAGTTGATCTGCTAGGTTCGCAAGGGTTTCTTTAATGGCGACCCCTTGGGTGAACTTACCCGCCGCTACGGTCTCTGCCAGGGCTCCGGCGGCGATCAGGGCCTTGTCGGTTTTGGGGACGCTGAGGAGCAGTTGCTGCCAGATCTGTCCCAAGTTAGCGAGGGTGCAGTTTGGGCCATCAGCATTGATATGGAGTCGCCGCAAGCACAAGATCTGGTCTTCATCTACCCGTAAGTTCTCAGGGTCAAGCAAACTGGCCTGCCCTGCCCAAGGGGTAAGCGCCTCCCAAAGGTCTACCATTTCGTAAAACCAGTGGATCACCTGTAGGGGCTCAATCGTCTCACTGTCCAAAGCGGTCAACAAACGCTCCCAAGTGGAGCGATCTTCTAGCACCAAGGCGACATAGCCATTGCGCTGCCAAGCCGCATGAAGTTCTGGAATGGCTGGGAAAAATTGGTTTCTCAACCCGACGTAGGGCTGAGCCATGGCGGGTAACGTGAAGGTTTCACCGCCATCGCTGTCATCTTCACTATCAAGATCAAGGGGCTCGTCCTCGTCCATCCCCCCCTGAGTCATGACGGCAACCGGGGAAGGCACCCCAACTTGGCAATCAATGATGGTCAACTCTAGGATATCGACCATGGGTTCAGTGGCTTCGGCGGCCCCATGGACTTGGTAACGCTGCTTAGGGTCAAGGAAGCGATCGCTCACCAACCAGCGCTTGAGGGGTAAAACTGGAGCGGTATCGCCATCCGTAACCGGAGCGGGGGTGATGATACCCTGCAGGATCCTCAGGGGGCTGCCACAGCGCTGGCAAATCGATTTTGGGTGGGGTTCTCAAACTGACACTGAGGGCAGACGAGCATAGCCAGAAGACCAGACGTTCTATACGGCAATGAGTTCAGTAAGCGCCGCTACCATATCGCAACCCAGGAACCCTAAATAGCCGTGGGGGCCATTACTGGGAACTGATCTAAACCTTGGCCACATCCAAACTGGTAGTTCGCCCGATGGGAAAAACTCAAGTGTATAAGTTGGACGGGGTTTATCGAGACCAATTACCTAAAGGCTCTCATTAACGATATATCGAAATTCGGGGACTGCCTACCTAAATGTAAGGCAAAGTCCCCGACCTGCCGTCAGGATAGTCTCTGCCGCTTTGCAGAAGCTTCATATAGATCAGGCGCAAAGTCCCTTGGTCACAAGGATAGACCGACCCACTCACCCAGGGTCTGACGCTCTTTGACCCGTAGCGATCGCCATTGCCCCTGGGGCAAATCGGCCAAATGCAACGGCCCAATCTGGACCCGCACCAGCCGCAGCGTTGGGTAACCGACCGCAGCGGTCATTCGTCTGACTTGGCGATTGCGGCCTTCCCGGAGGGTTAAGGCCAGCCAACAGGTGGGAATGGTCTGGCGCTGACGGATCGGGGGGACTCGCGGAGGTAAGGCCGGTGCGGTCGGCAAACATTGGACCTCAGCCGGACGGGTTTGCTGCCCTTGCACCATCACGCCCGTCGCCAGCGCTGCCAGGGCTTCAGGGGTGGGCATCCCTTCCACCTGGACCCAGTAGGTGCGGGGATGGCCGTGGGTTGGGTCACTCAGGCGGTGCTGCAAGACCCCGTGGTTGCTCAGGAGCATCAGCCCTTCGCTATCACGATCCAGGCGACCAATCGGGTATACGTCACCCACCGGAATGTAGTCCTTCAGGGTGAGCCGTTGGCCTTGGCGATCGGTAAATTGGCTCAGGACATCGTAGGGCTTGTGGAAAATCAGGTAGCGATAGGCCGCTGGGCGACGACGGCTGGGTGAATCTCGCTTAAACGAACGCGCAGACAAGGCAAACCTCACGAAGAATCCAGTCGCGGCAATTGCTTTACAGAGCGAAATATTTTAGTGGATTACCCTCAAGTAATGTTGAGAAACAATGCTGTCCTCATTCAGGCCGATATGCTGAATAAATTGAGGTCTCCCCTAGGAACATTGAAGCCATGGATAAACTACAACGATATCGTTTTGTCTGCACGCTCACCTTCGGCGATGTGTATGGCCAAATTATTGCTTGGTTGGTTGTCCTCTTAATTAGCTTGGCTGCATCCATGGGTTTGATGGGGGCGCGCCAACCCCTGTATGCCTTAGTTTGTGTGGGCCTGGTTTTGGTTTTGTCCCTACCTTTTTTGCTATTTGCCTTTGTGACGACCCTAGTCAATCACATTGAGTTCGCCACGGTTGATCCCGCTGTAGAAACAACCTCGGACTCAGCCTCTTTTTCTCAGCAAACTGTTCAAGCAGCGGGGTAAAGCTGATTTAGCGGTTTGTTTGCTTTGCTTTCAGCCCATCTCTGATCTGCCGTGCCCTTTGGGTAACGGCATTTTTTTGCGCGCTGTTTGGGGCCAGCCTCTGTGGCCATGGGAGGGCTCTATAGCGCTGCTTAAGACACCTAGGATCGCTTGAATTCTTAGCGCAGAAGCAAAGTGGCTATCAGTTTTGTCCTAACCAAACTGGCGACTGCCATACAAGATCTAGGCGCGTCATTTCAACAAAAACAGAATGCCGCTATATTTTTTTGCTTAAATGGCTCATATCCAAGCCGTAAGCCGCAAACTGCCGTTGCCTCACATCAACGGTTTGCCTCTGGCGATCGCTAAGGGAGCTAGTTTAGGGCATTGCCATGAGTTATCCCAAATTCAAGAACTATATCAATACCCTGCGGGGATTGCTGAAACGCAAAAAAAGCTGGCTGCTAGAAGAAGCAGCGGTCTTGTCAGGTCTCTGTTTGGACTACAGTAGCAAGCTGCAACTGAGTGAGAGCGATCGCAAAACCCTTTGTTTAGCCGCTTATTTTAAAAACCTAGGGGCAATTTATATCAGTGACTATCTGCTAGAGCAAGAGTTTTCTAACCATGGTGAAATGTTGTCTTCTCTGGATATTTGGTTCGTAGAAAGTCGCCAGCTTGCCCAAGGGGCTGGCCTGACGGAAGTCGCTACAATTCTCGACCAATACCACCGCCGCACCGCGCCAACCCATGAATTGGCCAAGATTTTTCAAGTGTTGAATGTTTGGGTTGCTTGCCAACAACATAAAGGCTGGGGACAGGCCATGCCCCCCCACGAAGCAAGAATCGTGCTAGAGCAGCGGGCTCACCTGCATTGGTCTGATCCAGCAACGGTGTACACGTTTATTTTGAAAAATGCCTTAGGCAATCGGAATGCAGCGGGTTTTCAATGGGTTGATTTAGCCAATCCCCCCCAGTCCCACACCCCGCATCGAGGCAGTGCTCAGCTTCCCCACGATCGGCATTGAGCCCACCCCAGCGAAGCATTAGACCGGGGCTGTTGGCGTTTTGAGCATGTCATCCAGCAAGTGACGGGCAGGCTGGGCTTGAGCCAACGCCACCTGATAGTCACCGTAAAGCTTCACCAGTTTCCCCAAGCCGCCGATACCGCCTTTGAGGTCCTCTAGTTCTTCACCGGAGAGCATTTCTCCATCCAGTAGACGGATCAGCAGTGGCTTCATATCCCCCACCGTCTGACGGGCTTTTTGGAGCTTTTCCACCGTGCTCAGCAGGGTTTTGAGGGCGGCAAAGGTATCGTCTATCGCTTGCTCATCCATAGCTTGCTCTTCTGCGGGAGCAGATGGGTCGATCTGATCGTGCTCCAGCGCCGATTGAGGGGCGATCGCGGTGCCGCCATTGAGTTCTGCCATAGTGCCTCCAAGTAATTGCTAAGCCTGAATTGAAACCCATCCCCAACCACCATAGCGGCTACGTTGCCAGGGGAGTTAGATAATTCAATTGTACTATTAACAGAGATTCAAGGGCTAGGGGTTGACGGTAGGAGCAGCGCGACCCGTGCCGCCATTATGGCCCTTATGTTTCTGAGGCTGGGTGGCCTGGTTTTTCTGAGCCTGGGTGATTTGGCTTGAGGCCATGGCCTCACTGAGGAGACGCTGATGGGCATCCCGCGCCATCTGGAAGTCGGGCTTGAGGGTTAAAGCTTGTTGGTAGGCGGAGAGGGCTTCTTGGCGCTGATGGGTTTGCTCTAACATGCAGCCCCACTGGTGCCAAGCCCAGTGGTTTTTGGGCTGTAGCCGCACCACGTTGCCAAAGGCCACCGTTGCGGGTTGGGGGCGCTTGAGGGTATCGAGAATGCAGCCCAGCTTAAACCAGGTGACATGATCTTGGGGTTGAATTTGTACGACTCGGTTGTAGGCGCGAGCCGCGTCGGGGAGCTGCCGGAGGCTTTCTAGGGCCATGCCCCGCAGCAGCCAAGCATTGGCATCATTGGGGTTGTCAGCGATCGCTTGGTCGCAGGCGGCGATCGCGTCTTCGTAGTGGTTAAGGGTATAGAGCTCTTCGACTCGTTTCAGGGCAATCAGTAGGCGCTTGCGGTTGCCGAGGGCCAGTTGAAAGTCGGCCTTGAGCTGCACCGCCCGATTGTAGGAGGTAATGGCGGTTTCCAGTTGATTGAGTTTTTCGAGGGTTTGGCCGCGATCGTTCCAAGTCCAATAATTATCCGGCTGGAGGCGGAGCACCTCATCATAGGCCGCTAGTGCCCCCTCAAACCGCTGTAAATTTTCCAGGACTTTGCCCCGCTTCAGCCAAGCCAAGTAATCGTCAGGCTGATGCTGGAGGACGCGATCATAGGCGGCCAGAGCCGCTTCATGGTGGTTGAGGTTTTCCTGGGCCATGGCCAATTTAAACCAGGCGGTCAGATCGCTGGGCTGAATTTGCACCACCTTGGTGTACCAGCGCACGGCGTTGTTAAATTGGCCCTGCTGAAAGAGTTCATCGGCCCGCTCTAGCCAGGTGAGATAGCTGCCGGTGGGGTCCCCAGACATGTCCGGCGGTGACGAAATCGCCCCCTTATCGAGACTTGCGCTGGCCGGGTTGAGTGTGTTCAGGGCAGTGAAGGCTTCCACTGCCGAAGGGTAGCGCTGGCGAAAGTCGTAGCGCACCATTTTGTCGATGATGTCGGCCAGGGCCGGTTTGACCGTCACCAGCTCCCGCCACATAATCTCACTGGTGCGGGGGTCTTTGGGGAGACGTTTGGGCTCTAGGCCGGTGAGGGCCTGCAACGCTAACACGCCGATCGCGTAGATATCGCTGCTGAGGGTGGGTTGCCCCGCCAACTGCTCATTGGGCATATAGCCCAGGGAGCCGATGGCAACGGTAATGCTGACCTGACCATTGATCTCTAAGGGCTGGCTGCTCACCTGCTTAACCGCGCCAAAGTCAATCAACACCACCTTGCGATCGCTATGGCGACGAATCAAATTCGAAGGCTTGATGTCCCGATGAATCACCTGCTGCTGGTGAACTGAACAGAGGGTGCTGAGCAGGTCTTGGAGCAAATCGATCACCCGGTCTTCAGAAAGCTGCCGTCCCGGACGGATCTCGTCGGTCAGCAGGGAGCCTTCTACATACTCCTGAACCAGGTAAAAGTGGGCGTCCTCCT
>JAAUQE010000115.1 GCA_012032425.1 Leptolyngbya sp. RL_3_1 | reverse complement strand
ACCGGGTGCCTCAAAGGCACCCGGTCCCTAATCCCCTAAAGCACCTTACGCTTCGCCGGTAATCGAGAGGGCCTCTACCCAAACCCGAGGACAGAGCCCCCCCGGCGTAAATTCCGGCTCCGCCTCAATATGCACAATCGAATTCAGTAGCGTTTTGAAGTCCCCCGCCACTGTGGCTGACTCAATGCTCACTTTTTTGCCCTGGTTGACCAACCAGCCGTCAAAGGGCAGTGAAAAAGAACCCTGCAACGCATTCACCCCCGCATGGAGGGCCTGGAGATCGTCGATGAAGACCACATTCTCAGCGGTCTCTAGACTCAGTGATGACCCCGAAGGGGCTGCTGCCGTCACATGGTAAAAGCTCGGCCCGATGCTGACCTTAGCGCCAATGCTGGCGTGTCCCGTGGGCTGAGCGTTGAGGCGCTTGGCCGTTCCGGCACTGTGGAGGAAATGGGTTAGGACCCCGGCTTCGATAATCGGCAGGCGGCGGGTGGGGGTGCCTTCGCCGTCAAAGGTTTCGGCGCTGATGTTGTCGGGATGGAGGGCATCGTCGTAGACCGACAGCAGGGGCGAGGCGATCGCCTCCCCCAAGCTCTCCACCGTAGACAAACTACGGTTATCCAACACACTTTGGGCGTTGAACATATTCGAGAAGGCATCCAAAAGGCTCAAAAAAGCCTCCGCCGAGAACACCACCGGGTACTTGCCCGTGGCGATCGCCTCGTAGTCCAGATGGCTCAGGGTCTTTTCTGTGGCTTCTTGTAGACAGCCCTTGACATCCAACTGTGACAGCCCAGGGTTCAAGCGCATTGCCCCAGCGGAGCGGGGTTTGCGGCCTTCCTGTTCGGTTTTGCTGTAGAGATAGATTGAGGTGTAAGAGCGGCCCTCCTGGCGTAAAGCGCCACCACTGTTGAGATAAAACCGATCCACCTCTCGCTGGGCCAGACCGTTGTAGGGCACCGAGGCGATCGCGGATGGGCCTCCAGCAGCGCTTTCTCCGCCCCCAACAGGGTTTCGATCAGCTCAGGCACGGGGGCAGGGGTAACCTTTTTAGCCTTCACCTCCGCCACCGGGGCCGTCGCCTCGGGACTAAAGTCGGGAATATTGTCTGTAGCCCCAAAAGCGCTGGCCTCCTGAGCCGTTTTTAACGCCAACTGGATGCCACTGGGGTCAACATCGGTGGTGGTGGTCACCCCCAGACGACCCTGATCATTCCACACTCGCACGATCACGCTAGAGCGCTGGGACGCCTTGACCTGTTTCGCTTCACCGCGATCCACCTGGACACTGGTCTCATCTACAGCAGATCCATATAGATCGTATTTCGTAATCCCAAGGGCTTGGGCACCGGTTTGGGCGTAATCAGCAATGTCCTGAATGGTCCGCATAATGGCTCTATTGACAGCATTGAAAGTCTTTACTCTTTCTACAGATAACTAGAAAGAGATACCGCCTATCCAGTCTAACGCTGCCTGGGCGGGGGTTGGGTGGGCCAAAGGTGGGGTTTGTCCGGAGGGGTAACCAGCCTCCGGGAAAGAAAGGGCAACCCCCAAACTTAAATACTCGGTATTCTCGGGAAAAATACTTATAGACCTCTGGTACAAGTAAGGGCAACTGCCCCAGTGCCAGTCACCGCTCGGGATTGCGCTCAATGCACCCCAATGCCATGGATTGCCCCTTTTCAGCGTTTTAAACAGGTTTATATCTGTGAAGCGATCGCCCCCACCGCTTAAAGCTTGGTTTCAGACCCTGAAACGAAAGCTGCGCCACCCCTCCCTCCGGACCATGTTTACGGTACCGGTGGCGGTGCAGCTCGTGACGGTGGTGGGTCTAGTGGGCTACCTTTCCCTACGGAACGGTGAGCAGGCCGTTCAGACCCTGGCCACACAACTGCGCAGTGAGCTGTCCATTGGCATTAAGCGGGAGCTAGACACCTACTTTGGCGAACCCCACGCCATTAACCGCCTGAATGCGATCGCGTTTCGGTTTGGGGATTTAGACATCGAGAACGCCCAATACGGTGAACATTTGCTGTTTCAGCAAATGCGGCTCCACCCCACCATTGCTTTTATTTACTGCGGCAGTGCCCGCTCGGGGGAGTTTTTTGGGGTGCTGCGGATGCCAGAAACAGGGGAGTTGCAGTTTTCCTATGGCAACGCCAACAATGGTTTTCTGCGCGACTATTACAGCTTAGATCTGCGGGGTCAGCGGCAATTTTTTCGGGATAAATCCACTCAACGCTTCGATTCCCGGACCCGCCCTTGGTATCAAGCCGCCTTGGATGCAGAAGGCCTCACTTGGACCGATGTGTACATTGCCTTCACCACGGGGCTACCCAACATCACTGCCAGCTTACCCGTCTACGATGGCAACCAAGATCGGCGGCTCCTGGGGGTATGTGCCACCGATGTGGTCTTGCCAGAAGAATTTCGCACCTTTCTCAAACAACTCGAAATTGGCGGCAAATCGGGTCGAGCCTTTGTCATCGATCGCCAGGGCCAGATGATTTCTAGCTCTACGGATGAACCCTTAACCGTGGTTGATAACGGCAAAACGACCTTTTTAAGGGCCAAAAACAGCACTGATCCCTTAGTGCGGGCTTCTGTCCAGGTCTTACGGGAAGATTTTGGCCAACTGGAGAGCATTCGCCAATCTCAACAACTCACCTTTGACCTGGATGGCAAGCGCCAGTTTCTAGAGGTGTTGCCTTTTAAGGACGGGTTTGGCCTCGATTGGTTAATTGTGGTGGTGGTGCCCGAGGCCGAATTTATGGGCCAAATCTACCAAAACACCCAGACCACGATTGTGCTGTGCGTGGTGGCGTTAGCGATCGCCCTGATGGTTGGTGTGGCTGCCACCCGCTGGATCACTGCGCCGATTGTGCAGCTCAACGCCGCCGTCAAGGCGATTGCCAAGGGCAACTGGCAACAAACCCTCGACATCGATCGCACCGACGAGGTGGGAGAGTTGGCCAGCTCAGTCAATCACATGAGCACCCAACTACAGCAAGCCTTTAGCCGCGTCGAAGCCCAGAAAAATGCCTTTGCACGGTTTTTCCCCACGGAATATCTCAACTTTTTTAGTAAGAACAGTATCACTGAGATCAACTTGGGTGACTGCGTCAGCAAGGAAATGGCGGTGATGTTTGTCGATATTCGCAAGTTCACCGGCCTCGCGGAAAACATGCCGCCCCAGGAGCTGGCTGACTTCATGAACGCCTATCTGCAAAAGATTTCCCCGGAAATTCGGCGGCACCATGGCTTTGTGATCAAGTTCATTGGTGATTGCATCATGGCCGTCTTTCCTGAAAACGTGGAGGATGCCCTGGATGCCAGTCTGGCCCAGTTTGAAAAAATTCGGGAATACAACCAGGAACTTGAACAAGTGGGCGTCGAACCCATTGCGATCGGCATGGGGCTGCATGTGGGGCAGATGATGCTGGGGATCATCGGTGAGCCCACCCGTCTCCAGGGGGACGTGCTTTCTGACACGGTGAATTTGGCGGCTCGTTTGGAGGGCATCTCGAAGGTATACGGGGCGCAACTGTTAATGTCAGAGAGCGTGATGGCACAACTCACCCATCCAGAGCGGTATCAACCCAGATTTTTAGATCGGGTGATGGTCAAGGGTCGGGTTGAACCGCTGAATATTTACGAGATTTTGGCGGCGGATAGCGAAACCATGCGGAACCTGAAGCTCCAAACCCGTGACGACTTTGAGACCGGGGTGCGTCATTATCAAGCCCGTGATTGGCTGGGGGCTAAGACCTACTTTAAAAAGGTTTTGGCCGTCAACATCACCGATCGCGCTGCCCAGGTCTATCTTGAGCGGCTGGAGCAGTTTTTGACCGGTGGCACCCCTGAGCAGTGGGATGGGGTCTGGGCCTTTACCCATAAAAATTAAAGGCAGCAGCCCATGAAGCTACGGCTGCCATCGCGCCAGCTTAAATTAGAGGCTTTTCAAACAGCCTCTCACAAGTTTTTTCCCGTAATTTTGAATTAGCCCTGCTTGTGGCGGTGATCAATCAGTAAAAATACTAAGTACAGCCCTTTTCCTAAAATATCCCTGAAATGCTTTCCTGACAGTACTTTTCGGCATCTATCACCCGTTAGCAGTCCAGCGCCATCACGGGCATTGGCGCACAAACGGCGGTTACCGTTTTGGGTGAAATTGGCTCGGTTGAAGCGTTGGGTTCTGCCCGTCAATTAGCAGCTTTTGCGGGGTTAACCCCACGCGAGTTCAAGGCGGGGACTTCGATTCAGGGCAAGACGCGATTATGCAAGATTGGCGATGCCCGCTTGCGTAAGGCCCTCTATTTTCCAGCCTTGGTGATGATCCGACATTGCTCTGAGGTGCAAGCCTTTCGAGAACGGCTGTTGGCGGCTGGAAAGCAGAACATGCAAGTCGTTGGGGCGGTGATGCATAAGCTGATCTGCATCATCTATGGGGTATTGAAATCGGGTCAGGTGCTTGACCCGAATCAGTTAACCCCCTCAACAGGCTTGACGCGGATAGCTCAAAACAGTACCTGCAAATTGCAGCTTGACGCTGTACTAGAACAGAATGTCAAGGAGCGGATGTAAGGCGTTTTTGGCGATGCCTGCTATTCAGTCAGGATGTGAAGTGGGTCGGTCCTGCGTGTTTTAACGGGTTAAGCCGTAGGGATTTAGTGCTAGCAGCGTTCAGCTCGTGGGAAACTGCCCTAAAATACCACCGTAAAGAACGAGATTTTTTTGTCCTAGGCCCTTGCCGGTCAAGCCTCTAAAACGGTTTGACTGTCTATTTTACAGGGGCCAGGACAGTTACCAGAATCATTTGGGTATGCTAATGCCTATGACGTCCAAGCCATCTTCTCACCTTAATTCTTCTAGTATTAAATTGAATCAAACGGCCCGGATGGCTTTATCGGCGACAGCGTTACTGGTCCTGTCGGCGATCGCCCCCGCTGCGGCTCGTCAATCGCCCCAAGCATCCCCTATATCCGCGCTCCAGTTAGCCGCGCCTCAGTTAGCTACGCCCCAAATCACGCCGTCACCGGTGGTAGAAGCGACGCTTTTGTTGGCCCAAGCCAACGCCAATTCCATCCTCTATTTTCGCACCGGCAACTACACCGTGCATGTCTTTCAGGATGGCGGACAGAATCGGATGAATGTCTATAACAATACGACCGGCGTTCTTCAGCAAAGCCGAGCGATTACCGATCTGCGTCGGGAGCCCGGTTTCACCATTTTCTTTAGCAGGGGGTTTCGGAATGGTTTTCCAGCCACTTACCGAGCTGTGATCAGCAGCAGCAATCGCCTCAGCTTTCAAATCTTTGATTCTGCCGGTCGGTTGATAGTGGAGGAAAGTGCCGTGGGAGATGTGTTGGTGAATGTGGCACCGGGCGATCTGCCCCTGAGTGCAGCCGCCACCGAAGATATCCTGGCCTTTGACACGACCACCTATGCGGCCCGAGTATTTCGCCGGAGCGGCAATCCGCAGTATTTTATGAATGTCCACAACAAGGTGAGTGGTCAAACGGAGCAGAGTGGTGTGCTGACGGTCCCTTCTGTGCCGGTGCCGCCCTATGAGCGCCATGTCAGCTATGTCAGTAGCGGCACCTACAACAATATTCCGGCCCAGTATTTCATGCGCATTAATGATCGGGGGCAGACCAGTCTGGAAATCATTAGCCAAACCGGCCAGCGTTTATTTCAAGAACCTGGGGTCGGCCCTGTCACCCTTAACATCCCCCAACGGGATATTCCGGCTGGCGTGGATCGGATTGATGCCGTCACCACAGCCTATGTGGTAGCAGTGTTTGGCCAGGGCAACACCTTAAGCCAAGTGCAGCAGTTGTATCCAGAGGCTGTTATGGAAAACTCTGGTCTCGGCAGGTTTATCAATGCCGGTGAATTTGCTGACCGCGACTTGGCCATGGCTCGGGTGCTGGAATTACGGGGCCGAGGGTTTAATTCGCGTCTAGTCTATCGCGATGTTAGATACCGTTAAAATCCGTCCCGCTGTTTGACGGTGCTTAATTTGTGCCGATCGACATCGCCCCCCTGAGTCCAGAAGACATGAGGGGGGCGATGTCGATTATGGTGGGGTAAAACTAGTCCCAGGGACCAAATCCTAGGCTTGCCGAGAGTAGTACTCAACCACAAGCAGTTCATTAACGTTGAGGGCGACCCACTCCCGCTCAATGATGCCGTTGACCTTGGCAATCATCTTGTCTTTGTCTAGCTCTAGATGATTCGGCAAGTTGGCCAAGCCGGGGAATTGCAAGTTGGCTTCGACTAAGGTTTTGGAGGATTCGCGATCGCGCACCGCAATCACATCACCGGGGCGACATTGATAACTGGGAATCGTCACAGGGCGGCCATTGACCGTAATGTGACCGTGGTTCACCACCTGTCTCGCAGAAGGAATGGTGGGACCAAAGCCCAAGCGAAAAGCCGTATTGTCCAACCGCATTTCCAGCAGTTGAAGAATCACCAAACCCGTAGAGCCCCCGGCCCGCCGTGCTTTTTTCACATAGCGCAGCAGTTGCTTTTCGGTGATGCCGTAGTTAAACCGCAGCTTTTGCTTCTCTTCAAGCCGAATGCAGTATTCAGTCTTCTTTTTCCGCGCTTGGCCATGCTGTCCCGGCGGATAAGCCTTGCGGGGAGCCTTACGGGTGAGCCCTGGCAGCTCTCCTAAGCGACGAACAATTCTGAGGCTGGGGCCTCGATAACGGGACATAGTATTCTCTCCGCCAAAAACAGTGCAAAGTTTGACATTTGATCGCCAGGTATAGCGCCTTAACCCAGATGCCCCTGACCGTCATCCAAGTCGATTTGATTGAGCCGATTTGATGGGTAAGCCCCACCTTAAAGGCGGTGCTTAACGGGGTAAGCGCGACTTACCAGCTCGACTTAACCACGCCAGGTAATAACCCTTCATGGGCCATTTGTCTGAGCTGGTTGCGGCACAGACCGAAGTCCCGATAGTAGCCCCGAGGGCGACCGGTTTTCCAACAGCGATTGCGCAGGCGAGTCGGAGAGCTGCTGCGGGGGAGTTGCTGAATTTTACGGTGAATGGTCAGCCGATCTTGCTGATTTTCAGTGCTGCTAAATTCTGCAAGCAGAGCCTTGCGCTTCTCTGCATACTTAGCAACCAGTTTTTCCCGTTTGCGCTCCCGCGCCACCATGCTCTTCTTAGCCATGCAATGCCTGCTGCTTTCCTAATTTTTAAAGACACAGTCTCGAATGATAACAGAAACCCCTGGGTCCTGGGTAGGGTGTGCCGAAGTTAATCTTGCGCCCGCTCCAGCCAACCCCGCATTTTGCCGGGATTCAGCAAGCCATAGGGATCAACCTGAGCTTTGAAGGCCACTTGGGCGGGGTTGACCACCTTACGGCCTCCGTCTTCCAAAATATAGGTGTGGGGATTAGCGATGAAGGCCCCCTGTGCTTCGTGATAGCGAATGATCTCCTGTAGCCGCGCCTCGGTGGTGTAGCGCACCAACTGGAGGGCAGCGGGGCAGACTTGCCCGCCGACGCGAAAATACTCTAGATGCATCATCACCTCGTCACCAAAGTATTCAGCGAAATGCTGTACCAGGGTCAGCTCGGGATCATAGGGAAATAGGGTTTGCAAGTAGGTGATCGTGGGATCGCTGCTGCGGGCATGGAGGGTGGTGTGGTTCCAGGTAAATTCGGCTAGAGCGGTGCCTTTCCCCGCGTCTGCCGCCCCTTTGCGTAGGTAATCGTGCCGCCCCATGCCTGGGCCAACTCTTCAAACAGCGCCATTGAGGGTTCGGCGATGATCAGTAGCGCTGCCGCTTTGCCCTTCGGCAAATAGGACTGCAACGCCACAAAATACTCAGGGATGGGCCAAGCATGGATGCTGATCAGTTTTTTGATCAACCCGTCCGACTCGCCCAGCACCTGGCCAAATCGAGCGGCGGTCATAAAATCATCGAAGCTGACAATCACCTCAGCCCAGGGGTAGGTCGGTCCGAGGGGGATTTCTAGCTCGGTGATGATGCCATTGGTGCCGTAGCCGTGGTTGACTTGCTGGACGGCATCCCCCCGTAGCTCGATCACGCGCGGTCTGTCTTCTAGGGTGACCACCCGCACGGCGTTGAGGTTGCCGCGATCGCTGAGTTGCCCGTAGGTGATCGAACCAATGCCGCCGCTGCCGCCGCCGATAAAGCCGCCGATGGTAGCGGTGCGGTAGGTGGAAGGGTACATGCGGAGTTCCCAGCCCTGGGGACGGGTGATTTTGTCGATCGCGGCCAGCTTCGCGCCCGGTTCGACGATGGCCAGACCGGGCTGCACTGATTTGACGGCATTCATCCGGCTCAGGTCCAAAATCACCCCCCCTTCGAGGGGAATGCATTGACCATAGTTACCCGTGCCTGCCCCCCGCACGGTGAGGGGCACCTTGGCCTCAACGCAGGCTTTGGCCACCGTCAGCACCTCGGTTTCTGAGGTGGGACACACCACCAAATCGGCACATTTGTCTGCTAACTGCGCCTGTAACACCGGGCTGAAGTGGTAGTAGTCCTTGGAGAGTTTTTCGACTTGGGGGCGATCGCGAATCACTGCGATCCCTCCCAGGGCGGTTACAAAGTTGTCCCAGTTGATGATGGCGGTGGGCATGGGGGAGTGGGTGGGTGGATGGATGGGTAGATGACTAGTGGGATCTGCGCTTAAATAACACCCCATGCCCACAAGTTCCTGAAGTAGGGGCGCAAGGCTTGCGCCCTGGTGAAGCGGTACGCTATTTACCCGCTTGTCCCTTAGGGGAATTTGGGTGGATGGGGAGCTAGGGGAGGGCAGCAATCAGGGTGGCTGAGTCCGTCGTGAACCCAAAGCATTGGTTCACGTTGTAAACCGTAGCCTGAAAGCAGTAGTCGGGCGAGGTGGTGGCGGTGCAGTCCCGCAGCAAAATGCAGTCATAGCCGAGAAAGTTGGCGTCCTGCAAGGTACAGAGGACGCACTGGTCGGCATTCACCCCTGCAAACAGCAGGGTGGTTTTGCCGAGGTTTCGCAAGATGCTATCCAATGGGGTGTCCCAAAAACCGCTCATCCGGTACTTATCCACCCCAATATCATCGGCCTCAGCAGGCAGTTCATCCACCACCGCCGCCGCCCAACTGCCTTGGGTGAGCACCGGTGCGCCGTTACTGGGCAGCGGATCGCCTAAGCCCACCCCGTCACCCGTGGGGTTATAGACGTGGCGCAGGGCGGGGCTAATGTTGAGCAGGTCGGGGCGATTGCCCCAGTTGAGCCAAAGGATTGGGACGCGCTGCGATCGCAACTGCGGCAACAGCGTTTGCAAGGGCTGAATTGGATTGCGGGCCGGGGTGACATCCACCCCAATCGAGGCCAGCCAACCGTCGGGATGGCAAAAGTCGTTTTGCATATCTACTACGATGCAGGCGGTTTTGGCTAGATCGAGGGTGAGTTGCTTAGTGTCGGTGGCAACGGTGATCGGGCGGGGGGGAATAGCCGGACGGCTGAGGTCGGCGCGATCGGCATTCACCTGCCAGGTATTGGGACCGATGCCGAGGGGGTTCAGAGTATCTGTCATGGCAACCAGGCGTAATTCATAGGCGATTGGGTCAGCCTAAGAGTATTCCATCTAAAAATCATCCCGTAAGGCGACCTAAAGCTGCTGCTCTGGGCTCCGCATCCGTGGGTTACGAATGACGATGCTGGATAGGTATTTAGCTGGGACATTCTGAACCTGGATGAGGTTTAGAACCCAGCACTAATTTACAGCAGCATGTAAAGATTGCTCGGGCACGAGATCCGGGAAAACCGCTTGGACAGCAGGGTGAGTAATTTTGTGCTCAGCAACATTCAGCCCCTGGGCCAAAGCCGGGTCCGTCGCCAAAGCCGCCAGCCCTTGATTGGCCAACGTCATCACATAGGGCAGCGTGCTGTTGTTCAGGGCTTGGGTCGCCGTCCAGGGGGTTGCCCCAGGCATGTTGGGCACCCCAAAATGGACGACCCCCGCTTCCACATAGGTGGGCTGGCTGTGGGAGGTGGGATGTAGGGTCTCGATACAGCCCCCTTGGTCTACAGCCACATCGATAATCACCGAACCGGGCCGCATTTGCGCCACCAAATCGCGATTCACCAGGATGGGGGCACGACGACCGGGGATCAGTACGGCCCCGATCAACAGATCCGCTTGGGGCACCATCTGGGCAATGGTGGCGGCGGTGCTATAGAGCAGCTCGACCCGTGAACCAAACAGCCCCTCCAAATAAGCCAAGCGCTCTACATTCACATCCAAGATCTGGACCTGGGCACCCATGCCCACCGCGATGCGGGCAGCTTCGGTGCCGACAATCCCTCCCCCTAAAATCATGACGCGGCCCGGTGCCACACCGGGAACCTCCCAGCAGCACCCCCCCGCCCGCCCTGCTGGCGCTCAAGGTAGCGAGCCCCAAATTGGACGGAGAGACGACCGGCAATGATGCTCATGGGGGTGAGCAAGGGTAATTTACCGTCTGGGGTGGCCACGGTTTCGTAGGCGATCGCGGTGGTGCCACTCACCACTAATGCCTCGGTAAGCTGCCGCTCCGCCGCCAAATGCAAATAGGTGAACAGAATCTGATCCTGGTGGAAGTATTGGTACTCCTGCGGTTGGGGCTCCTTGACCTTGACCACCATCGACTGTGCCCAAGCGATCGCCCCATCAGAGACCAACTGCGCCCCGGCAGTGACATAATCTTGATCGCTGAAGCCCGCGCCCAATCCGGCACCGGTTTCCACCACCACCTGATGGCCGCGATCGCACAGGGCTTGCACACTGGCAGGGGTTAACCCAACCCGAAATTCTTGGTCTTTAATCTCTTTGGGGACACCAATTTGCATAGCATTTGCTCCGATGGCAGTTAATCAAGGGGATGGCAGGCACGGGTGCAGTTGCCAGCCTTCTCACTGTAGACAGCCTGACTCAAAGGATCAAATGGCCATGGTACTGTCAATCCATGAATAATTTTCATGGGTCTGACATTAAGCTGTCCCAGCTCAAGGCTTTGGTAGCCACCGTGGACTGTGGCAGTTTTGGGAAAGGAGCCTCGGCGTTGGGGGTCACCCAGTCGGCGGTGAGTCACGCCATCGCCGCCCTCGAAGAAACCTTAGGGGTCGTGCTGCTATTTCGGGGACGACAGGGGGCCACCCCCACCCCGATCGGCACAAAAGTCGTTGACCACGCTCAAGCGATACTGCAAGAGCTGGGTTCAATCATTCACCTCAGTCAAGCGGAGCGGAGCCTCGGCACGGGGCAGGTGCGGATTGCCGCGATTCGGAGCTTAGCCACCCATGGGTTACCCAGGGCGATCGCCGACTTTAAGCAACGCCATCCGCAAATTACCGTGACCGTGACCCGTTGCGTCAATCATGGGGAAGTGCAGCAGGTCTTGCGGCAAGGCGGTGCTGATCTAGGGCTGATGGATATTGATGAGCCCAAAGGGTTCAAGATCTATGAATTACTGGCTGATGATTATGTGGCCCTACTGCCCCCCCAGGCGAACCTGTCAGAGGAGCCGCTCCCCTGGTCAGTGGCGAGCCAATACCCCTTGATTTTGCCGGTGCCCCAGGACAACAGCTACGCCAAGCTACGGGCCTATCTGACCGAGCAACTGGTGCCACTAACGGTGGCCTACGAGGTGAATGAAGATGCGACCATTACCAGCATGGTGGCGGCTGGGTTAGGGATGACGATTCTCCCCTATCTGGCGGCAATCCCGATCCCAACGGCGGTAACCGTCCAGTCCCTTACCCCACCGCTGCGGCGAGTCTTGGGGGCAGTCATTTTAGAGGAAGCGCTCCAGAGTCCAGGGGTCTATGCCTTCTTGGATACCCTGAAACAGCTTCAGGTAGAAGGGGGCGATCGGCTGGATTCGATCCCTGACGTGACTTAGGCTGG
>JAAUQE010000318.1 GCA_012032425.1 Leptolyngbya sp. RL_3_1 | reverse complement strand
AAAGCCCGTTGGGATACCTCATCTCCATCGGTAGTGCTGGCAGATGCAGAACAGATACACCCTAGTACCGCGCGGCGTAAATTTGCGAACCGTTTCCTGGGGCTGGGGAGATGGGGGGCAAGGGAGCTGGGGAGCCAGGAATGGTGAGGTTAATTCCGCCAAGGTGTAATGGATAGCGCTTGGGTTCAGAACTAAGGAACAACATTGCGTGAAACTCAGGGATGTCGTTAATGAACTATTGATCGATCCTCGAAAATTCACAGGCTATGCTCTGAATCCAGATGTCGATCGAGGCCGTGACAAAGCCGTCTTGTTTCAAGAGTACTTAGGGTTCACCAGAGACAACTATCAAGACTTGATGAGGCAGATTGAAGATCAAGCAATGGCAGCAGACGCAATACCCAAAGAATACAATGAGCATGGGCGTCGCTATCGAGTAGACCTATTGATTAAAGGGGTACGTCCTAATCAACAGGAAATAGTCAGGACAGGATGGATTGTGAAACCAGGTGACGATGTTGCCCGATTGGTGACCTTATATATTCCGAGGCGAAAATGATTAAACCTGACTTGTTTGATGTGGTTGAGCTGACTGTAGATGTACCTCAGCACAACCTGCAAGCAGGCGATCGCGGTTCTATTGTAGAAAAACATACAGATACAGTCTATGAAGTCGAGTTTGCGAATGCCTATGGGGAAACCCTAGTGTTTACATCCTTTTCTACCAGCCAATTTATTGTGGTTTGGCGATCAGACACCCAGTCCTGGGTGCCTTTAGAAGAACGAATTGCCGCTATGATTGCCTCACTTCCTGAAGAAAGGAAGGAGCAAGTTTTAAACTTTGCCCGCTCGCTGTATCAGCTTCCTGCCTGAGATTCAGCAGCAAACGTTGCGCTTTAAATAGGGCTTGCTGAGCCTGATCGTCCCCTGTATATCCCCCTATGGTCACCGAGCTGCAGTTGGCATCGACAGCGGAGCTAGGGTTGGTTTTACCCCTAGTTGAGGCTTTTCACGTCTTGGCTGCCGTAGCTCTGACGGCGGCTGAACGTGAAGCGGCGGTTAAAGCCCTGCTGAGCGATCGCCATCTCGGTGGCATTTGGCTGATTTATGACCAGGGAGAACTGACCGGTTACGTTGCGCTTTGCCTGGGGTACAGCCTTGAGTTCGGTGGGCGCGATGCCTTTATTGATGAACTCTACCTGCGGCCAGAGTGCCAAGGCAGAGGACTGGGCACCGCAACCTTAGCTTTGATCAAAGTCGAAGCCCAAAAGCTCGGTATCCGCGCCCTACACCTGGAAGTGGATGCCGACAACTTACCCGCCCAACGGCTCTATCGCCGCGCCCAGTTTCAACCTCGGGATCAGTACCTGGCGATGACGATTCGACTTTAACCCTTAGCCATCCACCCCTAAGCCCTATGGGCAGGCTCCGCCAACACCCCCACACCCCATCACCCCTCCACCCCCGACTCCCCCTTCTGCGGCTGAGTGGCTTCTAGATAAATGTGCTCTAATCCCACCGGATGACGGGCAATGGAATCGATGGGGATGCCGTCAAATCGGTCTAGTAGCGCCTTTAGATCCAGTTGCTCCGGCACCCAAAAAGCTAAATCTGAACCATAGCGGCGGGGGGTGAACCCACAGGCGCGGCCCCGCTCTATCGCTGCCTCTGGCACAGCGGTTTCCACCGTCACGATCTCTTCAGCCGGGATGCAGCGGCGTAGACCCGCCAACGTGCCTTCTACCAAGAGCTGGCCCTGTTTGATAATGCCGATGCGGTGACAGAGCCGCTCCACCTCATCCAGCAAATGGGTGGTGAGCAGAATGGTCATCCCTTCTTGGCGAGTGAGATGACGAATCAGCTCCCACACATCATGGCGGGCTTCCAGGTCTAGACCCGTGGTGGGTTCATCTAAAATCAGCAGCTTGGGGTGATGCACCATCGCGATCGCAGACTCAGGCGACGCTGCATGCCGCCGCTCAGCTTTTCCGCCGGGGTTTTTGCCCGCTCCAGGAGGTTGACCGCCGCCAGACAATCCCGCACCCGCTGCGATCGCCGCCGCCGGGGTAGCCCGTAAAGCTTGGCAAAAAAAAGCCACATTCTCTTCGCAGGACAAGCTGCGGTAAAGCAAATTGGCCTGAGGCATCACCCCCACCCAGGGCTTAGTGGCGGCCCCAGCGGGATGATCGTTAATCCAGACTATCCCCTGATCGGCTCGTAGCAACCCACAAATGACATTGATCGTGGTGGTTTTGCCAGCCCCATTCGGACCCAAGAGCCCGTAGACTTCACCGGGCTGAATCTGTAGATTTAAACCGTTTAAAGCGGTGTAGCTGCCGTAGGTTTTAGAGAGGTTTTGAATGGTAAGCATCAGGCCCTGATCCCAACAGGTCTCATTATGGCTTTCGTTGCCCAAACAGTTGCATCACCACTGCCCAACGGGAGCAGTGCCAGTGGTCAATGTGGGCAATGATTTGACCCTGATCATTGAGACGATAGTCCGTCCAACCCGAAATTGCCATAGCGGGCTTCCAGGGCAAAGGGGCGACCCAGCTCAGGGTCCAATGGGTTTGGAAGTGACGGTTATCCTGGGGTTCTAGCCGATGCAGCGCTAGGGTGGGGTGCTGAAACCAGCGCTGGATAAAGCCAATCATCTGGCGATAGCGCTGCACCCCCCGGAAGCGGTTGAGGGGGTCTTCAAAGTACACGTCTTCGGCATAAAGGTCGTAGCTTTGGTCCTGGGGAAAGCTGGCGTAGTCTTGACGGATGCGATCGCCCACCGTTTGCACTAGGCTCATCCTTCCACCTCGGGCCAAAGCCGTTCCAATTGCTGCCGCCAAGCCCCCAAAACTTGCTCTTGATAGCCACTGCCCTCGCTGAGATCCCCCATCACCCCTTCGCTATAAAAGCGATCCAGGGTTTGCATAGTGGCTTCTAAGGATTGCCCTTGCTGCTTGGAGGCCGAAATAATTTGACGCATTTGCGCCTCCAGCATTTGGCTAAAAAAGGGCTCAGTCCCCTGCTGCTTTAGCCCGAGCAAACGGGTGATGGCCGCGTCCAGGGTATTAGGTTGGAGACTGGCCAGCTCGTGGTGAAACGCGCCCCAGAGAATGTCTTGATGGAGGGCATATCGGCCCTCCTGGGTGGTTTCAAAATTGGCCTCTAAAAGCTGAGTCAAATAAGGCTGCACCGCCTGGGCGGGAGCAATGGGCACCAGTACCCGCAACCAACTCAGATCGGCTGAAAGTAACACCAGTAGTCGAAATTCTGGCGTTTCCACCTGCCAAGCGTCGGTGGAATTAATCTGAGCACCGGAGCCAAACCGCTCCTGAAGAAAGGGGGTGATATCTGCGGGTGTCATGGGTTTACCCTAACAGGTTTGGCGCACTGATTTAGCGCACCAATTTAGCGCACCGATACCCTATTACTCGATGGCAGAATTAACGTGACCATTCCAGCGTCTAGCTCCCCTGCCCCTTATGCTTCTCTGCTCTACACAATGCTCTACACAATGGTAGTTTATTTAAGCCGTCCGGTACTATGCCAGAGCCGTGATCAGACACAACAGTAAGGCTTCTGTCCATTCCACTACGGCCCCGTAGGTATCGCCGGTATGCCCCCCCAATTGCCGGTGAAACCAAGCACCCGCACCGAGGGCCAAACCCATGCCGCCGAAGGCTGTCCCCCCCGCCAGCATCCAGCTCAGATGCCCGAGGGTAATCATCGCTCCGCTCAGCCCCATAAGCGCCACCCAACCCACGATCCAATCCACTCTGGGATGGGCATGGGCTTTATGAAACGCGCCCTTGCCCTCCGGCTTCAGGTAGGGGTAGCGGGCGATCGCCACCACCTGCCCCCAGCGGCCCCAGCCCGCCACCGCCATCAAGGCCCAGACGCGCCCTTGAGGCAGGTCAGCCAAGGCCATTAGCTTGAGCCCCAGCAGGGCGATCGCCGC
>JAAUQE010000114.1 GCA_012032425.1 Leptolyngbya sp. RL_3_1 | reverse complement strand
CTGTATTCACTGTGTTTTGGCCCGATAATCCGTTGCGATCGTCGATTCACTTACTACCTCAACCACCAATAGCGGCGGTGGGTCCTGCAACTCAATCACCGCCTCCCGCATCCGCAATGCCTCCCATTGGGAGATCGGCAAAACCACCAAATCAGGAATCCGAGACGTATCCCAACGGGTGCCGCGAGGAGACCGAATTCCCACCTTCATATCCTTTGCCGTCCAGGATTGGTTAGCCCGCCGCGCCGCTTCCTTAAGCTGCTCATTGAGAAATTCAGCGATCGCGCCATGCAACCCCGTGCCTACCCCCATGGCAACCAACTCCCCATCGACCAACTCGTAACGGGTGTTGGTGCCATCGTCATAGGCCAAGTATTCCTCAAAGGTAAATTTTCGGATAGCAACAGTCATCGCAACCCCTGCCAGATTTGTGTGAGGGTCTCTTTAGTTTAACGGCGACGGTTCACTCACCAGCTTTCGCGCCCTCTCTCGTCCTAGTACCGGGCGACTCAAGTCCTAGCACTATTGCTGAGAGCAAGGGGGCTAGAAACTGGCATGGTCAAGCGAATTCCATCATCGAGTGCTGTTGCCTGTAACTACTAGTGCTGTGACTTTTGATTAGTTGCGGAATACGCAAATATTCAAAACCCCCAGAGCCTCTTCTGCAAGGGCTTCCAGGAGCCATTAATTTAGACTGGACTAAATTTGGACTAAATTTACACCCCCTTTGCAGCCCCTCCAGAGGGTCTTTCAAAGGGTCTTGCAGGGGGCATTGCCATGAGGCAGAGTGACATCCGTGCCGCCGCCATTCCATACCGCTTTGCATTCTAGCGGCGACTCACTCCATCAAAACACTGTCTTCTAATGAGACTCTAAATGCCTGTATTGAGTCCCAACAAGAATCGGTCAAGTCTCAAGACAAGAGCATGAATCTCAGTAAATCGACCCAATGCCATTTCTCTGCTGCACAACCCCTCAGAGCACCCAAAAACTAAGCGTTGAAATCTCAGCATCCAACATGGGCTATCTCATTTAGTCTTATTCTGAGACTAATCAGGCTTAGAAAAGGTCTAGTTACGCTCTAGAGTAGTCCTGCCACGAGACTTTGTTGGTGACCTGATTGCTCAAGTCGTGACTGCTCAGGAGGGTGGCAAAAATCAGGTATTCATGAAAATCACCAAAATTTTTCGGGACTGGAACCTCTGTGCCACCGTAACTTCTGGTCTTCTGCGGGACTTTGACCTCACTTTTCGGCCTAATACCTATGAAAACTTCATCAAGCTTCCGGAATATCTGGGCTATTTATGGTTAAAATAACCATAAGTCATGCGAGGATATCCTAAATGACCATTGCACCCCTACTGGTCACCCCCGACGACTATGGTTTGTTGACGGATCTGTACCAGCTCACCATGACCGCCTGCTACGCAGGCGAAGGGCTCGATCAACGGCGGGCCAGCTTTGAGCTGTTTGCCCGTCGCCTACCCGAGAACTTTGGTTATCTGATTGCTATGGGGCTCACCCAAGCCCTAGAGTTTCTGCAAAACTTTCACTTTAGCGATCGCACCTCACGGCCCTCAAAGCGACCGGCATTTTCGACCAGGCCCCCCCTCAATTTTGGGAGCTGCTGGCCGAGTCGTGCTTTACCGGCGACGTTTGGGCTGTCCCCGAAGGCACGGCGATGTTTGCCAACGAGCCGTTGCTGCGGATTGAAGCCCCCTTGTGGCAAGCCCAAATCGTCGAAACCTATCTCCTGAATACCCTTAATTACCAAACCCTAATTGCCACCCGCGCCGCTCGCTTGCGGGATGTCACCGGTCCCGAGGCGATGCTGCTAGAGTTTGGCACCCGGCGAGCGTTTAGTCCCCAGGGGGCAATTTGGGCAGCGCGGGCGGCGATCGCGGGCGGCCTCACCGCCACCTCGAATGTGTGGGCTGCCTTGCAACTGGGACAAAAACCGGTGGGCACCATGGCCCATGCCCTGGTAATGGCGATCGCGGCGATCGCCGGTAGCGAAGCCGATGCCTTTGACGCCTTTCACCGCTACTTTCCGGGGGCACCGCTGCTGATCGACACCTACGACACCGTGACCGCAGCGCGGTATCTAGCCGAACATCAGCAATCTGGGCAACCTACATTAGCTGGTGTGCGCCTCGATTCGGGAGACCTGGCCAGTCTCTCCCAACAGGTGCGAGCATTGCTGCCTGATGTCTCCATCTTTGCCAGCGGTGATCTGGATGAATATGAAATTACCCGATTGCAGCAAGCCGGAGCCTGCATTGACGGTTATGGTTTTGGCACCCGTCTGGTTACCGGTTCACCCGTCAATGGCGTCTATAAACTAGTAGACATCGATGGCATTCCGGTGATGAAAGAAGCCAGTGGCAAAATCACCTATCCCGGCTGCAAGCAAGTGTTTCGTTACGGCCAAGACGGCAGCGCCCATCACGATGTTTTAGGGTTAGCAACGGAAACCCCACCTGAGGATGCACAGCCCTTGTTGCAACGGGTGATGACCCATGGCGAACTGACAATTTTGCCAGAGTCCCTTGCCACCATTGCCCAACGCACCGCCGCTAGCGTCGCCAGCCTTCCCCAAGTCTGCCGCACCGTCACCGACCCAAAACCCTTTCCGGTTAACCTCTCCCCTGCCTTAGCAGATCTCACCGAGCAGACCCGCCGTGGCCATAGGCCGCTGTAGGAGCAGGAGGCTAAGAATATAGGGAGCGGTTTCCGCTCCCCTATACCTTCAATTCAAAATTCAAAGCTCAAAATTCAAAACTCCCTCCTATTCCCTCTCACCTGTTCCCTATTCCCTTTCACCCCTCCCGCCACTCAAAACTCAAAACTCCCTAATCCTCCAGCAGCCCATGCACATTGCTCTCTTCGGCACCAGCGCTGATCCGCCCCATCAAGGCCATTGCGAAATTTTGCGCTGGTTGGCGACTCAGTTTGACCATGTAGCGGTTTGGGCCTCGGACAATCCCTTTAAAACCCATCAGAGTCCCCTGGGCGATCGCTCGGCGATGTTGCGACTGATGATTGGGGATATCCCTGCGCCGGTGGGGGCGATCGCCTCTACCCCGAACTCAGCTCCACCCGTTCCCTCGAAAGTGCTGAGCAGGCGCGGCAACTTTGGCCTGATGCCACCCTAACGTTGGTGGTCGGGGCCGATCTGATTCGGCAGCTCCCCCGCTGGTATCGATCTGAGGATCTGTTTCATCTCGTGCAAATATTGGTGATTCCCCGCCCTGGCTATGACCTATCAGAGGATGATTTGATGGAGGTGCGGCAACGGGGTGGCCGGGTGGCGATCGCCGATATGCCTCAGCAACTCAACCTGTCATCTAGCTACTACCGCCAGACGGACGACACCGATGTGTTGCCCCGAGCGGTTCGGACCTACATTGATCAAAAAAAACTCTATCTATGCCTGGGAAACTCCAGAAAAACGCTACCGACCCCTTGAATGACAACGCCCTGGCGGACTTTAAGGTCGGGGTCGATAACGTCATTTTTTCGGTGGATACCCAGCAAAATCGACTGTTGGTGCTGTTGGTGATGCGCCACGACGATCCCTTTGCAGGCTACTGGAGCTTGCCGGGTACCTTGGTACGCCAGGGTAATTCTTTAGAGGACGCCGCCTATCGGGTGCTGTCGGAAAAAATCCGGGTCAACAACCTTTACTTAGAACAGCTCTACACCTTCGGTGGCCCCGATCGCGATCCCCGCGAAGCTGAGGAAGTCTACGGGGTGCGCTATTTATCGGTGAGTTATTTTGCTCTGGTGCGGTTTGCCGAGGCGGAGCTAATTGCCGATGGAGTCAGCGGCATTGCCTGGTACCCCCTCAGCCGTGTGCCCCGTTTGGCCTTTGACCACAACGAAATTCTCAACTACGGCTATCAACGACTGCGGAACAAGCTAGAGTACAGCCCAGTCGCGTTTGATGTGTTGCCAGAGGTGTTTACCCTGGGGGATCTCTATCAGCTCTATGGCACGGTGCTGGGGGAAGATTTTGCCGACTATTCTAACTTTCGCGCCCGTTTACTAAAGCTCGGCTTTTTGGAAGATACGGGGAAGAAAACCTCCCGTGGAGCCGGACGACCAGCCAGTCTCTATCGCTTTGATGCCAAAGCTTTTGAGCCCTTAAAAGACAAACCCATGGTTTTCATTTAGACCCTAGAAGCTGACTGGCTGATAAAAGGTACTCTCGTAGGTTGGGTGAAACGGAGTGAAACCCAACACCCGCAATGGTTTTGTTGGGTTACGCTAACGCTCCACCCAACCTACGAAAGCTAGGAGGGATGCCCGCAGGGCGGGGTAGGTTCTTCCGCCAGTTAACCTAAATTGCGTAGGGTGTGTTGCGGCATCGCCCAACGCACCGACAGAAAAACGAGGCACTGTAATGAAAAACAATGAGACTTCCAGTCAACGATTGGCTGTCTTGATTGATGGAGACAATATTAAAGCTCAGTTCATTGAACCTTTACTCAAAGAAGTCTCTCGGTATGGAACAGCCTATGTGAGACGGGTTTATGGTGACTGGACGAATAATCAACTGAGTGGTTGGAAGAAGGTTCTAAATCAATTCTCGATCCAACCGATTCAACAATTCGCGTTTACTGCTGGCAAAAATGCCACAGATAGCGCTTTGATTATCGACGCAATGGATCTTTTGTACACCAGTAGTTTTGATGGCTTTTGTATTGTTTCCAGCGATAGTGATTTTACCAGACTGGCCTCAAGAATCAGGGAGTCAGGCTTGAAAGCCTATGGATTTGGGGAAAAGAAAACGCCCGAACCCTTTGTCAATGCCTGCGATAAATTCATTCATCTAGAGAACTTGATCGCTGAAAGCTCTGATACAACGGCAGTCAAAACCAGCACGAAAACCAATAAAAAACTGATTCAACTGCTTAAAGATGCCCATGGGGCTATTTCTGGGGATGATGGCTGGGCAGAACTAGGCCCCCTCGGCTCACAGTTGAATAAACTATCTCCCTCTTTTGATCCCAGAAATCATGGCTACAAAAAATTAGGTGAGCTGATTGCCAACGTCAATATTTTCGAAATTAAGCGAACGCCCCATCAAAATAACCCGACTGTTTTTGATATTCATATTCGACTGAAGAACAGCTAATTCTCATTCATCTAAATTCATGAAAATCACGATCGCCCAACTCAACCCGATCATTGGTGATCTCGCCAATAACGCCCAACAAATCCTCGCCGCTGCCCACCAAGCCGCCGACCAAGGCGTCCGCTTGGTACTCACTCCCGAACTCTCCCTCTGTGGCTATCCCCCCCGCGATTTACTGCTGCGCCCCGGCTTTATCGACGCCATGGGCAGCACCCTGACCGACCTCGCCCAGCAATTGCCCGAGCACGTTGCCGTTTTGGTGGGGTTTGCCGAGCGCAATCCCACAGCGGGCGATCGCGGCGGCAAGCCCCTCTTCAACAGCATGGCTCTGCTAGATGGCGGTAAGGTGCAGCGGATTTTTCATAAGCAACTGCTGCCCACCTACGATGTCTTTGACGAAGACCGTTACTTTGAGCCCGGAGATCAGGTCAACCACTTCGAGTTGGCGATGGGGGATGGCACCAGCCTGCACTTGGGGGTCACCATCTGCGAAGACCTCTGGAACGACGAAGCGTTTTGGGGCCAGCGTCGTTATCCCAGCAACCCCATTGCCAGCCTCAAAGCCGCCGGAGCCGACCTGATCGTTAATCTCTCCGCCTCTCCCTACTCGCTAAATAAACAGCGCACCCGCGAGGCGATGCTCAGTCATAGTGCGGCCCGGTTTGACGTGCCGATTCTCTATGCCAACCAAATTGGCGCGAATGACGACCTGATTTTTGATGGGGGTAGCCTCGCCTTTGACCGCAGCGGCAATTTGGTCGGTCGCGCCCAGTCCTTCCAACCCGATACCCTCTGCCTCACCTACGATCCCGCAGCCAAAGATCTGCAAGCCGGTGATCTGGTTCCCGCCATCACCGATACCAATGGCGAGATCTGGTCAGCCCTGGTGTTGGGAGTGCAGGACTACGCCCGCAAATGTGGCTTTAAGAAAGCGGTGATTGGCCTCAGTGGCGGTATTGATTCTGCTTTAGTGGCGGCGATCGCCGCCGCCGCCCTCGGTCCCGAGCAGGTGCTCGGCGTTCTCATGCCCTCCCCCTACAGCTCCGACCATTCCGTCGGAGATGCCAAAGCCTTAGCGGAGAATTTGGGCATTCATCAAACGACCCTGGCCATTGGGGAACTGATGGCGGGCTATGACCACACCCTGGAAAATTTGTTTGCCGATACTGACTTTGGGGTGGCGGAAGAGAACATCCAGTCCCGGATTCGGGGCAATTTGCTGATGGCGATCGCCAACAAATTTGGCCATCTGCTGCTTTCCACCGGTAACAAGTCTGAAATGGCCGTGGGCTATTGCACCCTCTATGGCGATATGAATGGCGGCTTGGCGGTGATTGCCGATGTGCCCAAAACTCGGGTTTATAAGCTGTGCAACTGGTTGAATGAGCAGCTTGTTCAACAGCACAACCAATCAACAACCCCATCCCCCCAGCTCCCCATTCCCCCAACCCACCCAGCAGCCACTGAGATTATCCCCTCCCATATCCTCACCAAACCCCCCAGCGCCGAACTCAAGCCCGGTCAAGTGGACCAAGATTCTCTGCCCAGCTACGACATCCTCGACGACATTCTGGAGCGGCTGGTGCAGCATCAAGAATCGGTGGCGGACATGCTGGCGGCAGGCCATGATTTCCAGGTCGTAGAGCGGGTGATTCGGCTGGTGTCGCGGGCGGAGTTTAAACGCCGTCAAGCCCCCCCCGTTCTCAAGGTGACTGATCGCGCCTTTGGGACTGGGTGGCGTATGCCCATCGCCAGTCGCTGGTGATCAGGGTGATCTTCGGATTCGGGTCACCCGGTACAATACCCGTGCGTTCTTGCCATCACCGTTCTATACAAACCAGGCCGCTACAATGAACCAGGCCGCTATCACCGCCATTGGACCGCCATTGGATGGTATTGATTCGGCCGCTAGACCCTGCCGCTGCGATGTGCCCCCGCCGGGTCCGGGTCTATTTACGTCAAATTCTGCTTACGTCAAATTCTGTCTTGGTACGCTTGCCCATGATCTGGCCGTTTAAGTCTCGCTCTCGTAAATCCATCGCCCGCATCGAAGTCACTGGTGCGATCGCCGGTCCGACCCGTAAGCAAGTTTTGGAAGCGATTGAAGAAGTTATCGAAAAGAAATTTCCGGTACTGCTGCTCCGTATCGATAGTCCTGGGGGCACCGTTGGCGACTCCCAAGAAATTTACAGCGCCCTCCAGCGACTCCAAGACAAAATCCCCATCGTGGCCAGCTTTGGAAATATCTCTGCCTCTGGGGGCGTTTATATCGGCATGGGCGCTCAGCATATTGTGGCCAATCCTGGCACCATCACCGGCAGCATCGGCGTGATTCTGCGGGGCAACAATCTAGAGCGTCTCCTAGAGAAAGTCGGTGTCTCCTTCAAGGTGATTAAGTCTGGCCCCTACAAAGACATTTTGGCTTTTGATCGCGAACTCACCGAGGCCGAACAAGGCATTCTCCAAGAACTGATTGATGTCACCTACGGTCAGTTTGTCAAAACCGTCGCCCAGGCCCGTAAACTAGCCGAAGAGACCGTGCGGGGCTTTGCCGATGGCCGCATCTTTAGCGGTGAACAGGCGTTAGCCATGGGCGTGGTCGATCGCCTCGGCACCGAGGAAGATGCCCGTCGCTGGGCGGCTGAATTAGCCGGACTCGATCCAGACAAAGCCGAATGCTACACCCTCAAGACCAAACAACCCGCCTGGAAACGATTCCTGTCCGGCGGTAGCCAAGACCGCCTCAGTCAGACCCTTCCACCAGCACTGCTCCATCGGTTGGGGAACACCACCGATTGGCTCGAATTTGAACTCGCCACCAGCGGACTGCCCCTGTGGCTCTACCGCCCCTGAAAAGGTTATTGATGCAAGGCATGGGGAAATCGCCTGTTACGATTGAGGCGGATATCATCCCCCGGTCAGTTTTAAATCAAGTTTACTAATGCTGAATACCCCATGGAGGCTGTCAGTGTGGAGTGGCGCGTTCAGGCAATTCGTGGAGCAACAACCGTCTCAGAAAATACGGCAGCAGCGATCGCGATAGCCGTCGATGAACTCCTGGATGCCCTGGAAGCCCATAACGCCCTCAGACCTGAACATCTGATTAGCGTCACCTTTTCGGTTACCCGTGACCTAGATGCTTTGTTCCCGGCTGCCGTCGCCCGCAAAAGGCCGGGTTGGGATGCAGTCCCGCTTCTGGATGTCCAACAAATGCATGTCGATGGCAGTCTGCCCCGCTGCATTCGCCTGATGGCTCACGCTCAACGACCGGTGCTACAGGCCGCAGTCAGCCACATTTACCTACGCGAAGCCAGCACCCTGCGCCCCGATCTCTGCCTATCTACGGTTCCCCTCGGTCGAGATTGAGCCCTAAGGGATCTGCGCTTAAATAACACCCCATGGCCACAAGTTACTGAAGTAGGGGCGCAAAGCCTTGCGCCCTGGTGAAGCATACGCTATTCACCTGCTTGTCCCTAGGGGCAGCGAGGCCGGGACAGCCAGACAAAATGCCGACAGCGTTAGGGATAACCAAAAGTACCCCAAACCCGCAAGTTGGTGAGGTAGGGGCGGGTTTGCGCCGAGGATGGGGGGAACGTTATGAACCCACAAATCCTCTATGGTGAGGATTTTTCACTGCTTGCAGCGATCGGGGAGATATCAGCATCCGTGCTCTTGGCCTCATCTTCAGGCGGGTGGGAAGCTTTGGGCGAATGGAAGCGGATGCCTAAAACCAGGTCATACAAAAACCCAAAGAAATCTTGCCCCCCTTGCAGGATGCCCAGGGACTGCGGCGAGCCCTTCACATCCAGTAGGGGCTTCATTCTTTCATAGGTGGGTTTATAGCGATACCAAGGCACCGACGGCCAGAGATGATGCACGAGGTGGTAGTTCTGGCCCATGATCAAAAGATTGAGTAAGGCCCCAGGATAGACGCGGGCATTTTTCCAGCGATCGCGCTCTTTAAACGGGCGGTGGGGCAAATAGTCAAAAATAGTCCTAGGGCAATTCCCACGACTAGAGCCGGGGAAAACCAAAAGTTGAAAATGTAGCCGAGGAAATCAAACTGGCAGGCCGCAAACACGAGCAGCGCCACGACCAAGCGCCCCAAGAACCATTCCAGTAGCTCCCAATTGCGCCACAACCGCCGCTGAAAAAAGTAGATCTCGTGGTAGAAGAAACGCGCTGCAATCAGCCACAAAGGCCCCCCCGTCGAGACAAAATGATCGGGATCATTCTCCGGGTCGTTGACATGGGCATGGTGCTGCAAATGCACCCGAGTAAACACCGGGAACGAGAACCCTAGAATCAAGGCGCTGCCATGACCCAAAATCGCATTCAGGGTGCGGTGGCGATGGGCGGCATTATGAGAGGCATCGTGAACCACCGTACCCGCCAAGTGCAGGGCCAGAACATTCATCGAAAAAACGCACCATCCCGGCCAATTACCCGAGAAGTATCCAAGGGTGGATACTGTGATGAGCGTGACAGACCCCAAAAACATTAGAAGGTTGGGGCTGAGTCCGTCATCGGCCTTCAAAAACTCTGAGGGAACGGTTTTGGGGATCGTCAGGGGCTGACCGGCCACCGACATACGCACGACTCCTTCACGGCTAACCTCGGTAGTATAAAACACGAAGCATCAAGAATGAATTTTTGTGACATGGTCTCAGGTTACCCATAGGACTGGGGGTTAGCCCGGTTTCGGGTTTCTACCACTGCAATTGTGGATAGACCCCACTTTTCCTCTGTAAAGCGGTGTAAACGTGATACTATCCCAGTTGCTTTTTCATCACACTTTTCAGGATTTGCGAACTGACGCAGCCGCATATTTCTAAGCTTTTGACCCATTGGCTTTCTCGGTGACTTAAATGATGGCGACCCCACTGCACCATGCTCTGCGACGGACCAAAATTGTGGCCACCATCGGCCCTGCCACCAGTCAGCCTGAGGTGTTGCGATCGCTGATCGAAGCCGGTGCTACCACCCTGCGCCTCAACTTTTCCCATGGCACCCATGACGACCACCAGCGCAGCATTCGCCTGATTCGCCAAATTGCCTTTGAACTTAACCAGCCAGTGGGTATCCTCCAAGACCTGCAAGGCCCCAAGATTCGCTTAGGGCGCTTTACCGATGGCTCCATCCACCTTGGTAAAGGGGATCGCTTCACCCTTACCAGCCGTCCAGTTGCGGGCACCCAAACCATCAGCTCCGTCACCTACGACCCCCTCGTGGACGAAGTTCCCGCTGGGGCCACGATTTTATTGGACGACGGCAAGGTTGAAATGCAGGTCGAGTCCCTGGACTTCGAAACCCGAGCATTGCACTGCCGGGTCGTGGTGGGGGGTGTTCTCTCCAATAACAAAGGGGTTAACTTTCCGGGGGTTTACCTCTCGATCAAGGCGCTGACCGATAAAGACCGCGAGGACCTCAAGTTTGGCCTCAACCAGGGGGTGGATTGGGTCGCCCTCAGCTTTGTTCGCAACCCCCAGGATGTCCTAGAAATCAAAGAGCTGATTGCCAACGACGGCAAGCGGGTCCCCGTGATCGTCAAGATCGAAAAGCATGAGGCGATCGAGCAGATGGATGCGATTTTGGCCCTCTCCGATGGGGTAATGGTGGCCCGAGGGGATCTCGGGGTCGAGCTGCCCGCCGAAGAAGTGCCGATTCTGCAAAAGCGCCTGATTGCCAGTGCCAACCGACTCGGTATTCCCGTAATTACTGCCACCCAGATGCTAGACAGCATGGCCAGCAACCCCCGGCCCACCCGAGCGGAAGTGTCTGACGTGGCCAACGCCATCTTGGACGGCACCGATGCGGTCATGCTCTCCAATGAAACTGCTGTGGGTAAGTATCCCGTGGAAGCGGTCGCCACCATGGCTCGGGTGGCCCTCCGTACCGAGCAAGAAAGCTTCAAGTCTAATGCGGAGGACACGGTCGGCTCCCCCCGTTCGATTCCCAACGCCATCAGCCAAGCCGTGGGCCGCATCGCTGCTCAGCTTAATGCCGCCGCGATTATGACCCTGACTAAAACCGGTTCCACGGCTCGCAATGTCTCTAAATTCCGCCCCAGAACCCCCGTCCTGGCGGTCACGCCCCACATCGAAGTAGCCCGCCAGTTGCAGTTGATTTGGGGGGTACGACCCTTGCTAATTTTAGATTTAGCTTCCGCCAGTCAGACCTTTCAAGCGGCGATGAACATTGCCCAGGAGAAGGCCCTCCTGCGGGAAGGGGATTTGGTTGTCATGACCGCTGGCACCCTGCTAGGGGTTTCGGGCTCTACCGACCTGATCAAAGTGGACTTAGTCAAGGCGGTTTTGGGCCGAGGCATTGGCATCGGTGAAGGGCCGTCAGCGGTCGGGCTCGGGTGGCCCACAGCGGCCTAGAAGTAAATAACTTCAATCCCGTGAAATCTTGGTGGTGCCTCGAACCAGTGCTGATTTTGTCGATGCGATTCGGCGGGCGGGGGGCATCATTACCGAGGATGACAGCCTCACGGGCCATGCCGCAGTTATCGGCCTCCGACTGGGGGTGCCCGTGATTGTCGGCGTCAAGAACGCCACCGAGACCATTCGCGATGGCACGATCTTGACCCTAGATGCGCGGCGGGGGCTGGTCCATTCCGGCACCCTGGGCTCGGTTAAAACCGATCAACCGGCACCGGTTTAGGCATTGCTGATTAGCGGGATGAAACCCCCTCATCCCCAACCCTTCTCCCTGGGGAGAAGGGCTTCAAGCCTAGTTCCCTCTCCCAAAGGACTAGGGCTAGGGTGAGGGTATTTAGAGCGTTCATACTCAAATTCAGCAACGCATCACCGGCAGGGTCACCG
>JAAUQE010000317.1 GCA_012032425.1 Leptolyngbya sp. RL_3_1 | reverse complement strand
CCAGTTGCGCCCCTTGGTCTTTTGGCTGATCACCCCCATCAAAATCCCTAAAGCCGCGCCCGTTGCCCCCTGACCGGGGAGCTGCTGATCGAGGACCGTCACGGCGAGGCCGGGGCATCGACTCAGCTCATAGGCCACCATGGCTCCGACGATGCCGCAGCCCACCACCCCCACTTGGATCATGGCTACTCTGCTGGCAGGCTGGGCACTAGCTCGAAGAAGGCATCAAAGTCATCCAGGGCGAGGCGGTATTGTTTGCCAGACTCCACCTGGTTGTAGTCAGCAGCAGCGGCATCCAATCGCTCTAGGTGAACGGCCAAATCATCGATCAACGCCTTGGCCTGACTGGCGTCGTTGGGCAGCAGTTGGTTGGCGACCCGACCGAGGCGTAAACGCAGCTCGCCCATGGGGCCATGGATGAAGGAGCGAATATTCACCCATTCTTTGTTTTGAATGTAGCTTTCTAGCTCGGGGAAGCGATCGCGCATGCCCGTCACCCGAGGGGTGAGGGTCTGGATCTGCTCCAACATAGTGGGGGTATAGGTGGGAACCTTGGCGACGGCAGCACCGCCACAGCTCACCAAAAAGTGGCGATCGCCGCCAATAAAATCCCTAAGATGGATCGATACCGGGCCATTGCGTTCATCCTCCGCTTAAGTACATCGATTTAAGTGCATCGGTTCAGGCATTGCCGCGCGCCTGCGACCGTATTTTACTGCCGGAGGCGACTTCAAGGCAGAATGAGGAAACCCATTCCCCCCATTGCACCTTCCCACTCCCCTGGCATGTTGCCTAAAGATGATCTGCTCAAAACCGTTGAAAACCGTGCGGCCCTGACCCGAGTGCTGGACTTAGCCGACCAAGCCATCCGCACTTGGGAGGTGGTCTTCACTGATTTTCTCTCCCCCCCCCGAGCTGGCAGAAACCCAAGCCCTTTTTCAGCGCCTCACCGACGTTCAATTTGTGGCCTGGGGGGGCTATCCCCAAGCAGAGCGGCAGCGAGGGCGATCGCCCGGACTGAGTTACCCCTAGATACTGAGCAAGTGCCCCTCGCCCTGCTGGATATCGCCGGTAATTTTTTGTTTGACACCGCCACCCACCGCGATTTTTTGGGGTCACTGCTGGGCACCGGGCTGGTACGGGAAAAGGTCGGGGACATTATTGTGCTGGGGGAGCGGGGTGCCCAGGCGATCGTCGTGCCGGAACTGGCAGAATTTCTGGAATTGCAGTTGGTGCAGGTGCGATCGGTGCCGGTCAAAACCCGCCCGATTGATTGGCAAGAGCTACGGGTACGTCAGCCCAAAAAGAAAGAAATGACCACCGTAGAAGCCTCGCTGCGGCTCGATGCGGTGGCTTCGGCAGGATTCGGCATGTCTCGCAGCAAGATGGTGGACCTGATCAATGCCGGAGACGTGCGGGTGAATTGGAAAGCCATCAGCCAATCTAGCCATTCCCTACGGGCAGGGGATTTGGTGGCAATTCGCAGCAAGGGCAGGCTAGAGGTGGGAGAGATTGCAGTCACCAAAAAGCAGCGTTACCGGGTGAGCTTGACCCGCTATATCTAGTACTCAAGGGCGGAATTAACCCAACCATGACAAACCCAAGGCAAGGGGCTTGAGCCCCTTGTTCAAGGCTAAGGCTATTTAAGCCACCGAGTACTAGTGACCTGCCCTAGCACCAAGGGCTAGCAGCAGCAAAATTGCATTACCAATAAAATTAATATATAACTAAATAGTAGTTTAATTGCTTGGCTTTTGAAGGATTCCACAGCCTTGCGGCTCCCCATCGCTGTGGTTCCCCTAGGAGAGCAAACCCGTGGCGTCGAGTCTGTCAAAGCTTAATTGCGGTGGCGGATGCCTCCAGTCAGATGTTTGCCGATGCCGAGATCCCAGAACCCCACATTGGCCAGTGCGATCTCCAGCCTATTGTTGTCCAGTTGCGCCCAACACTGCCCTGGCCTCTTAACCCCTGACCTTGGCCGTGCCCCCCGCCGTGGTGCATCGCTTTGCCGAGGCGATCGCCACCGGTATTCCCACCCGCTACCCGCCCATGTATCAGAACGAATGAGGAACCAGACCCATGCTATTTCGCCAACTGTTTGACCCCGAAACCAGCACCTACACCTACCTGATTGCCGACCCAACCAGCCAAGCGGCGGCCCTGGTGGACCCCGTCCTGGCGCAGGTGGAGCGGGACTACAAACTGCTGAATGAACTGGGGCTCACCCTGCACTATTGCCTGGAGACCCACATCCATGCCGACCACATTACCGGCTCCGGCAAGCTCCGTGACCTAACGGAATGTCAGACAGTGGTCCCGGCTAACGCCACCGCCCCCTGCGCCGATCGCGTTCTCTATCCCGACCAGATTTTGACCGTCGGGTCCGTGGCTATCCGCGCCATCGAGACCCACGGCCATACCGATAGCCACATGGCCTATCTGGTCAACGGCACCCACCTACTCACGGGGGATGCGCTGTTGATTCGCGGCTGTGGCCGCACCGATTTCCAGAGCGGCGATGCCGGCACCCTCTACGACCACATCACCCAGCGGCTATTCACCCTGCCCGATGCCACCCAGGTCTACCCCGGCCATGACTACCGGGGCCATACCGTCTCGACCATCGGCGAAGAAAAACGTTTTAACCCTCGTTTGGTGGGCCGTTCTCGCAAAGACTTCATCGCCTTTATGGAGAGCCTGAACCTACCCAGCCCACAAAAAATCATGGAAGCTGTGCCTGCCAACGAGCACTGTGGTCGGGTTGATGCTAACCGCATCGTGGAGTTGCGATGATCCTGATTGTTGTGGGCCATATTCTGGCAATTGGGATTGGCATCAGTTTGGGGCTAATGGGCGGCGGCGGCTCGATTTTGGCGGTGCCCATCTTGGTGTATGTCATGGGTCTCAGTTCTAAGGGGGCGATCGCCCTCAGCCTGATCGTCGTTGGCACAGTCAGTTTGGTGGGGATGATTCCCCATTGGCGACAGGGTAATGTCAGCCTCAAAACCGCCGCCCAGTTTACCCCGATGGCCATGGTCGGGGCCTATGGGGGCGCGCGCCTAACGGCATTACCCGCCGTCACCGACACCTTCCAACTGCTTTGTTTTGGCAGCATTATGGTGGCGGCCAGTGCCCTGATGATTCGCAATAGCCGCCAGCCCCGAGCCCTCAGCTATGCCGGTCCCTCAGGGGAATCCGTCGGGACCTCTGCTCCGCCTCAACCCTGGTTTGCCATTCCAGCGGAAGGGCTCGGGGTCGGCTTGCTGACGGGATTTATCGGCGTGGGGGGCGGTTTTCTGGTGATTCCGGCCCTGGTACTCCTGGGGGGCTTACCGATGAAAAAGGCGATCGGCACCTCGCTGCTGATCATTGCCGCTAATTCCGCCACCGGCTTTCTCGGCTATATCAGTCAGGTACAGGTGGACTGGGGCTTAGCGGCTTCCTTTACCGGCGCAGCCAGTATCGGCACCTTGATCGGGGCCTCTTTAACACGCTTGATCGACGCCAAGCACCTTCAAAAAGGCTTCGGGTATTTTGTGTTGGCCGTAGCCATCTTTGTCCTGATTCGTCATTAGTCCTCCGCCCAGGGGTAGGCGGCGAGACAGCCCCCCTCGGGCAGGCTATCCTTTACACGAAAGTCGCTCTATCGCTTTCCAGTAAAGGGTTTCAAACCAGGTTGCGTCTAGACAAGAGGCAATCTAAAGCTTGAATAAGCAGAATTGGGGGGCCGAAGAACCTCACCTAGCCTCTCCTTCCCAAGGAGAGGGACCGGAAGCCTCGATAAACCTCTCCTTAGTAAGGAGAGGTGCCGCAGGCGGTGAGGTTTGACCCCCTGCAACTCAAGGCCAGAAACCTTGCTAGACAAGCCTTTGGCAGAGTTCTGTCCTAAGGGATAGCTCGGGCAGGAGGCGGTGATATCGAAAGTTGATATGAGTTGACTGACCAAGGGAGGCTTTGCCCCTG
>JAAUQE010000113.1 GCA_012032425.1 Leptolyngbya sp. RL_3_1 | reverse complement strand
TGGGCCAGACGTCAAAACTCCACTTCTGAATCTGGATGAGGTTTAAATCTCTCTGATCGGCGCAAACTGATACGGATTAACCGGCATCGCTTATTTATGTTGGGGAATGATAAAGCTGGATCTATCGATCTCGCGGGTGGTCCCAACCATCCTCCCAACCGCTGATTAGGATTTTGCCTGCCGTTTGCCTATGACCCCTCCGGCAAAATTGCCCCGCAGTCTGAGCGCTTTAGAAACCTGGGGATTTGGCCTCACCGGGCTGCTGCTTTGGCTGGGGGTAGCTCCGGCCATGCAGCTCGATCTGGGTCCCCAGGTGCTTTGGGTATGGCTCCCCGGCATTGTGATTGGGGTGCTGATTAATTTGCAGGTGCAGCGCCTCGGTCGGACCTGGCCTGATGTGGCCGGGGGCACCCCCAACTACATCGGGCGGCTGTTTCCCGATCGCCCCTGGCTCGCCACCTACGCGGCCCTGGGCTATTACCTGAGTTGGGTGGCGGTCTTGCCGGTCAACGCGATTGTTTTGACCGACCTCGTGCGGGCCAACCTCGAACCCTTTGGGCTGAGCTGCCCCGCCCTGGTGTTGAAGGTGGGGTTTACGGCGATCGCCTTTATGGTGGCCCTCACCGGTACCCGCGCCCTGGGGATTTTGCATCTGTTTTTTGTGGTGCCGGCGATCGCCCTGCTAGGGCTGTTTTGCATTCAAGGGGTGGGCTGGCTGACGGTGGTCGGCCCCGTGCAGTGGTCTTTTGCCGGGGGGCAGCTCGCCCTTGGGGATTGGGCCAAGTGGTACATCATTGCCAGCTACGCGGTCTATGCCTGTGAAACCGGCTCTGCCTTCGTGGCCGATAGCCGCCATCCCGAACGGACCCTCCGCGTTTTGCCGGTGGCGGCAGCATTAATTCCCCTGGTGTATTGGGTCGGTAGTGGGGTGCTGCTGGGGCTGATCGATCCGGCAGTGGGTGCCACCACCCCTTATGAACAGTTGCTCGCCGCCACGCCCTTTTGGGGGCGATGGGCCGCCTTTATCGTTACGTTTCTATTGGCTTCGGGCAGTTTGCTGAGCTGCGCCACTGCCGTCTCTAATACTCCCCGGATGCTCTATCAACTGGCCTTAGATGGGCAGTTGCCTGTCCGGTTTGCCCAAGTTTCCGCTCAAGAGGTGCTGAGGCCGGGGCTGTGGGTCACCCTGGCCCTCAGTCTGGCCTGTTTGCTGTGGGGCGATATTGCCCAGATTGTTTTAGTCACTGGGATCGGCTGGCTGGGCTCCTTTGCGATTTTCCATTGGGGGCTGTGGCGGCAGCGGCATCAGCCCTATATCCGCTGGCCCTGGTGGTCTCTGGGGTTTGCCCTGTTAGAAGGGGCGGTGGTGCTGGCGGGGGGCTGGGCTTGGAATGGCTGGGACCTGCTGTTGGGTCTGGCCCTGCCTGGATTGGCTTGGGCTTTTGTCTGGGGGGTGGGGCAATGGCCGGAGAGGATGCCTGCCGCCCAGAACCGCTCAGTGGTGTTTGATCGCCACCCCGATCTGGTGCTGGGTCAAATTGTGGGGCTAATTGGTTTGCTGACCGGGGCGATCGCCCTCAGTTGGTTCGCCCATGGTGCCGTTGGGGCATTACCCGTCGAGAACCAAATCAATTTGCTGGTGGTGGTGATTTTGGTGGGGGCATCGGCGGGGGTGGCGATCGCCAGTTGGACAATGCTGCCCAAGGTGACGGCGATCGCCACCGCCCGTCAGCAGGCGGCCAGCTTTTTCAACCTGGCCGCAGACGGGATTTTGGTGCTGGATGGGGAGCGCAACATCCTGCAAGCCAACCAAGCCAGCAGCCAATTTTTGGGCGCTCCGGTTGAGAGGCTGCAAGGCACCCCCCTGGCAGCGCAGCTCCCAGATTTACCTCAAATCCCAGACGATTCACAGCCCTTGATCGCCCACTTCAGCAATCAAGTGCTGGAGATTACCTTGTCCCAAGCCGATATCGACGGCAATGGCGACAAGCGCTATGTGGCGATCATGCGCGATATCACCCAACGGCAAGCGGCTGAAGCGGCCCTGCGAGAGCAGACCATAGAACTCCAGCAGCTCTTGGATAAACTCACCCGCACCCAAAGCAATCTGATTCAGGCCGAAAAAATGTCGGGCTTGGGTCAGCTTATGGCCGGGGTCGCCCATGAAATCAACAACCCCGTTTCTTTCATCGCGGGGAACGTGGATTTTGCTGAAACCTACGCCCGCGACCTGCTGGACTTAATTGACGCCTATCGCGCCACCTACCCAAATCCTCCCCAGCCTCTGGTTGAGCAGATCAAAGCCATTGAGCTGGATTTTCTGGAAAAGGACTTTCTGCAATTGCTCGGCTCGATGAAAGACGGAGCCCAGCGCATTACCGATATTGTGGGCAGCCTCAGAACCTTTTCTCGCCAGGAAGAAACCCCCACCCCAGGCATCGATCTTCACCCCGGCATTGAGAGCACCCTGTTGATTTTGGGGAACCGTCTCAAGGCCCAGGGCGATCGCCCAGAAATTACCATTCAGCGTCAGTTTGCTGACTTGCCACCGCTGGAATGCTATCCATCGGCCCTGAATCAAGTGTTTATGAATCTGCTGGTGAATGCGATCGATGCCTTAGAAACGGCCTCTGAAGACAATCCCACCTTCACCCCCACCATTGTGATCGGCACCCAACCCGCCAGCCATCAAGATCGCCCTGGGGTTGAAATCACCTTGACCGATAATGGTCCTGGCATTCCCGAGAGCCAGATCAGCCGCATTTTTGATCCCTTCTTTACCACTAAGCCGATTGGCAAAGGCACCGGGTTAGGGCTATCCATCAGCTATCAGGTGGTGGTTGAGCGCCACCAGGGCAGCTTCGCGCTAGAAAGTGAAGTGGGCCAGGGAACCCGCTTCCGCATTTGGCTGCCGCTGGTGCTGAGTGAAACCGCGCCTACCCAGTCCGCCGCAGCGTAGTCCGCGTAGGAATTGGGGCTCAATTGGGGCTGGCTGGACTATTGATTCGTGTTAACGACCATCCCGTACCATCCCAACTGCTGTAGTCGCGCCAAACGACTGGTGCCCTGACGGCTGTGGGCCTGAATCTCAGCGATCGCCAGCACCAGCACCGCCCAACCCAAGACCAGACAAACGATATTGCGGGTGATCAGTTTTTTACAGCAGGGTTGATGCAGCATGAGAGGCCTGATTGAGTGATCCCTCCCATTGTCTGAATTTAGCCCGGAGATGAGGTGGGGGAAATTTAGGGTTTAGTCCTCGCCTAAACGCCGCCCAATCCGGTTTTATACGGTTGCTTTTGCGGCAGTCACCGGGGCGGGCTCGTAAAGATATTCAAACCAGTTGCCGTCTAGGTCGCGACCGTAAAACGAGGCGGTGCCGTCGCGATGCTCATGGACCTTGGTGACGTGGATGCCCTCGGCCTTGAGGCGATCGTAGGCGGTATCGACTTCGGCGCGATCGCTAAACACAAACCCAAAGTGGGGACCGGCCTGCTCATAACCGGGGCTGAGCAGCGCCAAACCGTCATCACCCGCCTTGAGGTACGCCCAGTCGGCATCTTGCCAAGCCACCTCCATGCCCAGATTTTGGTAAAACGCCACCGCCTTCGGGATGTCTTGGACACAAATGGCCACATGGCCCAGCCGCTTCGGTTTCATCGGTTAAAAAAGCTATCTAATCCACTGAATTCATTGTAGGGCAGCTATCTTAGGGCTGTGTTGTCTGAGGAATTCATGCTGTTTAGCCTCGCCAATCTGCCCTACTGGATTTTCCTGGTTGCTGGGGTCCTGCTGTTTTTGTTCGTGATTCTCTCCGGTGGTGGGGATGACGACATGGACGTGGATGGCGATCTGGATGTTGATGCCGACGTGGATGTCGATGTCGATGTCGATCTGGACGTGGATGCTGATGCCGATGTAGAGCCTCCCCTCGGTATCGACGGGGATGGGGATGGCTTTAGCCCCATGGAGGTCCTGGCCTGGTTTGGGGTGGGGCGGACGCCGCTGCTCTTACTGCTGGCCATTGACCTGACCCTCTGGGGGTTCGGGGGCTGGCTCTTGAATGTGGCGATTGGCGAAGCCCTCGAATCGACCCCAGCAGGCTTGATTGCCGTCGGGATTTTCATTGGCTCCTTCACCTTCTCGGTGGTGATCGGCAGTCTGCTCTCCCACCCGATTGGGCGTATCTTTGCCGCCTTTGGGGAAGATGCCAGCGGCGATCGCCTGGTGGGCTGCTTAGGCACCGTTACGTCTGCTTTTGTGCCCCTAGAGGACTCCGGCAAGATTGGCCAAGCCGATGTCAAAGATGCCGCCCATAACCTGGTCACCATCAGCGTCAAGCTGCCCACCTGGGCCACCATCAGCCTGCGGCACGGGGCTCCGATCTTGGTGATCGACCATCAACGGAACTACTACTTGGTGATTGCCCGCAATAGCCCCGACCAAGACCGCTGGATGAGCGACTCCACCCCCGCCCAATCCTCTACGGGGTAAATCCTGCCGCGCCCTGGAAAAGTTGGCGGGCCTGATGAATTCTGTTGGTAAGCGCCCCACATATCACGCTAGCTGAGCAGAGTCGTATGCCTTTCAGGCAGGCTACGCCCCCAAAGGGAGAAAGCCAGATTCTGTTGGTAAGCGCCCCACATATCACCCTGGCTGAGCGGAGTCGAAGCCAGATTCTTTGCAAAAGTCCCCTTACGACTCCGCTCAGGGGACCAGTTACCCCCCTGTTGAAAGTCCCTATGTATTGGTTGACCCTGCTTCAAACCCTGCCCACCCTCCCCAGTACCCCGCCCTGGCAGCGCTCCGATGCGGCTGCAACGGTGGCCGCTGAAACGGTGGAGTCAGTCGCTCTCGTGAGCGAGATCCCCACACCGGCCCCAACCGCAGGCCAACTGGGGGGGCTGGGGGTGTTGGCCTCCAGCGGAGTGGTCACTTTTATCGTGCTGTTACTGGCGGCGATCTGGGGCTACACGCGGGTTTACGTGATCACCCCCACCAACGAAGCCTTTGTGAAAACCGGCGGGGTGGTGCGTAAGCGTAAGAAGGTGATTTTGAATGGGGGCTGTGTGGTGCTGCCCGGTTTCCATGAGCTGACGCGGGTGCCGCTGCGAGAGCTGTCCATTGATGTGGAACGCACCGGCAAACTGGCGGTGCGTACCCAGGACTATCTGCGGGCGGATATGCGGGTCACCTTTTATGTGTGCATCAACGCCTCCGAGGTGGATGTGCTGACGGCGGCGGCTCGACTGTCCAACAACGGCAAAATTACCCCCCTCGATATCAAAAATGCCCTGGAAAAGCGGGCGGATGACGGCATCCGAGCTGCCGCCAAAACCAAGACCCTGGCGGAAATCGACTCCGACAAATTGGGCTTTGCCCAAGAGGTACTGAACCTGATTGAGCCGGACCTGAAGAAGGTAGGGCTGACCCTCAACAACATCGCCATCTCTGAAATTGAGGAAGGGGACACCTACGACACCAACAACTTTTTTGACGCCCAAGGGGTGCAGTTGCGTACCGCCACCATTCAGCGGTCCATCCAGCAAAAGCGGGAGGTGGAGTTGGCTACAAGGGTGGCGATTGAGCAAAAGGAGCTGGATGCAGAGAAACGCTCCCTGGAAATCACCAAGGACCAGGAGGACGCCAAGCTGGCCCAAACCCTACAAATTGAGTCCCTGAAGGCCGAGCGGGATCGGGAAATTCAGGAAAAGCGCGATCGCGAAGCCGCCACCGCCCAGCGCACCAAAATCCTCCAGGAAAAATCTGTGGAAGAGGAGGAGATTCAGCGTACCCTCAGCGTTCGACAGTCCCAAATCGACGCCGACATTGAGCTGGAGGAGCGCCAGAAGATCCTGAAGGTGGCCCAAGCCCGCCAGCGAGAAGAGGCAGATGTGGCTGAGGTGCGGCGGCAAAAAGCGGTGGACTCTGCCCAATACCTCGCCTTAGTTGAACTAGCAGCAGCCGAAAAAGACTCGAAGGTGGCCCAAGAAGAGGCGGCGATCGCTGTGGCTGAGCGAGAGCGGGAACGCTTCGAAGCAGAAGCCGCCCGTGCCCAAGCCGCCTCTGGGGTGGAAACCGCCACTGCTGTCGAGCAAGCCCAGCGCGCCCAGCAACTGGCCGTGATTGCCGCCGAGCAAGCCGCCCAGGAGCGCCGCATCTCCGACCAAAACGTGGTGGAAATTGACGTGTTCCGCAAGCGCCGCCAAGCGGAAATTGCCCGCCAAACCGCCGAGCTAGAGGCCGAAGCGATCCGCACTCTGGCCGCCGCCGAGCTGGACCGGGCCATGGCCGAAGCCCAGGGCACCGAAGCCCGCATCCAGGCCCGCAACGCCATTAGCGATGCCAACCTCACCGCCGATGTGATTGCCCAGATCTGGCCGCTACTAGCGGAGCGCTTGCCGGAAGTGCTGCAAGCCTTAGCTCCGCAGCCCGGTGTGATTGGCGATGCCCGCATCTATTCTTTTCCTGGAGCCAATGGGGACGGCAATGGGGCTGGGGATATCAACAAGATGCTGCTCTCCACCAGTGGCTTAGCCTTGATTAACAGCCTTTTGGAAGAGGGCAAGCTGGGCAACGTGATTAGCCAGGTGAGTCAACTGATTCGCGGCGGCAGCGGCACCAGCCCCGACGCCCCGGCGGCACCGACTCCGCCCGCTACAGTCACGATTGATGAGGACGAGGAGTCCTAAGTCGCAATAAAAACCCCAGCGGTCCATAGGCCGCTGGGGTTATCTGTATGGTGAGGGGTGTAACGGGGCTGCGAGAAACGAAATGATGTGCAGTCCGGTTGAATATCCACGCAAAAATCAGGAGAACGTAGGGGCACAGGGCCTGCGCCCGGTACAGAATGCAGGGCAATTAACCGGACTTGATATTAGTCCTTGGTGATGTCACCCCGACGGAGGTCGGTGATGGTGGCATCCTTATCCAGGTTTTCCCGACGCAGTTCGTCGAAATCAACCCCTTTTACCTCCAAGACGGCATCCTTATCCAGGTTCTCGCGGCGGAGTTGATCAAAGTCAACGACATCCTTGTCGAGATTCTCGCGACGCAGTTGGTCAAAATCGACGCCCTTCACGTTTAGCGCGACTTCAACCGTAGCAACGGCGTCTTTGTCGAGATTCTCACGGCGCAGTTGGTCGAAGTCAACGGCATCCTTATCGAGGTTCTCGCGACGCAATTCATCAAAGTCAACGCCTTTCACGTCAAGCATGGCGTCTTTATCTAGATTCTCACGGCGGAGTTGGTCAAAGTCAACGGCATCCTTATCGAGGTTTTCCTGGCGTAATTCGTCGAAGTCAGGGGTCGCGTAAACGGTGCTAGGGACGGCGACCACGGTGGCGAGGGTCAGAGCGGCAAGGGCGAGGTTAAAGCGTTTCATCGATTTGAACTCCTTTGGGTGATGCGTGATCGACCCGTTAATTAATCATCTTGAGTCCTACTATGCGGCCCCTCTCTGAGCCTCCCTTGACCCCCACCTAAGCTGACCTTAAAGGCTCCCTGAGAAACCTGAGGACTGATCTCAGGGAGAACTCAGTTTTGTAGCCAAGGATACATATTGGCGGAGGGCGGAGGGCGGAGGTGCTGAATGAAGCGCGCCTCTTTCCGCTATGGTGAGGTCGTAGTTTTGGGGTTGCCCATGGAGCGGGTTGGCATTATTGGGGGCGGCCAGTTGGCCTGGATGATGGCGGCAGGAGCCCAGCGGTTGGGGCTTGATCTGGTGGTGCAAACCCCGCACCTAGAGGACCCGGCGGTGGCGATCGCCCAGGCGGTCATCCAGGCTCCGGTAGCAGATGCCGCCGCCACCGGACGGCTTGCCCAGCAGTGCGACGTGATCTCCTTTGAGAATGAATTTGTTGATTTAGCGGCCCTTGCCCCCCTGGCTGAGCAAGGCATCGTTTTTCGCCCTCAGCTCACTGCCCTCGCCCCCCTCCTAGATAAGTACGACCAGCGGCAATGCTTACAGGCGGCAGGGTTACCCAATCCCCGGTATGTGACCTTGTCTCCCGGCCAAAACCCCGCCGAGGTCGAGGCCGCAGCGGCCCCTTTAGGTTGGCCATTGGTGGTGAAGACTCGACGACTGGGCTACGACGGCCAGGGCACCTTTGTGGTCAAAACCTGGCCGCAGCTCCAGGCCCGCTGGGAGCAAATGGGTTGCCCCGAGGTGCTGATTGAGGAATTCATTCCCTTTGAGAAAGAATTGGCGGTGATGGTGGCCCGAGGCAGTGACGGCCAGGTGGTGGTCTATCCCACCGTTGAGACCCAGCAAGTGAATCAGGTGTGTCGCCGGGTGATTGCGCCCGCAGCAGTGTCTGAGCCGATTCAAGCCACGGTCGCCCGCTTTGCCCGCACCCTGGTAGAACACCTCGACTATGTGGGGGTCTTGGGGATGGAGTTGTTCTTGGCACCGGGCGATCGCCTGCTGGTAAACGAAGTCGCCCCCCGCACCCATAACTCGGGCCATTACACCCTGGATGCCTGTGAAACCTCCCAGTTTGAGCAACAGCTCCGAGCGGTGAGTGGGCGACCCTTAGGCCCTGCTGGGATGACCTGCGATCGCGCCGTCATGGTCAACCTCTTGGGCTTCGAGACCGCCCACCATGATTATGGGGAGGTGCGATCGCGCCTTGCCCAAATTCCCAATGCCCATCTGTCTTGGTACGGCAAAGCCGCATCTCGACCGGGTCGCAAGCTGGGCCATGTGACGGTTACCATGATCGCTGCCATGGATGTTGCGGCCACCATCGCTCAGCTCGAAGCGCTGTGGTATCCCGCCTAGGGAAGAGCAAAATTCAAAATCCCCTACCCTTCGGAAACCCTCTCAGGGAACGGGAAGGGCACTAGACGCGAAGCGGCTTCTCGAAGAGTAGCCCTACATCACCCACTCACCCATCTACCCACTCACCCACCGCCTCCCTAACTGGAGCCTGAGGTCGGTCTACTTTTCCGTGCTGCCCCCCTTGCCTTGCCCCCATAGAGTTTGGTTATGATGTCACCAGTTCTACTGCGGCGTTGGTGACTGCCAATATTGTTTTGCGATCTATGTTTCGTCAATCAGGGCATCCAGTTGCGCGGATGGCGGTAAACCGGGCCTGTACCCGGAAACCATACGTCCAGCGCCAGGATACCCACCTGGGTCTCCCAGGTCGGAAGCTGAGGTAAGACGGCGTTGCGGTGAACTATTTAAACCACATCCAACTTGAACACTCGAGTTTTTACCGTGGGGCGAACTACGGGCTTGGATGTGGCCAAGGTTTAAGATCGATGATTCCTTTGCTGAGCATTCAGTAAAGGAATTTTTGTAGAAAATACCGGTGGGATAGGGTATTCCGAGCCTAAACTTAGTTATCGTAAGGGTTAACCCAACCTTAAATATTTTGATTACCCTACCCACCACACCGGCCTTTCCGGCAACGGTTAATCATTTAGATAATGGGCTGACTTTGATCCATCACCCGATGCCGACGACGCCAGTGGTGGTGGCAGATATTTGGGTCAAAGCCGGGGCCAGAGCGGAACCCGATCATTGGACCGGCATGGCTCATTTTTTAGAGCACATGATCTTCAAGGGAACCGACAGGCTGCTACCGGGGCAGTTTGACTACGCGATCGAGGCCCAGGGGGGCATGAGCAACGCCGCCACCAGCCACGACTACGCCCATTTTTATATGACTGTGGCGGCTCCCCACCTGCCTGAGACTCTACCTCACTTGGCCGATCTGGTTTTGCACGCTGCCATTCCCGCCGATGAGTTTGTGCGAGAGCGCCAGGTGGTGCTAGAGGAGTTGCGCCAAGCCCAAGATGATCCCGACTGGTTAGGGCTACAGGCCCTGTCTGAGCAGGTGTATCCTACCCATCCCTATGGCCGCTCGGTGCTGGGGGCCGTGGCGCATTTAGAAGGGTTCTCTCCAGAAACCATGCGGGGCTTTCACCAGGCCCATTATCAACCGGAAAACATGACGGTGGTGATTGCCGGGGGCATCCCGCTGGAGCCGACCCTAGAGATGATACGCCACAGTTTTCGGGGCTTTCCAGCACCGGCCCCTTGCCCAACGCCTCCGGAAGCCTCAGCCCAGCGCTGGCAGGGGGTTCGTCGCCAGACCCTGCATTTGCCTCGGCTAGAACAGGCGCGATTATTGATGGCCTGGATCGGGCCGGGGATGGATCAGTTGGATGCCGCCTGCGGCATGGATCTGCTGTCGGCGTTGCTGGCAGAAGGGCGGAGTTCGCGGTTGGTGCGAGAGCTGCGGGAAGAGCGGCAGTGGGTGCTGGATATCAGCAGTGGCTTTTCGCTGCAAAAGGAGGCCAGCCTGTTTACCCTACAGATGTGGCTGATGCCGGATAAGGTGACGGCAGTGGAAGCGCTGATTCGCGATCGCCTCGCTGCCCTTACCTATGTGCCCATTGATGCGGCTGAGCTGATGCGGGCTAAGCGCTTGCTCTGTAACGATTTTGCCTTTTCAGTGGAAACCCCCGGCCAACTGGCGGGACTCTATGGCTACTACAGTACAGTGGGCAACCCGGAAGACAGCTACACCTATACTGAGCGGGTGCAGGCCCATACGGGCGACTCCCTAGCGGCGTTAGCGCAGCGGTTTTTGTCCCCGGACACCTATGCCGTCACTGTCTTACTGCCCCAGGGCTGATTCCGCTCCTGACTCATTTCGCTCCTGACTCATTTCAATCCCTACGATTGTTCTCGACCCTATGCCCACCTCCCTTTTGCCAGTGCGCCCTCAACTTCACCGTACGGTTCTCGACAATGGTTTGGTGATCCTAGTGACGGAGAATCCGGTGGCGGATATTATTGCCGCCCGTTTGTTTTTGCGGGCCGGGACGGGCCATGAGCGCGCCTCAGAGGCGGGGTTATTTGCCTTGCTGACGTCTTTGCTCACCAAAGGCACCGATCGCCTCTCCTCCATGGAGATTGCTGAGCAGGTGGAGTCCATGGGGGCGAGCCTCAGCAGTGACACTTCGGCAGACTACAGTTTGCTTAGCCTGAAGACGGTCTCGGCAGACTTCGAGCCGATGTTAGCCCTGGCGGCCCATTTACTGCGATCGCCCGCCTTTCCTCCAGGCGAATTGGATTTAGAAAAGCGGCTCACCCTGCAAAGTATCCGCTCCATGCAGGAGCAGCCCTTTACGGTGGCTTATAACGCCTTGCGTGCGGCCCTATATGGCGAACATCCCTACGCCAGACCGGGGATTGGCACCGTTGAGACCGTCTCTAGCTTTAGCCGCGATCAGCTGATTCACATCCACGAGACCTACTTTCGTCCTGACAATATGGTGATTTCCATTTGTGGGCGGATCTCCCCTGATGCGGCTGTTGACTTGGTGACGCAACAGTTTGGCGATTGGCCCAAACCGGCTACGTCAGTACCTGATCTGGTTTACCCGCCTTTGCCCACCGAGCCTGAGCAGCAGATGTTGTCTCAAGCGACTAATCAAACCATAGTCATGGTGGGTTACCAAGCGCCCCCGGTCAAACACCCGATTTATGCGGTGTTAAAGCTGATCAGCACCTACTTGGGCAATGGTCTCTCTAGTCGTTTATTTGTGGAAATGCGGGAAAAAAGAGGTCTGGCCTACGATGTATCGGCGTTTTACCCGACTCGATTGGGGATGTCCCAGTTTGTGGCCTACATGGGTACAGCCCCCGAGAATGCCGAGGTGGCTTTGGAGGGGCTGCGCTATGAGTCGGAGCGGCTGATGGCCGAGTCTTTAACCCCTGAGGAGTTAACAACGGCTAAAAATAAGCTCCTAGGGCAGTACGCGTTAGGCAAACAGACCAATACGCAAATTGCTCAGTTGCTGGGCTGGTATGAGGTTTTGGGTTTAGGGACGGGCTTTGATCAGTCCTTTCAAGAGGCGATCGCGATCGTCACCCGAGAAGACATCCAAGCTGCCGCCCAAGACTGTTTTCTCGCCCCCTACACCGTTCAGTTGGGGCCGACTTGATTCAGTTGGGGCCGACTTGATAGGGATTAACCCGCTACTTCACTTCTCATCAAAAAACTTCCCACTAA
>JAAUQE010000316.1 GCA_012032425.1 Leptolyngbya sp. RL_3_1 | reverse complement strand
TGCTTTTGATGTAAGCATGGGCCTGGGGGCGATCGGTCGGATCGATCGCCAGACTTTCTAATACCCTGGCCTGACTGGTGGGCAAAAGCAGCAGCAGCGCCTCAAAGGTCACCCCCATATCTTGAATCAAAGACAACATGCTGCCGTGGACCTGATGGGCCTGAATTAGGTCAGCCTGGGGAGGGGCGATCGCCCGGTGGTCCAGCCAGATCCGCTGGGCGAGGGTAATGGCATCTTTCATATGGCCCTGCACGTAGTCCAAAAATAGATCCAGGGCCTGACTGTCCGGATCAAATTTGAGACCCGCCGCCGCCATCCGGCTGATCATCCAAGGCTGCAATTCATGACGGCTCAAAGGGGCTAGGGGAATTACAGGGAGCTGACTGGCCGACATCCACGGTTCGGCCACCGTCGCCACTAGGGCATAGCTGACGCGGCTGTGGCGCTGAATCTCCTGGCGGAGGTGACTTTCCCATTTGCCCTGGCGATCCCAAGAGCGGAGGTGAGAAAAGTTGTAGAACACAATCACCACCTGGCAACTTAACCCGACGGCGAGATGTTGTGGCAGTGAGAGGAGCCCCTCAAACAAGGGCCATTCTTTACCCGCCACCTTGGGCCAGAGCAACCGCGTTTGGGAAGGCCGCGTTTGGTCAAAGCTCAGGGGTTGGTCCAGGCTCCATTGCCGAATTTGGTTGAGTTCTGCGGGTTCAGAGAAGATCTGGAGTAAGCCGTCAGCCAGAAACCGTAAAAATTGCTCGGCATTACGGCACCGCAGACAATCGATCTCTAAATAGCGGGAACCGATCTGGCGGGCAGCATTGCGAATTAGGGTACGACGCCCTACCCCAGGCACCCCGGTTACCACCAAGTCTTGATCCTGCTTCAGCAAGGCACAAACCTGCGCCAGCTCGGCTTCTCGGCAAATCAGCGACTGGGGAATAAAGGGATTGGTCATCAGCACCCTAGAGCGCACTATTTTTTAGTGCTATAAATGAGTCTTAAGCACCCCCGAATAGTAGCATTCGGTTCCTAGAGAGAAATACATTCAATGGTTCTCAGCAGCAGTCCTGACCTGAAGGTAAGCGCTTTTGCCAACCCGCCGTCTAACCAATGGCACACCTTAGGGTCGCAGCAGGCGATCGCCCTCCTAGAGAGTCGCCCCCAGGGGCTGAGCCCCGGCGAGGTCGAGCAGCGGCAGCAGTTGTATGGGTTGAATGAATTGCAGGAAGGGGCCAGCCGCAGTCCCTGGGAGCTGCTGTGGGATCAGTTCAAAAACATCATGCTGCTGATGTTGATCGCGGTGGCCCTGGTATCCCTAGTGCTGGACTTACAGAAAGGGGGATTTCCGAAGGATGCGATCGCCATTTTGCGATCGTGCTATTGAATGGCTTGCTGGGCTATCTCCAGGAGAGCAAAGCCGAGAAAGCCCTGGCAGCACTAAAAAATATGACCTCGCCCAAGGTGCGGGTGATACGCCAAGGGCAAGAACAGGAAATCGATGCCAAAGCTTTAGTGCCCGGTGATGTCGTCTTGCTAGAGGCGGGGGGCAGGTACCCGCCGATGGGCGCTTGCTGCAAGCGGCCAATCTGCAAGTGCGAGAAGCGGCATTGACGGGAGAAGCAGAACCCGTACTCAAGCAGCCAGAAGTGACCTTACCCCTAGAATCGGCCTTGGGGGATCGGCTCAATCTGGTGTTTCAAGGGACCGAAATCTTGCAGGGGCGCGGCACGGTGCTGGTGACCCAAACCGGAATGCAGACGGAACTGGGCCGGATTGCCACCCTGATTCAATCGGTCGAGAGTGAGCCCACCCCCTTACAGCAGCGGATGGCGCAATTGGGCAACGTGCTGGTGTCGGGCTCGTTGGTGCTGGTGGCCTTGGTCGTCGCAGTCGGGCTGCTGCGCACGGGGGATTTGAGCCTATTTGATGAGTTGCTAGAAGTCTCCCTCAGCATGGCCGTAGCGGTCGTGCCGGAAGGATTACCGGCTGTCATTACCGTCACCCTGGCCTTAGGAACCCAGCGCATGGTGCGTCGCCATGCCCTGATTCGCAAATTGCCTGCAGTCGAAACCCTGGGCTCTGTCACCACCATTTGCTCGGATAAGACGGGGACCCTCACCCAAAACAAAATGGTGGTGCAGCAGGTGCAGACCCTAGGAGGCGAGTACTCGGTCACCGGTGAAGGCTATGCCCCGATGGGCGACATTCTGGAGGGCGATCAGGTGGTGCAGATGGAGACCGCACCGGCCTTGGCAGGGCTGTTGAGGGCAGCGGCTCTATGCAACGATGCCACCCTCAGTCGGGTCGGCAGCGGCTGGACGGTGTTAGGGGATCCCACCGAGGGTGCCCTATTAGCCCTGGCGGGGAAAGGCGGATTTCATGTCACCCAGGGCCAACCGGGCGATGACTCCCCAGCCCAAGATGGTGACCGTCGCATTGCCGAAATCCCCTTCACCTCTGAGCGTAAGTGCATGAGTGTGGTGGTGCAGACTGGGCCAAATGATCCCTTGCCGTTGCCCCTCCTTGGGTTGGTGATGTTGACCAAGGGCTCCCCTGAGTTGGTACTAGATCGGTGCAGTACAGGCCAGGGTGACGGGATCCCGTCACCCCTGACCGCTGACCAAAGGCAGACCATTCTGGCCCACAATGATGCCCTGGCAGCGCGGGGCTTGCGAGTCCTCGGGTTTGCCATGAAGCCCCTGAGCGAGATGGTCGCCAATGACCATTTAGAGGCCGAAGAGCGGGATCTGATTTGGCTGGGGTTGGTGGGGATGTTAGATGCGCCCCGCCCGGAGGTCCGCGCCGCTGTTGCCGCCTGTCGCCAAGCAGGTATTCGTCCGGTGATGATTACGGGGGATCATCCGTTGACGGCAAGGCGATCGCCCAAACCCTCGGCATTGCCCAACCCGACGCTGCCATCCTGACGGGACGCGACCTCAGCCATCTCTCCGCCGCTGAACTAGAGCAAGCGGTGTCCCATGTCAATGTCTACGCCAGGGTCGCCCCAGAACACAAACTCCGCATTGTGCAAGCCCTACAAAAGCAAGGGGAATTTGTGGCCATGACCGGAGATGGGGTCAACGATGCCCCTGCCCTCAAACAGGCCGACATTGGCATCGCCATGGGCATCACCGGCACCGACGTTAGCAAAGAAGCCAGTGATATGGTGCTGCTGGACGACAACTTCGCCACGATTGTGGCCGCCACCGAAGAAGGTCGGGCCGTATACGACAACATCCGCCGCTTTATCAAATACATCCTGGGCAGCAACATCGGTGAAGTCCTGACGATCGCCGCCGCGCCGCTGATGGGATTGGGCGGCGTGCCCCTCTCCCCGCTGCAAATTCTATGGATGAACCTCGTCACTGACGGTGTCCCGGCCCTGGCCTTGGCCATGGAACCGGCTGAGCCGAATATCATGCAACGGCCTCCCCAGAACCCGCGCGAGAGTATTTTTGCACGGGGCTTAGGGGCCTATATGGTCAGGATCGGGATCGTGCTCGCGATTTTGGCCATTGCCCTAATGGGGTGGGCCTATCGCTACACCCATGGGAGCAGCTATACCGGTGACCCAAACACCTGGAAAACCATGGTTTTCACGACCCTATGTCTGGCGCAAATGGGCCATGCCCTGGCCGCCCGCTCCACGAGTCGTCTGACCTACCAGCTCGATCCCCGTACCAATCCCTATATTTGGGGAGCCGTACTCTTGACCACGGGCCTCCAGGTGCTGCTGCTATACGTGCCTCCCCTACAGAATTTCTTTGGGCTCCACGGCCTCTCCGGCCCTGAATTAGGCATTTGTTTTGGTTTCAGCGCCCTGATGTTTATCTGGCTGGAGGCTGAGAAGGGGCTTTATCAGTGGCGTGTGGGCCGTCTATCTAGACCCCTCCCATCGACCTACACCACGTCATAAAAACGTTGACTCGGTGTTTTGGACAGGACTTACGCAGCCACGATTGCTGGCGCTACCGATAGCGTTAGGGGA
>JAAUQE010000112.1 GCA_012032425.1 Leptolyngbya sp. RL_3_1 | reverse complement strand
CAAACCGATGGCATTTTGGCACCGCGGTTGCTATGGCAGTAGTATTCTGCGGATCGGACCTCAATTTGGTCGGCGGAGGTGCATCGGTCGCGCCGCCGCGTCTCGCGCGGCTCGGGTTGGTCCGACCGGCGATGGCGACCCGCGACGCAATCATGTTGGGTGGGCTAATGGGGGGAGACCCGGCGGGCGGGTTTTGAGCCACGGGTGGGGCGGCGGGAAATCCTGAGATCCCCTCTAGAGCCGTCAGCAGTTCATCCGGAATATCGCCGTCGAATCCCTGCTCCTGCGGGACATCCTCGGTTAATTCTGCGGGAGATTGGCGATCAGAGAACGGGTCAGCATCGTCGTCAAGGGCGATCGCCGGTGTCTCGGCCTCTAAATCCCCATCCAGTGAAAAATCAAGCTGATCATCGCTAAGGGTATCGATGGCTAAGTCCTCATTATCCTGACCATCGCTCGGGGCCAGGGCGATCTCAAATTCGTCATCATCACTGAGGGAAAGATTGAATTCATCGTCATTGTCGTCCGCCGTCAGGTCAATCGGGGCCGCGTCCCCGCCAAAGACAGCGCCCAGATCATCCCAATCACTTGGCTCCAAAGAAGTATCAAGGTCTAAGGCGGGATCAACTGGCGTGTCAGCGCTGTCCAGTAAGGCCCCTAGGTCTTCGTCCGCGCTCGGCAACTCATCCCCAGACGCCAAAGTAAATTCAACCGTATCATCGTCGCGATCGATGGCTTCATCGTCGATGGAATCTAGATCCATGCCCGCTAGATCCATGCCCGCTAGGTCAGCCCCCCCTCCACCAAAGTCGATGGTGTCGGCATCCGCCAGCTCCACGGAAAACCCAACGGTGTCATTGTCGGCTTCGTCATTGGCATCATCGGTCTCAATGGCAAATTCAAGGGCGTCATCTTCATCATCCTGATCAAAAGCAACGGTCTCGTCTTCAGCGTCTTGATCGGGCCACTGAGGCGGCGGTGACACTGGCTCTGACCCCGCTTGAATGACGGTGACATCTTCGTCGATAAATACCGCTTCCTCCGCTTCCCACGGCATATCCTCCGCTGTTGGAACGGCGACAGCAGGCGCGTCCGGACTATTGGGGGCGGGGGTGTCAGCCGTTTCAGGCAAATAGTCTAGGGTTTCGCGCAGATCCGGGGGCAGGTCGTCATCCTCAGGCGCATCATCGACCACTGGGTCGGGCCGGAGTCTACTGGCTGCGGCCCCTAGGGCAGCAAAGCCACCCCCCAAAGCCGCTCCAATCCCGCTCTGAATAGGGGCTGCGGCATCGTCTGTTCCTAAGGTTGCGGCCTGGGCTAGCGCGGCTTGGGCGTCCTGAGCGCGGTCCATTTGTTGCAGGGCTTCGCCTTTACCCTGCCAAGCGTTGCCTGACTGGGGGCTGAGTTCGATCGCCTTATCAAAGCAAAACAGGGCTTCATCAGACCGATTTTGGGTCAACAGCAGGTTACCCTTGCCGATCCAGGTATCGGGATCATTGGGCTCTAACTGGAGGGCGCGATCGTAGCTTTTGAGGGCCTCTTCGGGCCGCTTGAGGGCAGTCAAAATCCCGCCTCGGCGCATCATCCCCCGCGCAATGATCGCGCCCACCCCCGCGACACTGGCCCCAGCGCCCAGCGCCTTGAGCCGTTCGACATCGGCGGACTCGATCGCCTGATTCGCCGCATCCAAGGCCTCTTGCCAGCTCCCCGCTTGGGCTAACGCCTGACCTCGCTCCAAAGCGGCTTTAGCCTTAGCAAGACGGCGATCGAGCCCCTGGCCTGCGTCCGGCCCATCCGCCTCAAAAAAGCTGGGTTCGCCCCCAGCCTTACCCGCAGCACCCCCTAGCTCGAAATCGGCCGCGTCCGCTTGACCGAAATCTGCTTGACCGAAATCCGTCGCGCCAAAGTCGGTGGCCCCGAAGTCCGCCTCACCGCGATCGCTGGCAGCAGACCAATCAATATCCGCCCCTGGGGTTGACGGCAAGTCGGCGGCACCGGCTCCTGCGAAAGTGGCTTCACCGCCAGAGGCTTCCCCCTCGTCTTCGTCCTCGTCACCGTCCCCAAGGACCCCCTGCAATAGGGACCACAGCAAGATTGCCAGCAGGAGAATCGGCAATAAAATCCACAGGCGCGGCCCCAAGGACTGTAGCCGTTGCCAAAGCCCCGCCAAATTCCCCTCTGTTGTCGTTTCGGCACCGGCCTCTGGGGCCGCCTGCGAAACAAGTTCACCGGCCTGATTACGCAATTGAGGGGGCTGATCTTGGGCACTGACAACTAGTCGCTCGCCGTCTGGGGTAAAGGCTAAGCCGTCAATGGGAGTCCCAATATCGCTGATCGGCGCTCCGGCAGGAGTGCCATCCCCATTCCGCATTTGTAGGGTACCGGCACTGTCTCCGGTGGCAATATGCTGACCATCGGTACTGACGGCGAGGGCCGTGACCGGACCCGCCGTGGGTTGACTCCCTAGGGGCGCACCGCTGCTATCCCAGAGCCGCACAGTGCTATCTTCACCGCCGGTCACCAAGCTGTTATCGGGTTTGAGGGCCACCGCCGTGACCGGACCGTCATGTCCTCCAAAAGCGCCTTGGCGGTGCCATCGGGATTCCACAGCTTAACTTGACCATCATTACCGGCAGTCACGAGGGTTTGGCCATCATCACTGACGGCGGCGGCTCGCACCATGTCGCCATGGGCGGCAACGGGCTCGCCCACCGGGGTGCCATTGGTATCCCACCGGCGCAGGCTACCGTCGGTACTGCCGCTGATAAAGGTGCCGTCGGGAAAGATCGCCAGGGTACTGACCGGATCACCATGGGCCGCGATCGGCTCGCCGACTGGTGTACCCACAGCATCCCAAAACCGCACCTTACCGTCGGCACCGCCACTGATAATCCGGTTGCCATCGGGGCTAAAGGCAAGGGCGGTGACGGGGCCAGTATGAGCCGCTTCCGGGGACCCGGCAGAGCTGCTGTCGATATTCCAAAAGTTGATATTGCCTTCGCGATCGCCGGTCACAAACCCTTGGCCATTGGGCCGCATGGCGGCCACACTGGTGGGCAGCTCGGCGGTGGCCACATCAGCGGCCTCAGCCGACTTGGCCTCGGCCAAAGCTGCTTGGCCATCGGCACTGGTCGCAAAGGCCAAAAAGGCTTCTACCGCTGGGCTGGGGGTGCCGGTGTAGGCATATCCCCTGGGTTGGGAATAGGGATAGCGCGGGTCGTCAGGTAGGGTGCCATCCATCGACAGGGGCTGGACATTATCTTGGTCGAGGACCTGACTGGCAATGGCGTAACTGATGCCGTCATTGCCTAAGGCTGCAACCACAGCGGCAGTATCATCCACCTCTAGGGCGATCGCATTGTCGCCTGTACTAAATTCCACCGCCTGAAAAATCTCATAGTCACTGAGGGCGCGGCGGGTGTCGCTGTCAGCCGGACGATCAACAAATCGAATCGGCAGATCGGGACCCCCTACATAGAGCCAGTTGGCAATTTCTCCCCGAAAGATTTGGGCAAACTGGTCAAAGGTTAGATCCCCTTGGAAGGGATTCTCATTGCCCACGATGATGGCGATTTTCTCGCGGCTGATCGGCACTTCGATCAGCCCTGGGCCAACTCTTCAGCGCTGAGGGGACGTCCGATCGCCGCCAGGTCAGGGCCGTCACCCGCCAGCAGGGCTTGTAACGCCGCCGTTGAACCCTGTTCTTTGACCACCACAGTCACCCCAGGAAAGCGCTGTTCAAAGCGACGAATCAACGTGCGGTTGATCGCGGCCATACTGACAGAGCCGTCAATGGTGAGGATCGTGTCGGGGGGCAGGCTCTCAGGCAGAACAAAAGCTGGGGGCAGGGGGGCTGGAGACGCCTCTGTAGGGGCTGGGGACGCCGCTGGCGGGGCTGCTGCCGGGGGCTCGGTTGCAAAGGGGTCAATGCCGGCAGGTGCAGTCGCATCTGGAGCCTGGGCAAGCGACACCGCAGAAATAGCCTGACGGCTGGGGGGCAGCGTCATCGCCGCCAGCATCAGGAGCACAAATAGGGATCGATTTTGCACCATGTCAGGCAACTCCTCACTGTAGCCGTGGAATCTCCGCCCAGGATACTGAAGGATACGCGGATTTGCGACGCTTAGACGGGGGTGTAAACCATCTTTACCCGCAAGCGGGCGAGCGGCAGGGGGCATTTAGCCGCTTTGATGCGATCTAAAATGCCTTGGCTCTCGCTTCGTCTCCAGTTTCCTAACTCATCAGCAGGCTGGTTTTCTGTGGCTATTCGATCGCCGGCTATTCGATCGCCACGTCTAGGGAATAGGTGGCATTACCACGGGTGCCCCCCACAATGATTTGGTAATCTCCCGTTTCAGGCAGGGCGATCGCCTCGAAAGTGCTTTCTTGGGCCAGTAGCAATCCGCTCGGTGAAACCAGGTCAAAGACCGCGTTGTCCTCTAACGCATATAAATCTAGGGTCATGAGTTGCCCCCCTTGAGCACCGAGGAGATACAGATCCCGCTCCCCTCGGATCACCGCGTTCTCTAGGGTCGTGCCGCTAGTCCCTGGGGCAAACTGGACCCGCTCACCGGTTTGGTCAGCAACGCTGTCTAGAACGGCATCGGCCTCCAGAGCGCCTTCATCAACAAATTGACTGACAACGGCGCTGTCGCTACAGTCAGCGGCAGCTAAAGTGTCGTTGGGCAACATTAGGGTCTCAGCCGTCACGGTCCAGGTTTCGGAGCCGGTTTGGCGATCGCCCTCGATCCAAGTGGTGACATCAACCTCGGCAGTATTGCCGCTCAGTTGACCCACAATGGTCTGGGTATAAGACGAGTAGTAATCGGCCTCGGCATTGTGAATCGCGATGCTGCTATCGCCGAGCACCTGGGCGGTCTCGTCAAGGGTCAGCCGCATCGCCCCAGTTTGGTTGGCATCGGCAATGGTGTAGCAATAGGTGCCTGGGGGCAAAGTCGTTGGAGCCTGATCGGACGCTGCGGAGGCGCAACTGCGCGTGTCAGGCGTGGAGGGGCTGGCGCGCTCGATTCAGGCGCGCCGCCACCACAAGCAGCCAACAGCGCGATTAAGCTTAAGCCCAGAAATTGCTTCACCATAAGTTTTGATAGACAGGGAAAGGGTTCGTTGCTTGAATGCCACCGTGATGCCACCGTCAATAGGCTGTGGATGCAAACGTTCCCGTAGAATGCCCCTTTTTCTCTCACCTACTGCATCTTGGCGCTGCGCACGTAAGCGTCTTCTCGCCCCAAACTCAGTTGCAGGGGTCGCCCCGCTTCATGGCCCCGTACCGCCTCGCGATACACCGGGTACTCCGTCCGTACGGTCACCTGTTCTCCGTCTTGCTCAAAGGTGAGGGTGTACTGCACCGATTTACTGATTTGAGGGGCTTCAAAGACCTCCCGCTGCTGTTGTCGAGCCTCCAAATCATTCACCGTTGGCTTAGGGGGTAAATCGGGCCACCACAGCCCTTTTTCGTCGGCACTGCCAAAGGTTTCGGCCACCGGTTGCCCATTGATATTCACCCGATAAGACGAGCCAAAGGTTTCGATCCGACCCTCGCGGGGGCGATCTGGGGTGACGCCCTGAGGTCGGTATTCCGCTTGCCAGGTGTAGGTGGTCATGGCGGTGGCTTCGTAGGTCTCGGTGATGACGGCGTTAAAATCGCCCGTCCCCAAGGAATTGCATCCCACCAAGGCCAACCCCAGCCCTAGGGCCGCTGCCTGAGATCGATGACTGAAAACATGCATGGGTGATCGACTCCAACCGTTCACAGGGGGCCATAACAGTCGCCCGTCCAGTTTGAACTAGTACTCAAGGGCGGAATTAACCCAACCATTACAAATCCAAGGCAAGGGGCTTAAGCCCCTTGTTCAAGGCTAAGGCTATTTATGCCGTCGAGTACTAGGCTGCTGCTTTGCTGCTGCATTAGGTAATGGACTAATTTTCAGCAAAGTGGCCCCAGCGACATCCGGGCACTCGCCCTTCAGTCAAACTATCATTGCTGATAGCGTTAAATACCCGCCGCCGTCTCCCCACCGTATCCCCAAGGAAAATTTTCGCTGCCATGCGGAACCGATTGGGCGGTCTTTGTAGATCTCCCCAACACCGTTCGATCTTGCGGGTTCAGACCTCCACTCCCAATCGATCCATCAGTGCATCCTCCATTCAGCTAAAGCGATGTCTAATTTCCCTTCCCATCCCGTGTCTTCCCATGCTTCCTCTGCCCAGGCTGCTCAGGCCCGTGCCGAGCTCGATCTGCTCCACAGCGTTCTAGACGCCGAGGCTCAGCATGATTGGAATCCTCAGGATCCCGACAATGCCAGTCCGTTGACGGCCCTGGAAGCCACATGGGAAGCCGCAGATTTTTCCCAGGAGGCCCTGGCTAGCAACGCCCAGAAGCTATGGGCAGCAGCGGCTCAACTCTGGCCCGCTGCGCCCTCCTTGGCCCTGCGTTTGCAAGCCGAATTTGCGTCCCGGATGCCGGTTGAACTGCTGAGTCAAATTGCTGAACGGGTGCAGGCGATCGCCGACAATGGCCGCCCGCTTTTGGACCAATTGGTGGCTGCGGTTGACGAGACCCTGACGGGTTGGGATGCTGGCGATCTCCGGGTGATTGCCCGCCCCATGGCCCTGGCCATGCGTGACGGTCACGGTGACGTGGTTGAGGCCACCCTCCGATCCATCCGCGCCGATGCCGATTGGGAGGCTCTGTCGGATTTGGAGAAAGCCCGCCTGAGTCTGGCGATCGCCCGCTATGGGTTCGCCCAGCTCGATGACTAAAGAAGCGCTTTGAATAGCCCTGAATAGAGGCGACGGGTGAGGCTACTCATCCTCCGTTGCCTCAGGCGCAATCTCTTCAGGCGCTGTTTCCTCAGACGCTAGGGGCCGAATCGTGAGCGCACTGCCTACGGTAATGCCTAATTCAGCGGCCCGTTCCCCCCGCAGTTCAATCACGCCATCCACTGCGACTCCTGCCGGACCATAGGTGGGGCAAGGGTTGCTGGTACAAGGGGGCACATTAGCCGCGATCGCGACGACAGTCCCGTCACGGACAAAAATCATATCCAGATGGATCTCAACGTTACGCATCCAAAAACTAACGGGCCGGGGCGGATCAAACGGAAAGAGCATCCCCCTGTCGTCGGGCAGACTGGTGCGATACATCAGCCCTAGGGCCTGCTGCTGGGGCGTTTCGGCAACTTCTAGGGCGATCACTTGCCCGCTCTCTAGTTCGACTTCTGCAGACACGGGTAAAATTTGTCCTGGCGTCACTGGGCTTTCAATCGGCTCAGCTTCTAACAACTCCGAAGGAACCGCTTGCGGGGAGGACGCTTCGCCAATCGGCTCCGATGACACGGGAGGCGGTGAACAACCGGCACTAGCCAGCCAGAGCCCTGCCCAGCAACTGCCGAGAATCCAGGGGACTACGTGACGGGCAGACCCTAAACGGGTTAACCGCGATCGCCCAAAGGCGCGATGCCGGGGTTGTGTTCGCTGCACCATCCCATGTCCTCTTCGTTAGCTTTCCCTAAGTACGTAGCCCACGCCTCGAACCGTTTGAATCAGGCGTTTGTCATGATCGCTATCAATCTTGAGCCGCAGGTAGCGCACATAAACTTCAATGACGTTGGATTCTCCCATAAAGTCGTAACCCCAGACGTTCTCCAAGATCTGTTCGCGGGTAAGCACTTCCCGAGGGTGCTCCATGAGGTAGCGCAGCAGCTCAAACTCTTTCATGGTCAGGTCAATGATGCGATGGTTGCGCATCGCCGTCCGGTTTCTAGATCTAGGGTCAGTTCCCCAAACCGCAATTGCTCAGCCACCACCTCCCCAGGCTTGAGGTAGGTTTGCACAATATTTAAGAAGGATTCGGCCCGATAAGGTTTGAGGCAATAGTCATCCGCCCCCGATTCGAGGCAAGCAATCCGATCTTCAAGGGTATCGCGAGCCATGCAGAGCAAAATCGGGTTAAAGAGACCTGCCGATCTCAAGCGTTGCAAACGGCCAGACCCGAGTCGCTGCCCAGCAGGCGATCCACCACAATCAGGGCAGGCTTGAGGCGGCGCGCTTGCTCTAAGCCAGCGTCGCTGTTTGTGGCCGTTACCACCTCGTAGCCCGCTTCCAGCAGGTCGCGGCCCATGCGCCCCGATAGGTCTGCACTGGTCATAATCAACAAAACCTGGGGTTGAGCCGGTAGCGTACTGCTATCCATAGTGAGACCGGGGTTTGGAAAACGTATGGCCCAAGACAGTGGCCTAAAATTTGCAACTGCCGCATTTCCGTAACTGCCGCATTATAGTGCCCCGCTGCCTTCCTCAGAGGAAGCTCGCCAATGCCGATAGCTCATGTCTAAGCCGCTAAGGCAGCTCTACGGAGGTGGGTTTAGCAATATGGGGTAAGCCCCAGCCCAGCTTTTCTCGCAAGACCTTGAAAAACTCTGGGTCTTGCAAACGCAAGAAGCGGGCAGGGTAGGGCGATCGCTGGGTTTCCACCCGGTCGCCCGGTAAGACATAGCAACCGGCATTGCCATCCACCACAATCACCAGCGGGTCAGGATTGGCAGAGGTAATGGTGACGGGCTCGCTGTCCGGGAAAACCAGCCCCCGAGAGGCCAGAGAATGGGGACAGATGGGAATCAACTGGGTGACGGGTACCCCTGGGGTGAGCACCGGCCCACCGGCAGAGAGGGAATAGGCCGTTGACCCCGTCGGTGTGGAAATAATCACCCCATCTGCCGCAATATCGACCGGTGAATGGTGTCCAATAGCCACCTCAAAGTGGCACATACTGGTCAAGGGCTCCCGGTGAATCACCATTTCATTCAGGCAGAGGGCTTCCCAAATCAATTGGTCCTCATGAAAGAGCCGCACCGCCAGCATGGCCCGCTCTTCAATGCGGTACTGGCCTTGCAGAACCGCTTCCATGGCTTCAGGCAGTTGATTTAAGTAAGTTTCGGTCAAAAACCCCATATGACCGGTATTGACCGTTAGCAGCGGGACCCCCACCGGCGCTACTTGCCGAAAAGCAGACAGCACCGTGCCATCGCCGCCTAAGACGATGGCAAAATCCATCTGGTCGTCAAACCCAGGGGGAACCAGGTTTTCCATGCGGGTATGGCAAAGGGGGCGATCGGGCATTGAATAGCCCAACAAACCGCCCTCCCCCGTCACTGGCACGACCTGATAGCCCCGAGTCTCCAGCTTGCTTTGCCAGTGTTCAGCCACTTGACAGGCAACCGGCTTCACGTCGTTAAAGATGATGCCAACCTTGGGCACGCGCGTTTCCAGTGGAGTTAAATGCGTCAACGGATCGGATATCCCTAACTGCAACCTTTAGCCCATTTGGCAGCGGTTCTCAGCAAGCCTAGAGAATTTCGTATCTCCCTAGGCTACCGTCTTTTTCTTCCCCTTGGCTAGACAACCCGATGCCCACGGTCTTAGTTGGCAGGAAATTGACGGTGGACATTCCATCAAGATCTAGGTAGACCATCCTGGCTGAGGTCGCTATGGTAACTATGGTCAACGTGATGCTGTTGCCAGCGCCCTAAAGTCGTCAACGGGCTGTTGTTTTGGTGATCTGATCTGCTATTTCTGCCTGCTATTCCTGTGACCCAACGCCGCTCCTTGCCTGAAACCACTGCCCATGTGCGCATTACCCATCAGTCCTGGCAGCAGGGCCGATTAGAAGGGGAGGTCTGCGCCAACACCTACACCTGGCAGTTTCAGTGGCAATTTCCCCAAGGCCAATTGATGATCGAACCCTCCCTAGGGCGAGCCTTGATTCGCGAGCCGTTAGGCCGCTTTTTAGAGCGATTCGACTATCAATTGGAACCGGGTGGGGATTATACCTTCACCATTCGCGCCAAGCTGTAAGAGCGCTCTTGAGCGGCACTGGTGGCAGCACCGGTACGGATACCGCTGGACTTCAAAAGGCAAAGTTCAAAAGGCAACGCTCCAGCCGGGTAACGTGAACGCCAGCCCCCCAACTCCCCAGCCCCCCAGCCCTCCGAATAGTCTCTCAACAGGTCCCGTCGTCTTAAGGGTCCGTAGCATAGCGCCGGTTACAGCCTTGAGGCGCGGCTCTTAAAAGCGTCTGGCGAGTCGGTATTATATGGTGGTGCCCTTGGCGATGTCTTCAGCACCGCCGTTACCGTCTTCTCGAAACAGTCCTATGAACGAACGCATTGTGGTGACAGGAATGGGGGCCGTAACCCCAATTGGCCTCTCGGTAGATGCCTTTTGGAAAGCCATGATGCAGGGCACGAGCGGTGCCGCCCCCATTACTCACTTTGATGCCAGCCCCTTTAGGACCCATTTTGCCTGCGAGCTCAAAGGCTTCGATCCTAAAAACTATATGGACCGGAAGCAGGCCAGTCGCCTCGATCCCTTTTGCCAATATGCCCTTGCCGCCACCCAACAGGCGGTTGAGGATGCCCAATTACAGCCTGCGGAACGATCGCAATCGGAACGGAATCGCATGGGCGTGGTGTTTGGCTCGGGTATCGGCGGGCTACAGGTGCTCGAAAAACAAGCCCAAGTGCTGGCCACCAAGGGGGCTGGTTCCCTCTCCCCTTTCATGATTCCGATGATGATCGGCAATATGGCCGCTGGCATGATTGCCATGGAATATGGTTTCAAAGGCCCCAATCACGGCGTGGTTTCGGCCTGCACCACAGGGAATGACGCGATTCGGGATGCGGTACTGCTGCTACGCCACGGCCATGCTGACGTGATCGTCTGTGGGGGTAGCGAAGCCCCGATTACGCCCCTGGGGGTCGGTGGATTTGCGGCGATGCGGGCCTTGTCTACCCGCAATGACGATCCAACGACCGCCAGTCGCCCTTTTGACGTCAACCGCGATGGCTTTGTTGTCGGAGAAGGGGCCGGTGCCCTGGTTCTAGAAACCCTCAGCCATGCCCAACAGCGGGGGGCAAAAATCTACGCGGAGGTCTTGGGGTTTGGGGCCTCTGCCGATGCCCATCATTTTGCCGCCCCTGATCCCTCTGGGGCGGGGGTGATACTGGCGTTGGAGCGGGCCTTTCAGGATGCCAATATCACCCCCGAAGCGGTGGATACCATCAACATGCACGCCACCTCCACGTCATTGGGAGATATTGCCGAAACCGGTGCCATCAAAAAAGTGTTTGGCGATCATGCCGCTCAGCTCAAGCTTTCAGCCACTAAGAGTATGACGGGTCACTTACTGGGGGCGGCGGGGGCGATTGAAGCGATCGCCACCGTGCTGGCGATCGAGTACAGCATGATTCCGCCCACGATCAATGTGGAATCCCTAGACCCCGCCTGTGACCTCGATTACACCATCGGTAAACCGAGTTCTGCTGAGGTCACCATCGCCTTATCCAACGCGTTTGGCTTTGGCGGCCACAATACCACCGTGGTATTCAAGCGATTTTCACCCGCAGCCTAGTATGCAAGGGCGCAGAGTACTTAACCATCACGGGCTAAGACAAGTCTGAACTTTGGCTATCGCGGCGACCCAGCTCATAAATGCCACTGCCCATAACGGCAATCATCGCTAAGCTCAGCGACCAGCTCTGACCTAAACCGAGCTGCACACCATACTGCAAGAGAACGCCCGCCCCCACAAAAGGGAGGGGGCTAAGGAGCGACGCCAGAAAGGCATTTTGGGATTCTCGGCCCTGGCGATCGCGCTCAAACGCCTGCTCCGAAAAGTAAAGCGATCGCTCAGCAAAGTTAAACCACCGATTCAATTGCGCTGTCACCCAATCACCCAGGGGTGAAAAGGCCAGGTAAAGCGCCAGACCCCAGAGGGCCGTCCCCGCAATAGCGGCGGAGTTAAAGGGGATAGCAAAGGGCAGTAGCTCGGTGAGCATAGGCGGGACGGCAATGAGGGAGGGCAGGGCTGCTTCAATGGGCAGCGCCTCTTAACTTAGACTTATATTACGTTGCATTGCAAACCTTGAACGCCAGCCCAACCGTTAGCCTGATTGCCAGCCTCAACAATACATTTCTTAAGTCATGGAACATTTCTTAAGATAAGGAAGCCCGACTCCTTCCCAACCCGGCTTCACTTTCCCGGCTTTACCTTAATGACCCATTCCATCACTCGGGCTAAAACGCCCCTAGCGGCCCTCGTGTTGATCTCCCCTTTCTTTTTTT
>JAAUQE010000315.1 GCA_012032425.1 Leptolyngbya sp. RL_3_1 | reverse complement strand
CAAACCCAAGAAGGCCACTGCGCTGACCTGTCTGACTGCCCGCCCTCCAAACGGGAGCGGGGGGGCAGCGGCCTCAAGATTGGTGACCCCGGCCCGATGGGACGCATTCTCGTGATTGGGGAACCGGGCAACGGAATCATTCCCGAACTGGCCCCGAAACCCAACGAGTGGGTGATTACCAAACCGGGTAAGGGGGCGTTTTACAACACGGGGCTGGATGAATTGCTGCGATCGCACCAGATCACCCACCTCCTGTTTACCGGCGTCACCACCGAAGTCTGTGTGCAGACCACCATGCGGGAAGCCAACGATCGCGGCTACGAATGCCTGCTGGTCGAAGATGCCACCGAAAGCTATTTTCCTGACTTCAAACAAGCCACCCTCGAAATGATCCGCGCCCAGGGCGGCATTATTGGCTGGACCGCAACCGTAGATCAGGTGCTGGCGGGCCTAGACGCCGTTCCTCGCCAGTAGCCATCACCCCTAAGCCCTGCGGGCAGGCTCCGCCCACACCCCAGCGACTCGCCCAACGCCAAAATGTAGGCGGCTCTATTCCAGGGTTTCACGGAAGCTTTCCGTAATCGTCTGTAGCTCGGTTTTGTAAAACTGATATTGGTCCGGGGTCGTCCAGCCCACTACTTGGTAGTAGCGGTTCTCCGTCAACACCGTGGTGTGTAGATACACCACCGGGGATTCTGGCGCTAGCAGCCCCCGAATTTCATACTGGGTGGCAAAGTCTTCCCCAACGAAGGCGACATCGGTGGCGGTTTGGCTGTCGAGGCGGTTGAGCTTACCGATCAGCAGCGCCCGATAGGTCTCGGCATTTTCCTTAATGCCAAAGCGATTCAGGGCGGCTTCTTCTTCGGCCACCACCACCAGATACAGCCGGTTTTCTGGATCGGATGCCTGCAATTCGGCAGAGGGATGCAGGCGATTATCTGATTGCCAACTGGAAGGTAGGGTGACCTCAATCCCGGCGGTGGCGTTGCTGAGGGTCGTAATGTTATCGGTCGTGTTCAGCACTTGGGTGCCCATGCGATCGCCGTTTTCCACCTGGGGGTCACCGTCCTCAAACCCCATGAATTGTCGCAACCCGCCACAGCCAGTCAGTCCAGCCGTCAGCATCAGCAGTGAGATCAGCAAACGCACCTTACCCATGGCCTTAAATGTCCTATCAGTCGCCCATCGACACCAAAGGATAGCACCGGATCCCGACTACCGTTTGCCCCATCACTCTCCTATGCTGTAAAAGGTTTGACCTCACAGATGCGATCGCCATGCTCAGAGCCGGAATTGTTGGCCTGCCCAACGTCGGAAAATCTACGTTATTCAATGCTGTCGTCGCCAACGCCAAGGCCCAAGCGGCTAACTTTCCCTTTTGCACGATCGAGCCCAATGTCGGCATCGTGGCAGTGCCCGACGATCGCCTCGGGGAACTGGCCCAAATTTCTGACTCGGCAGAGATTGTCCCGGCCCGCGTCGAGTTTGTAGACATTGCCGGTTTGGTGAAAGGGGCCAGCCAAGGGGAAGGGTTGGGCAACCAGTTCTTGGCCAATATCCGCGAAGTCGATGCCATTGTCCATGTGGTGCGCTGTTTTGAAGATGACGACATCATCCATGTGGCGGGGTCGATTGACCCGGCACGGGATGCAGAAATTATCAACCTAGAGCTGGCCCTAGCGGATCTCTCTCAACTGGAAAAGCGCCTAGAGCGGGTGCGCAAACAGGCCCGCACCAGCAAAGAGGCCCAGGCAGAGGTGGCGATCATCGAAAAACTCTTGCCCGTGCTCAACGCGGGCCAAACCGCTCGCCAGGTAGATCTCACCCCCGAAGAAGACCTGATTATCAAACCCCTGGGGCTGCTCACCCGCAAACCGGTGATCTATGCCGCCAATGTCAGCGAAGATCACCTCGCCAGCGGCAATGAATGGGTGGAAAAAGTGCGCGGCATCGCCGCTACCGAAGCCGCCCAGGTGGTGATCGTCTCTGCCCAAGTCGAAGCGGAACTGGTTGAGTTGCCTGCGGAAGACCGAGCCGACTTTTTGGAATCCCTCGGCGTCGAGGAAGGGGGGCTGCGATCGCTGATTCGCGCCACCTACGACCTGCTGGGGCTGCGCACCTACTTCACCACCGGCCCCAAGGAAACCCGCGCCTGGACGATCAAGGCGGGGATGGTGGCCCCCCAAGCCGCAGGGGTGATCCACACCGACTTTGAGCGGGGCTTTATTCGAGCCGAAACCATTGGCTATGGGGATTTGGTCTCGGTGGGCTCCATGGGGGCAGCCAAGGAAAAAGGGCTGCTCCGCAGTGAGGGCAAAGAGTATGTGGTCAAGGAAGGGGACGTGATGCTCTTCCGGTTCAATGTGTAGGTGATTATGCTCACCAAATTCTATTCTGCTAGCCTATCTGGCATTGGCCCTCTCCCCCAGCCCCTCTCCCAACCTTGGGAGAGGGGAGCAGAAACCGCTGGTCCCCTTCCCTCAGAATTGGGGGAAGGGTTAGGGATGGGGGCCGCAACCCTGGTTGCCAGTGTGTTTCACCCTGGAGCCAGAGCAGATCATGGCTGCTGAGCCAACGCGACTCGCCACCTCGCCCCAGGGGCACTTTCGGGCCTACGGTCAACTGTTGGCGGCCAAAACGCTGCGGATTCAGATCGAGACGGTGGATGGCGCGGTAATGGACTGGGTGACCTGGCAGGAGGCGATCGCCTCCTGCAAAGCAACAGCGAATTTCGGACGCTGCTGACCACGGCCCTCGCCAGTTGCCCCTATGCTGCCTTCTTTTGGGAAACCCCACCGATCACCGCCCAGACCCTAGAGCAACCTTGGGAATGCGTGGTGGTGGATGCGCCCGCCCTGGCCCAAATCCAGGCCGATCCCCAGGCCTTTGGTCGCTATATTGCCCCCGGTCAGGGCACCAATACGGTCACCACCTTCCCCAATTTGCAGGGAGATGCCCAGTTGGTGGTGCCCTGTTGCAATGGCTCCATGGCAACCTATGGCCACATCGGCACCTTTTTAAGGCAAGGGCCGAAGCCTCAAATTAATGCCCTGTGGCAGCGGGTCGGACAAAGCATCCAAACGGTGTTGGGGGAGCGGCGGGCTGAGCCGCTGTGGGTCAGCACCTCGGGGCTGGGGGTTTACTGGCTCCATGTGCGTTTAGACAGTAAACCCAAGTACTACACCCATGGGCCTTATCGGCAGGTGGTTTGAGCGGATTCAGGTTTGAACGGATGTATGGGCGGCAATTCCTGATTGCTACCCGCCGGTAAGGGCTCACCCGCCCCAGGGGATGTCAATCACGATGAGAGGAAGACAATGGAAAATCTGACCCGGATGGATATGGTGCTGGCACGATCGCGGGCGTGATTTTGTTGGCGGGGCTGTGGATGCTGCTGGATGGGGCTTGGTCAGCGCGGGAGTAAAGGCTTAATTCGGGTCGTCTAGGGGGGGCAACACTTCCACCGTGACGGTTTTACTGGCTCCATCCTCGTCAATTTCTACGGCGCTGACCTCGACCGTGCCGGCCTGGGTGGCGCGCTTGAACCCGTCGCGGGTCCCTTGCAGGGGGGTGCCGCAGTTTAAACACTGGGTCTGGAGGTTGTTCAGGCCGGTCATGGGGTTTTGGCAAACGGGGCAGGCTCCTTCGACTAAGTTACGGCCCAGCCACCAGCGAAATCCCAAAAACCCAATCACCGGGGCAATAATCACCAGCCCCGTCAACACAGCAATGGATTTGACCAGCCAGCCGAGACCCACGGCCCCCAGCAGCCAAATCATCCCGAACAGGGTCAGCCAGCACCCAAGACCTGAGAAGTTGAGCTGAACGTTATTGCTACCCCTTGGATACACGGTGACCTCCTTCCGCTGCAATGGTGCGCGATCGCGTCTCTAAACTCGCCTGCTTGCCCTAGCGTAGCTGCCGTAGGCTGGGCCAGACTACAAGTATCCAGGCAAACCCAATCACCCCCTCAGCCTAGATCACATTTCTTTGGGACC
>JAAUQE010000314.1 GCA_012032425.1 Leptolyngbya sp. RL_3_1 | reverse complement strand
CTGTTCGCGGGTCAGGTTATCTGGGTAGGATGTTGCCATTGCTCTCAGGGGGTTGCGGGTTTTACTTGTCGCAACATACACCCTGAGAGCTTTTGTTACTGCAACTCCGACTTTTCAAACACCCTCTCACGAGGGGCGCTAGGGGCTGGATATCTACAACTTGATTTCCGCCTAGATTTAGGTGCTGTAATTGGGTGAGTTCAGCTAAGGGCTGGATATCGATGATTTGGTTGAGGCCGAGGATCAGGATCTCTAGATTAACCAAGGTTGACAGCGGGGTAATGTCCACGATCTGATTGTTGGCCAAACCCAATGTTCTTAAACGGGTGAGCTGCGAGAGGGGTTGGATATCGGTGATTTGATTGTCTTCAAGCTCTAGAACTTCTAACGAAGCCAAATTCGATAGGGGGGTTAAATCAGAAATCTGGTTGTAGCTCAGATCAAGACGCTCTAAATCAGTCAATGCTGCGAGGGGCGTTATGTCTGAAATTTGTTGGCCGTGTAACCGGAGATCAGTCAAATTGACCAGGGATGATAAGGGCGCTAAATCATCAATCCCCCATTGCATGTCCAGAGCAGTCAGCTCGCTGAGGATTGCGTCGAGCGCGATCGCACGTCCTCGGTTCGGCGTAATGATTGAGCAATACTTCAACCGTATACCGAGCATCCACATCCAGTTGCTCTTGATGTTCACACCAGTCTGCAAAGCTTGTAAATCCATTGGTCTGGATCTGAGCAACCGAATTCGGGCTGCTGAGCCCAAAGACGAAGAGGGGCAAAACACTGAGGCATCCTGGGGTCAAGATGCCTTTCAGTAGGCTTTTGGGGCGGCTAGTCATGGGTTTCATGGGTTACGTTCTCATCTGTTTTGAGATTCACATCCCCATGACGCAATTCCAGTGAGCCCCCCTAATCCACTGGCTCCAACCGATAGCCCAACCCATGTACCGTCTCGATAAAACTCCGCGACGCTCCCGCCTTGTGGAGTTTCTGCCGCAACGCCTTGAGGTGGGCCTTTACCGTCTCCTCCCCCGGCGGATCCTCCAGATGCCAGAGGGATTCCAAAATAAAGTACCGACTCAGGACCCGCCGTCCGTGACGCATCAGCAACTCCAGCAGGGCAAATTCCTTCGGCGTTAGCCGGATCGGATTGTCTTGGTAACTGACCTCATAGGTGTTGGGGTTCAGCCGCAGTGCTCCCCAGGTCAGGGTGGTGCTGGCCCCCGTCTGTCCCCGCCGCAGTAAGGCTCGAATTTGGGCAATCAGTTCCGCTAAGTCAAAGGGCTTCACCATGTAGGCATCGGCCCCCGCATCTAACCCCGCTACCTTGTCGCGACTGGTATCGCGGGCGGTCAGCATTAGTACGGGTGAGGTGACCCCGTGGGAGCGCATCCGCTGGCACAGGGCCAACCCGTCCAATTGGGGCAGGGTGACGTCCATTAGGGTGAGGTCGTAGGGCAATAGCGCTAACTGCTGCCAGGCCATTTCGCCGTCATACACCACGTCTACGGTGTATCGCTGAGCCACCAGGGCCTCTGACAATGATGTGGCTAAGTGGCTATCGTCTTCGACCAAAAGAATTCGCACTGGGCCAAGCTCCCTGCACCCGCCGCCAAACCGTACGGCAGACCCGAATGCTAGGAATCATGGGGTGGTTTAAGGCGAGAAATTGTAGTGCGGACTACAGGGGGCGGCGATCGCTCAAGATTTCGTAACCCGTCTCGGTGACCAGTACGGTGTGCTCAAACTGGGCGGATAGGGAGCGGTCTACGGTGACGACGGTCCAGCGATCGCTGAGGGTACGGGTATGTTTCGACCCGGCATTCAAGATGGGCTCGATCGCCAAGGTCATGCCCGCCAGCAGTTTCACATTGGGCAACTGCTTAGTGCGAAAGTTAAACACCGAGGGCGGTTCGTGCAGATTGCGGCCCACCCCGTGACCCGTATAGTTTTCGACAATGCTGTAGCCCTCGCTATGGGCACAGTCTTCGATCGCCCCAGCGATATCCAGCAAGGTATTTCCTGCTTTCACCTGTGCAATTCCAGCATAGAGGGCCTTTTCCGCCGTCTCCATCAACTGCTGGGCGATATCAGACACCGGTCCCACGGCAATGGTGATGCAAGAGTCCCCATGGAAGCCGTTGTAGTAGGCCCCCGTATCCACCTTCAGCAAATCCCCTTTGCGAATCATCTGCCGCCGCCGGGGAATGCCGTGGACCACCTCATCATTCAGGCAGGCACAAATGCTGGCGGGAAAGCCGTGGTAGCCCTTAAAGCTGGGGGTTGCCCCCAGTTCGCGGATGCGGGCCTCGGCATAGGCATCCAGATCCGCCGTGGATTGACCGGGCTGCGCGTATTCTGCGATTTCCTTCAACACAGTGGCAACGATTTGCCCCGCCTGCCGCATGGTGGCAATTTCCGTCTCGGTTTTGAGCTCGACCCCCCGTACCCGTCGCGGTCGCCGCCGCTCTGGGGGTTGGGTGCGATTGGGCAGCAATTGAGACAGAAAGTTCATACTAGGGGAAGGCCAACGTCAGGAAATAATCACCCTCAGCAGTGTAGCCTGTCCCCACGACTGAGCCACCTTGGCCTTGCCTCCAACCCATATGCCCTAGGGAAAAGGACGCCTTCCCATGCCTACTGCACCGATGGTTACCCAGCCGAAGTTTTGGCAAACCGGTCAATGGATTCTCGATCCGGTGGGCTATATGCAAACCCAGTTCAAGCGATATGGCGATATCTTCCAAGCGTCGGTAGCTTGGAGCGGCAATAGTCCCTTTGTGTTTGTGAATGAGCCGAAGGCGGTACAGTACCTGCTCACCCACGACACCGGTAAAGAATTTACCGCCCCAGGGGATTTGAACGCGATCTTGGAGCCGCTGATCGGGCGGCAAAACTTGATTTTGCTCAGCGGTCAGCAGCATCGCCAGCGGCGGCAACTGGTGATGCCCCCATTCCATGGGGAGCGGCTGAAAGCCTACGGCCAGATTATTCAGCAAATTACTGAAGATGCGATCGCCCAATGGCCCGTGGACGAGCAGCGTAATATTCGCAGCACGATGCAGAAGATCACCATGCGGGTGATTTTGCAGGCAGTTTTTGGCCTCCATCAAGGGGAGCGGTACGAGCAGCTAGAGCGGCTGCTGAGCCTGCGGATGGAAATGACCGATACCCCCTTGGCCTCAATGATTATTTTCATGCCCTGGCTGCAAAAGGACTTCGGAGCCTGGAGTCCGGGGGCGCAGATTCAGCGGCTGGCCGAAGAGACCGATGCGCTGCTGTTTGCCGAAATTCGAGCGCGGCGGGCCAATCCCGATCCCAGTCGCATCGATATTCTTTCTCTGCTGCTGGCTGCCAAAGATGAGGCGGGCAACGGCCTCAGCGATCAAGACTTGCGCGATGAGTTGATGACTTTGCTGGTGGCAGGCCATGAAACCACCGCTACAGCCCTGACCTGGGCGATGTACTGGGTACATGCTTTACCCGAGGTGAAGCAAACCCTGCTGGCGGAACTGGATGCCCTCTCCGACCCTGCTGATCTCTCCCAGGTCTTGCAGTTGCCTTATCTCAACGCCGTCTGCAATGAAACCCTGCGGATCAATCCGGTAGCCATGCTCACCTTTCCCCGCGAGGTCCAAGTGCCCCTCGAACTCTGCGGCTATCAGTTAGAGCCCGGTATGTTGGTCATGGGCTGCATTTATTTGATTCACCAGCGGGAAGAGCTATACCCCGAACCCCGGCAATTCCGGCCTGAGCGATTTCTAGAGCGGCAGTTTTCGCCCTACGAATTTCTGCCCTTTGGCGGTGGGGTGCGCCGCTGTGTGGGCTATGCTTTGGCCCAGTACGAGCTAAAAATCGCCTTGGCGACGATGCTCACCCAGGCGGATATGACTTTGATGAATCAGCGGCCCGTCCTGCCCGCCCGTCGGGGCGTTACCCTCGGCACAAATCAACCGGTGCAAATCAAAAAGGTCGGGGTTCGCAAGCGAGCCAAAGCGTTGGTGGGGGTGATAAATGGCTATTTTATGCT
>JAAUQE010000111.1 GCA_012032425.1 Leptolyngbya sp. RL_3_1 | reverse complement strand
CCTTCTGCCAGGTCCAGGACCGCAGTTCGTCTTGGTCGTAGGCCGTAGGACGCGCGAAGCTGGGGGGCTGGGGGCAAATCGAAATTTCCCCCAGTAGCGCCGTCCCAATGTAATCCGAATATTCGCCTTACGATCCGCCGCAAGTGACCGCCAAAAGTCCTGCTGCCTATCGCTTTGCCAGAGTCCCGGCACTTTCTTCAAAGCCGACCTGACCCACCCCCCAGACCTCCAAACCCTGTTTCACCGCATCCAGCCCGACGCCGTTGTGCATCTGGCCGCCGAAGCCAACCTCAACCGCTGCCAAGACAACCCCGAAACCTCCCACCAGATCAACGTGCAGGTGCCCTGCCATATTGCCGACCTTTGTGCCGAGGCCGATATTCCCTGTGCCTTCGCCTCCAGCGCCCAGGTCTTTGACGGCTTGACCCCGCCCTACCGAGAAGCCGATCCGGTTTCCCCCGTGAGTCTGTATGGAGAACAGAAAGCTCTAGCCGAGGTGGAAATGCTGAAGCGCTATCCCAAAACCGCCGCCCAGGGCCTGCTCCTGGCGTTGCCGCAGGTACAGGGAATCATTCACCTGGGGGGCAAAGAGCGGATCTCTCGCTATGACTTCGGTCACCTGATGGTAGAAATCTTTGAACTGCCAACGGCTGGACTCACGTCCTGCTGGCGGCTGGCCGTGAAAATGTCTGCCCCCGGCCCCCGGCGGATACCTCCCTGGACAGTACCAAAGCCTGTGGGATGGGCTACGCCCCTGGGTCGATCCGAGCGGAACTCGAAGCCCTGCGCGGTCGGGTTTGATTGTGACAAAATTTAAGCAGGTCAAAGGGGCCAGGGCGATAGACAACTGCCCCTTGCCTCAGCGATCGCTATGAATCTAATCTCAACGTATTACGCAACAACTGACCCACCACCAGGTTCCCCCATGTCGTCAGCGATCGAGTCCAAGGCAAATATCGATAATCAGGCGAGTGCGATCGATCATCCAACCACCTACTTTCGCTGTATTGCCGGTTGCTCAGCCCAGCACTCGATCTTTGACGTGATCTACACCTGCCCCGCCTGTGGCAGCCTGTTAGAGGTACACCACGAGCGTGAACCGCTCCAAAAGCGCAGTGCCGCCGAGTGGAAAACCCTGTTTGACTCACGGGCCAGCACCTCAAAATGGCCCTACGGTAGCGGCGTCTGGGGGATGCGGGAGTGGGTGATTCCTTCCCTGGCGGACGAGAATGTCGTCAGCATGTTTGAGGGCAACACCAACTTGTTTTGGGCCGAACGGCTAGGCCAGCAGCTCGGCGTCCCTGACCTGTGGATCAAACTCTGCGGCAACAGCCACACCGGTAGCTTTAAGGACCTGGGCATGACCGTATTGGTCAGCGTCGTCAAGCAAATGATGGCCCAGGGCAGCACCGTCAAAGCCGTGGCCTGCGCCAGCACTGGTGACACCAGCGCCGCCCTGGCCGCCTATGCTGCCTATGCGGGTATCCCCGCCGTGATCTTTTTGCCTGCCGGTAAAGTCAGCACCGCCCAACTGATTCAGCCGGTGGCCAACGGGGCTCATGTGCTCGCCCTCGACACCGACTTCGACGGCTGCATGAAGATTGTCCAGGAGGTGACGAAGGACAATTCGATTTACCTGGCGAACTCGATGAACAGCCTCCGCATCGAGGGCCAAAAGACCGTCGGCATCGAAATTGTGCGGCAGTTTGATTGGGCGGTGCCGGACTGGATCATCATTCCGGTGGGCAATTTGGGCAACATCAGCGCCCTCTATAAGGGGTTCAAACTCATGATGGATCTGGGGCTGATCAGCCGCATGCCTCGGCTGGTGGCGGCCCAAGCATCCCAGGCCAATCCCTTCTATGAATCCTTCAAAAACGGCTTTAAAGCAAAAGTCAGCATCACTGCCCAGGACACCTTGGCCAACGCCATCCGCATTGGCAACCCGGTGAGCTATGAGAAGGCGATCAAGGCGATCGCTGAGACGGACGGGATTGTCGAACAAGCCACCGAAAATGAACTGGCTGCCGCCGCCGCCCATGCGGATCTGACCGGCATGTTTACCTGCCCCCACACCGGCGTTGCCCTAGCGGTGCTGACCAAACTGATCCAGCGAGGCGTGATCAAGTCCAGTGACAAAACCGTGGTGGTGAGCACCGCCCACGGGTTGAAGTTCACGGATTTTAAAGTCGGCTACCACGAATCCACCCTACACAGCGTGGACAGCGAACACCCAAACCCTGCTGTACATCTACCCGCCGATGCGGATGCCGTAAAAGCTGAAATCGAAAAACGATTGAGTGTTTAGCGCCAGCCATAAGATAACCTACCGCAAGGAGTTGAATGCCCATGACAGAAATCATTCTCAGGTCACCCGACGCCTCCAAAGCAGCCACTATAATCCGAAGCGCGATCGACAAAGAAATTACTAGGCTCGGAAAAGGTGCCGAGCGAGCCCTTGCACAGCTCAAGCGATTTGAAAATAAGTATCAAGTATCATCCTCAGAATTTGCTGAGCGATTTACTGCTGAAGATCTAGAGGGTAAAGATCTCGAATATGTTGAATGGATAGGAGAGTACAGTCTTTTTCAGCAGCTCACTGAAGACTTAGTCGTACTTGAGAATTTGACCTACAGCGTTTCTGAAGCTCACGAGGCATAAAAATAGCCCTGAAACCCTTGCTGTCAGGGCATAGGCTGCACCTCACCAGGCAAGGAAATACTGTAGATTGCTACATGAGTATGCTGCATGAATACATTGAGAAAGTTAGGTCAGGCTTGCAAATTTTTGATGACTATGGCTTAGCAGAGCAAATTGACTTCACCGCTGAAATTCGCCCTGGCTCTCAAGCTATTTTGAAAGCAGCGGTCATTCTTATTGATACGAGTGAACTTTATATTCGTGACTTTTTAATTGCCCGAGGTAACATTCAACACCTCAGCTATGCGTACCAATACCAAAAGCGAGATGGAGCGCTGATATTCCGCTACGATAACGCCAAACACAGGCCACCGCTTGGCTTTAATGAACACAGGCATGACGCAAGTGGTGACATCATCCCCGCAGACCCACCGGCTATTAATTCTCTAGTTATGGAAATCATTGATACTGCCACTCGCTAGGTTGTCATTAAATCGATAGGTGCTTATGCCTGAGGCTAGCTAGAGGCACTGGTATAAAAGCGCAGGGCAAATTGCCAAAACCAGCGGGAGATCTGCAAAAGCAGCAGCGAGAGCCCTGCCGACCCCAACAGCCAACCCCAATGGCCCTGGCTGAGGATCGCCTGGGCTGGGACGGTGGTTAAAAAGGCCACGGGAATCACAAAGGTAAAAAACACCCGGTAGGCAACGGGGTAGGCCCCGATCGGAAACCGCCCCGCTTCCAGCAATCCCCGTAGCACCTCCGTGACATTGTAGATTTTCACAAACCAGATGCTGGTGGCCCCGAGCATAAACCAGAGGCTGTAGAGGCTGATAAACCCCAAGAGCAAGGGGGGGATGCCCAACCCGTAGGCGGTGACCGGTAGCCCCAACCGCGACCCGGCATAGACAATCATGATCAGCCCGAAGATCAGGTCCGGTAGCCCCCAGGGGGACAAGGTGCGGGTGGAGAGCCAAAACTGGGAGCTGATAGGTTTGAGCAGCACGAAATCCAGGGTGCCCTGCTCTACTTGGCGCACGATCCGGTTGAGATTGGGGGCCAGCACCGTGGCTGAGAACCCCTGCAACAGGGTAAAAACTCCCAGTACCACCAGGGCCTCTTCCCAGCTCCAGCCGGGGAACTCATAGCCGGTGCGGTAGAACAAGAACAGGCCAAACAGGCTGCCGATCAGCCCCCCCAGACTGCTCACCGCCGCGATCGCAAAATTCAGCCGATATTCTAGCTCCGCCGCGATCGCCGTACTCCAAAACAGTTTTAGCACTCGCCAATAGCGCTGCATTAGGCCCCCATCCCCGAATACTGCCGCAGTCCCCGTCGCCAGAGCCAGCGGTTAATCGCCAGAAACACTAGGCCCCAACCGACGATCGCCAGCAGCCCCTGGCCGATGTCCGTGGGTTGACCAGTCAAGATATTTGCAGGCACGTAAATCAAGTAAGGAAACGGCGTCCACAACACCACCCGCTGCACCGCTTCGGGGAACACCGCTAACGGCGCAATCATGCCCGAGAGAAAGGTGTAAATCAGGTACCAAAACTGCTCAATGGCGCTGGCCCGCTCCGTCCAAAAGGCCATCATTGCAAAGGTGTACTGGATGATAAACCGTAGACAAAAGGCCAGCGCTGTCGCCACCAGCCCCCAAAATAATTGCCCCGGTGACGGCAGCCCAGCCGCCTGGGGATAGAGCCAGAGAAATAAACCGACTAGCGCCCCAATGAAGGGCAGTCGGGCCAAGCGCTCGGAGACATGGCTGAAAAAATGTCGCCATACCGGATCGAGGGGTTGCAGCAAAAAGGGCGAGAGCCTGCCCTCGTTCACCTCCCGCTCAAATTCCCACACCACCCACACGACAGTGAGCTGGCGCACCAGAAACACCGCCAAGAAATAGCGAATGAAGGTGGCGGGATCTAGGGCAAACTGCCCCCCTTCGGCGGCTTTGGCCCACAGACCCATGAAAATCAGCGGGAAGGTGCCCGACAGCACCCAAAACATCAGTTCGGCTCGATACTCCACCATGTAGGCGTAGTAAACCGAGAGCAGCACCCGCGCGATCGCCAGCCCCCGCGCTAGGTCTGGGCGTTTAAAAAGGCAGTCTCACACCAATGGCCCGTCCGTTGTCAGAATGCTTCCTATTGTGAAGCACCGGCGCGATCCCTGGCCATTACAGCGATGAGAGCCTAAGGACTAATATGCGTCAGGGTGATGCCTAACACGGTGTCATCCCGATGGAGAAAGAATTCACCGACGCATAGGGCAGCAGCATCTATTGCCCCGGCATCATAAGGACAGCCCCGCAAAATGATTTGATCCCCTTGGCGTTCAGAGTCAAGCAGTTGCAAGTCTTGACCGTAATTCAAAATTTGTACATAGCTCCACGCCTCTCCTTGGGAAATGGCCTGATAGAGAGTGAGCGTAAATTTGACCGATTCAGTGCCATTTAGCGCAGTGATGAGGCTGGCATTTCTAAAGGCATAGATGCGGACATGGCAATCAGACGCAAGGTCATAGAACCCACAGTCCCGATTGATTTGCTGGACCTGATCAAATAAAGCTTGACTAAAATCTTGCTGGATAAAGCGGTCATCGTCCTGCTCAAACCCATCATCGGGGGGAGCCGTAGCGGGGGGCGGCAAGGTCGATTCGCAGGGCTGAGCGTCCGCCCCCATACATCCTTGAACGTTGGGCCGTTCGGTGGGGTTGCCGGACTGTTCTGAAGCTACCGATGGCCCAGTTGGCTCTGGATCGCCCAGAGCGGAGTTCGTCATGCCCACAGTAGAGGCGGGTAGAGACGGCTGGGAAGAGTCCGAGGGGGCGCATCCCGTGATTAACCCGACCAGCCCAACCAAGATGAGGGTCGTTATTCTCAATGAAGATGGAAAAGACTGCAAATTTTTCAACATCAGATCTGCCAAACCTTGAGGTGCTATCGGGTTGGGTTTGCCAGGGCATTCCCAGTTGGGAGGAAATTACACAGCAGCGCCAACCATTTCCGGATCGGCACAGCCATGCTGCAAATTGCTGGACAAGGTGACATCCACCCCATCCAACTGGAGAGCTTGAGGTTTTTCGTAGGGCGAACTGTGAGTTTGGATGTGGCCGGGGTTTAGCTTTGGCCACTTTGCTGAAGACACCTGGATCGCTTTGCTTTTTGGCGCACCAACAGAGTGGCTCACAGTTGTCAGTTCGGTTAGGACAAGCCGTCGGTTTATGGTGGAGATTGCCCCCGTGAGGACTCTTTTATGGATAGCGCCAGCGGCGAGGGTCAAAGACCGGTCCCCAGGGACTATCGCCTCCGCCCCCTGATGACCGCTGCCCACTTGCCCAGTTTCATCGCTTTGGCCCAGGCGGCTGGGGTTTCTATCGGTGCCATCACCCGGCTGCGTCAGGGCAAAATCGCCCAGATGCAACTGGCCACCGTCGGTAAGATCGCCCAAGCCTTAGGGCTTTCTATCACGGTTTTGCAGCAGTGTTTAGCGGGGGATGCCGACGCGATCGCCGCTGGCGATGGGACCGCTGCTGCCGCCCGAGATCGCATCGCCACCCTCGAAGCCGAATATGAGCGTTTGCAAGCCCAGCTCACTAGCCAACAAGCCCAAGCCCGTCAAGCCCTCCAGCAAGAGGCTCTGGGCATTTTGGAACCCTGGCTGCTGCAATGGCCCACCGTCACCCACGCCGTCAGGCAAAATCCTGACCTCCCGGCCAGCCGTCTGGTTCCGTTGGTGAAGCCAGTCGAAGCGTTATTAACCCATTGGGGGATTGAGGCGATCGCGATCGTCGGGGCAGAAGTCCCCTATGATCCCCAACGTCACCAGCTCATGGGGGGCACCGCTGCTCCCGGCGAAACCGTGCGGGTGCGCTACAGCGGCTACACCCAGGGGAAGCGATTACTCCATCGCGCCAAGGTCAGCCTGCCGTAAGCCCATGCATTAATCCCATTGATCAACCCCATTCATGAACAAAGGGTCCAGGTAACGATACCTGGACCCTCTGGATCAAATCTGGCCTCTACAACCAGATTTGCGAATCACCTCAACATCAAAGGTCGATCTTTAGCGGTGACGCGGCTGGCCGATTACCAGTTCTTGCGACCGCCACCGAATGAACCGCCGCCACCGCCACTGCGATTTTCACGGGGCTTAGCTTTGTTGACCTTGAGATCGCGACCCATCCATTCCGCCCCATCCAGGGCTTCAATGGCAGCCGCCTCCTCAGAATCTGCACCCATTTCCACAAAACCAAAGCCGCGCATGCGACCAGTTTCACGATCGGTGGGAAGCTGAACGCGCTTGACAGAGCCATACTCGGCAAAGGCTGTGGTCAGGTCAGCCTCAGTAACTTCGTAGGACAGATTGCCGACGTAAATTGACATGAATTTTCTCCAAAAGTCAAAGGATATGTAGAGTGAAATTTCGGAGAGAATTCTGTCAATGGAAAAACGTGAAACCCCGTTAATACTAGAAACAAATGTTACCAACCGATTTTTCTCTAGCATGACTATAGCACGCTTATTAATCGACCTAGTACTCAAGGGCGGAATTAACCCAACCATTACAAACCCCAGACAAGGGGCTTAAGCCCCTTGTTCAATGCTCAGGCTATTTAAGCTGCCGAGTACTAGGCTCAGTGATTGCCCTACTGTTCCTAAACCGGGAAAAGCTCAATCCTTCCCTCAACAACCATAGGTTTCTTAGGGGCTTTTAAACGTACTGGCCAGGGAAAATAGCGGCTTATTTTCAGGTCCAAAAATGTTTTGACTGTAAGGCTGAAAAATCAAGCCCCTGGACCGACTAATTCTCTGAACCAATCATCATTGGCCAGGGCGGCAAAAGCCGATTCTGTCTGAGCTTCTGAGCGAAAGCTGGGCGCTAGTCGAATCGCCTGCTGGAGATTTTCTAGGGCCAGATCAAACTCGCGCTGTAGGGCGTAGCAGGCGGCTTTATGATAAATCGCCTTGGCATAGTCGGGCTCAATCTCTAGGGCCTGATCAAAACTGGTCAGGGCTTCGGCATCCTGCCCGAGGCGCAGCAAGACCTCCCCCCGGTTATCCCAGGCTTTGACCAGTTTGGGGTTAAAGCGGATGGCTTTATCAAAGGATTCCAGCGCTTCTTGATCGCGGCCCAGTTCCGCTGCGGCCAAGCCCCGGTTGAGCCAGGCCACCGCATCATTGGCCTGAAACTCCACCGCTTTGCTGAAGGACTCAAACGCTTCATCATGCTGCTGCAAAACCCCGAAGGACACCCCCCGATTGACCCAGGCTTCTTGGTAATCGGGCTTCAGGGCCAGGGCTTTGTCAAAGGCCGAAATGGCGTCTTCGCGCTGACGCAGGCGGCCCAAAATCATGCCCCGGCTCAGCCAACCCTGGGGATCTTCGGGCTCTAGGGCAAGGAGCGATCGCAGGCAGCTAGGGCCTCCTCGTAGCGCTTTAGCTCCCGCAGCAGTTGGGCGCGCTGATAGTGAACCGCCGTCAGCTCGGGGGACAGTTCGGCCACTTGATCGAGGGCGGCGAGGGCTTCGTCCTTGCGACCTAGGGCGATCAGGGCCTGGGCTTGGTTGAGCCAAATCTCGCTGCTCTGGGGCTGAATCTCTAGGGCCTGTTGATACTGGGCGATCGCCTCCAGATACCGCCCCTCCCCGAGCAGGGTATTGCCCGTATCGGCAAATTCCTGGGCCGAGAGGAAGAGGGTGGGGCGGTTGCGGCGGAGCTGTTCCAGCAGCTCATTAAAGGATTGCAGCCGCTGCTCAGTATCGGTCACAAAGGAATCGGCAATGTACTGGGGAGCGACTTCGCCGAGACGCCGCATGATCGCTTCTTTTTCCCCCTGGGCTTCAGCCTGGAGGTCTCGAAGGCGGGCCTGCACCGTATTTTTAAACTGCTCTAAATCCGCCAGGGCATCGTTGCGGCCAGCGGCGGCATCCCGCTGGAGCTGGGTGAGCTGGTCGGTAAAGTCCGCCTCGATTTGCTGGAGTCTGGCTTTGGCTTGGGTTTGGCGATCGCTGGCGTCGGTTTCCAATTCGGTAAGGTGATCGCTGAGGCGGCTGTCGAAGCCCTCTAGCTTTTCCAATACGCGATCGCGGCGGTTAAACACCACGTCTCGCACTTCATTGAGCTGGCGGCTAAACTCCCCTTCCAGCCGCCCTAGGTTAGTCAAAATGGTTTCGGCCCGCTCTCGACCCTCCCCTTGAATGGCCTGCACCGCTTCGGCAAAGTCGCTGGCGCGGCTCTGCAACGCTTCCCAGAGCACCGTCTTGCGGTTGTCGAGATCATCGGCCAGTTGCGCCAGTTGTCCCTGGAACGCATCGGCCTGCTGTTGCAGGGTCGCTAAGGCCGCAGCCTGACGCCCATCCAAGTCCGCAGTCAGATCGCTCACCTGCTGCTGACAGATTTCGGCACTTTGCTGCATCGCCGCCAGCGCCGCCCCTTGCTCCTGCTCGACGGTGCCCTGGAGCTGGTCAAACTGGGTCAAAAAGTCATCGGCACGACTTTGCAAATCCCCCAGGATGGCGACTTTGCGAGCATCGATTTCCCCCTGGTAGCCGTCAAACTGCCCCAGAAAGTCCTTCAGGGTTTGCTGTAGCTCCGTCAGAATCGCCGCCTTGCGGGTGAGAATGTCGTCCTTGGCCTGGATATACCCGGCCTCCATCTCCTGGTTGGCCCGCTCAATGGTTTGCAGGGCCAAATCCCGATGACCAAGGGTGTTGGCCTGGGCATCATCTAGGGTCTTTTGGAGCTGCCGCTGTCGCTCATCCATGGCGTCCATTACCCGCTGTTGATGCTGCTCTAGCTGGGCTTCGAGGTTATCCCGCAAATTCTCGAAGTGGGGTTCAAAGCCCTCTTGCATGGCGGCAAGGGCGGCGAGGGCGCGATCGCGATCGGCCTCGACGGATTGAGTCAATCCCGTCAGTTGGGTCTGAAAGTCGGTGGCCGAGTGGTCTAAAGCGGCGATCGTGCCCTGCTGGGCCTGGTCCGTCTGGGTTTGCAGCTCGGTGAAATGCTGCTGTAGGGAAGCTGCCGCCTGCTGGGCCGTTTCCAATAGCTGCTGATGGCGCTCCGTGCCGGTGGCTTCTAGGGCAGACACCCGCTCCTGCAACCGGGTCTCAAAGCTTGCTGCCTGGGTGGCAAAATCGGTTTCGAGGCTGGCCAGCTTGTGCTGTAGGGTTTCTACCTGGGTCTGCCAGTCCTTGAGGGTACGCTGCTTCGACTCGCTCACCTCGTCGGTCAACCGGCTTAGGGTATGGCGTTTATCCGCCAGTTCATCCTTAAACCGCTCGGTCTGATCTTCCAGATCACTGCTTCGATCCGCTGCATCTTGCAGCACCAGATTCAGCTCGCGGGTGGCGGCTCGAATCTTGCTCTCCAGATCGGTCATTTTGTTCAGCTCATCGGCGACGATGCTGGCCGCCAGCCGATTGGCCGATCGCTTCCAAAAGTCGTAGGCGCGACTGGTCTGAATAATGATGTAAACGGCGGTGCCCAGCATGATTAGGCGATCGCCATCAAAATCAGGGCGGTCAATTGGCCCTCAGCCCTGGCCTCCCCTGAGACCTCACCGGCGTCAGTCTGCTGAGCCATCACCGGACTGGGCACCGCCGCCAGGGATGGGGCAGCGGCCAAACTCCCGCCCCATAGGGTCAGGACTAACCCTAAGGCAGTGGAAAAACCATGGAATCGGAACGAACCGGAGGCCGTATGGGCATCGATCTTTAAGAGGCTGGGCAATAGCGGGGAATGGAGCTGAGGCGGTGGCCCGCTCAATGGCCCGCTCAAGACTATGCCTAGCATACCCTGAACCCTTGAGGCCGATGGGGATTACCGCCGACAGCGATTACGAGTAGGTCAAGGCCCGAATTGCAAACTTAGGCAGGGCCAGCATCCGTCGCCAGCGCCAGGGCTCTTTGTAGAGGCGATACAGCCATTCCAAATGGTTGTTGCAAAACCAGGCCGGAGCCCGCTCCTTTAACCCCGCCCCAAATATCAAAGCTGCCCCCCACCCCAATCCAGACGGCGCTGGGGCAGAGGTGACGGTGGTCGGCGGTCCAAAATTCTTGGCGCGGCACCCCCAGGGCCAGCAAAATCACCGTGGGCTGTAGGGCTTTGAGCCGCTCTTGAAAGGCGGGTTGCTCTTCCGGGGTAAGGTAGCCGTGCTGCACCCCGGCGATCTGGAGGTGGGGATTCCGCTCCCGCCAGCGCTGGGCGGCGGCATCGGCCACTCCCGGCGCGCCCCGTAGAAAAATACCGATTGCTCAGCGGTGAGGTTAGCTAAGACCGCTTCGGCCAGCTCAATGCCGGGGCAGCGCTGGATGGTTTTGCCCTTGAGGCGAAAGTAGAGCACGATACCGGCCCCGTCGGGAATCACCAGATCGGTTTGCTGAATGATCTGTTTTAGGGGGGGGTGCGATCGGCTTGCATGGCCATCTCGGCGTTGAGGGTGACCACGTGACTGCCTTGCCCCTGGCGCTGTCGCAGCAGCAGCCAGTCGGCGTAGTGGCTGCCGCTACCGCTCCAATGGACCGGTAAGCCCATCACCGAGAGTGTTTGCAATTCGCCCAATGCCGTTTCCCATACCTTTTTGATCAAGACAATCGCCGTTGCGGCGGCCCAGCAATTCATGCTGATTCTATAACCTGGCCCCTGCTTCGATGGGTCAATGCTGAGGTGAGATGCCTGCTCTGACCATAATGGAGAGGTCAGGCCCAGAATTTTGCCATGGTTGCCACCCCCGTTACCACGCCCGAGCCGCAAAAAATGACGGTCGAAACCTACTTAGATTGGGAACCGCGTCAGGACTGGCGCTACGAATTTGTCAACGGCGATGTGTTGGCGATGACGGGCGGCTCATTGCCCCACAATGACATTGCCATCAACATGCTGACGGTGCTACGCGCCCAGGTGCGTGCCCAGGGATGTCGGATCAATATTGCTGATGCCAAGGTGAATGTCACGCCATCGATTTACCGGTATCCAGATTTGGTGGTGAGTTGCGACCCCCGCGACCAGACGGCGACCGATGCGTTGCGTTATCCGAAGTTGATTGTGGAGGTTCTGTCCCCTGGCACGGAGGCGTTGGACCGGGGGACAAGTTTAAGGAATACCGGACGCTACCGACGCTAATGGAATATGTGCTGGTGAGTGGGACGGAGATCAGCGTGGAGGTGTATCGGCGGGGGGAAGGGCGGTTGTGGCTGTATACGGCATATCAAGCAGAGGACTTGATTCCTTTGGAAAGCGTTGGGTTGGAGGTGCCTATGGCACAGATCTATGAGGCCGTGGATTTAGAGGTTTAGCAAGACTTGCCCGTCTGATCGAGGTCATCAAGCAGATTACAATCAATATCGAGATCCCAGCCTGTAACGAGCACCAGCGCTGCTCGAACGACCAGAAAAAAACAGAGCGTTTCTTAGGAGGGTTCTTGGGTATGAATAACAAGTGACCTTAAAAACCAGCCTAAGAACCCTGGGATCTCTTTACCGGTAACCGTCCCCTGTTCGCCTTAGCGGCTCCCCTTAGGGAGCAACGGAGTCGTGGGCTTTGCCGCCCCAGCGGGGCTAGGAGACATTTCCATGGGTTTTGGCTTCTCCCCTCGGGAGATGCAAGGCGTGGGCGTAGCCTGTCT
>JAAUQE010000313.1 GCA_012032425.1 Leptolyngbya sp. RL_3_1 | reverse complement strand
CTCCACTCTAGCTGCTTGATCAAATCCAGCGTCACATACAAAAAAGTTTGCCCGTGCCGCAGGCCGGGTCGAGGATGCGGGTGTGCCGCAATTCCGTGAGAAAGGCTTCCAGAGTGGCGATCGCCTTCTTCTTCTTCGCCGGGGTGGGGTCATCGCCCAACTGCTGCTTCGCCTCCCCCTGCACCACCACCCACTGGGCCTGCAACGGCTCCATCACCACGGGCTTCACCAACCGCTCCACATAACTACGCGGCGTGTAGTGGGCACCGAGCTTGCTGCGCTCCTTGGTATCCAGCGCCCGCTCCAGCAGCGTGCCAAAGATGGCGGGTTCCACATTTTGCCAATCCCGCTCCGCCGCGTCGAGCAAAATCTGAATTTGGTCAGCCGAGAGGTCAAACGCCACCGGGTCGGCAAACAAGCCCCCGTTAAACCGCAATAGCTGACCATGAAAGCCAAAGCTGCCCCCTCATTCATCGCCTGCCACAGCGCCTCGACCTCCGGCTGAAAGCTCTGGGGATGTTCGCGCCAGCGGTCTTTGAGGGCGGTGGTAAACAACTCCTCCTTCAGCAGCTTCACATCTTCCGCAAACATGGTGAAAATGCACCGCATCAGGAAATGGGCGACTTCCTGGGGTTCGTGCTGGCCCTCCAACGTTTTCGTCAGGGTGGCGAGGTCGGCGGCCACCTCCCGCGTCACCTTGGCGGCGATCTTCTCCGGGTTGCGGGCCTGCGGGTCAGTGAAAAGATCTACAAACAGGTCAAAGACCTCTGGCCGCCGCAGCGCCGCCAGTTCAATATCCTGCCGCGCCGCGTAGCCCCCATAGTCGCCATTGAACCCTGTCCACAGCTCAAAGTGGTCGCCAATGTCGCAGGTCAGCAAAAACGGTGGCTTGGTAGCGACGTTGCGGGTGTAGGCGATCGCCTGCACAAACGCCTTTTCCATCGCCTTTAGATAGCTGGGGGTGCCCCGCTTCGCCGTCCCTTTGCCCGTCTGGGCGCTGCCCTGCTTGGCCTCAATGATGAAGTGGTCGGCCTTGTAGAAGTCGATGTATCCGGCGGTGACTTTACCGCTGGGGTGATAGACCCGAATATCCTTGTCAAAACAGTAGGGATCGTCCGTGACATTGCCCTTCGGCGGTGGCCCCTCCACCCCCAGCGCCACCGCCATATCCAGAAAAAATCCCTGGTAGTTGGCCCGTTCATTACCGCCGGACTGTTGCCACTTTTGACAAAAGCTTCGACGCGTGGGCAATCTTCTGGGGTCATGGGGACAAAGCGCCGTTATCAATATGGCCAAGGCTAGCGCAGCACACCCATATTGCCCGGTTTTGCCCCATTGACTCGCACCTAGCCTCCCAGTCAGCCTCCGGCTGGGGCGTCCCCCCCGGCGGCTCCGCCGCCATTCCTCCTCTGGCCAAAAGCACTGGTGAGCCTAGATCCCAGGGTTCTTCTCTCGGCATCAAGATTTCGCTCAAACCAGCCCAAGAACCCTGGGATCTCAAACCCGCCACACCTATCTCCTCTAAACAATACCCCCTGCCGTAAGCTGAGCATAAAGCGGCTTTTCCTTCGAGAGCTGGCTCACACACAGCACCGAGAACCCTAAAACATTGCCCTCACCGTCCACCCGCTCCATCACCGCATCATTCGGCGTTTCCCGCATAAAACCAGGGGCTTCAGAAAACAGAACCTCCAAAAAATCTGCCTCTGGATCAAACCAAATTTTTATCGCTTGGGCCATACTTGCTCTCCCTGCTTAATTTTGTCAGTTAGATAGGCGGTAATGATAAAAGCATCATCTTCGAAGTATTTCACGACGACACAAAGCCACTTTTCGCCCACTAGGGTTTGATCTCGGTAGCGGTAGTAAAGGTGAACAGCATCGTCAGTTCTTGACTGTCGAACAATTTCGGGTTGGAGTAAAGCATTTTGTATGGCGCTTTCCATCCCAACCATCTCAGGCCGTTCAAGAATATGGGCTAAACGTTCATCGGTTAATCGGATTTGCCGTCCTTGATAGTCAACGAAAGCTGCCATAGCCCCAAAACGCGCCATATCTGCCTATGCCTGAAGCTATCGGCAGCCTTTACTTGCTGTCTTAATTCTAGAATGTTTCCTCAGGAGGGTGTATCAGTTCAATGTTTCTGACCTGCTAGGGCACCAGCAACACCCCCAGGCCATTGTGAACCCGCACCGCCGTTTGGGGATGACGGTTTAGCATCGTTCCCCCTAAGTACAAACTGGCGGAGTTGCCACCATCTAGATTCAGGGCATTGATGCTTCCCAGTTGGACCATGATTTGGGCCGTTTCCGTCAGGGTGGGGCCGCGTCCTCCAGGGCTGTTGTGGATGGCCACTAGCAAAGGATTTGCGGGCAATTACAGGACCCGCCCATTACAGTGGTGAATGGGTCGGGACAGGGACAGTGTCCTTCCGGGCTGCGGTGTTGATAGATTCAGGCTCCTTAGCAATTGCAGCGATCGCCCCCATGGATAGGCAACCCAACCAACTGAGAATCGTGGTCGTCGGGGCCGGTTTTGGGGGATTGCAAACAGCGCAATCTCTGTCAAAAAGCGGGGCTGAGGTGCTGCTGAGCGATCGCTAATCCAGCAGGGTCACCTCCAACAGCACCGGCTTGACTCGCATCCCCCGGCCAAAAGCACGGTGAACCATAGATTCCAGGGTTCTTCTCTCAGCACCAAGGTTTCGTTCAAACCGGCCCAAGAACCCTGGGATCTCAGCACCCGCCGACCCTTAATCAACTAGCGTAGGCTGGGTCTTCGTCTCCTTGACCCAGCCCAACTATCGGTCATCGTTGATGATAAAAGTGGGTCGGCATTGCTAAATTAGGGGATGAATTTATTGTCGAGAGCCTAGCGTTACTCGGGTTCCATAAATCCGTTCATCCCTCATTTCAGCAACGCCCGATTTCTGCCTCACCCCATAGGAAATTGATATTACTCGTAACTGCCAACGTTATCGTCGCTTGTGACGAGTCATGGGCGGTTACTCTGGAGCTTTAAAGCGTGCCGGAGGCTTTCTGGCCCGAGCGATACAATAGGGAACACTTAAATTGATGCGCCTTGGCCCCGCCCCATGTCTAACTCCGCCGTGTGGCCGATTTATTCCCCTGATCCCGTAGGGCTTAGGGATGGAATCCCACGGCTGGACGACTTTGACGCTGGGGTCTATCGGGTCTTACACGCGACTCCAGGGGCGACCCTCCAGCCGCCGCCTCCAGCGGTGCAAACGGCCCTGGCGCGCCTCGTGGGCGTGATTCGCACCCTCTGTACCCCTGGTCAGGGTTGGCCCTCAGACCGGCCCCAAACCCCTGAAAATTTACTCCCCTATGTCAGTGACGAAGCTGAAGAACTCCTGGATCAGTGGCAGCAGGTCACCGCGCTAGCTGGGGATCCCCCTGCCTTTGAGCAGATCCATGGCCCGATTTTGGCCCCAGATCTGAGTTGCGATCGCCCCACCAGCGACCATCGCCCCCTCGCCGATTTATGTTCGGCCTGCCTGTGGGGGATCACAGCCAGTAGTTTCGAGGCCATGCGTTACCTAGAAGGGGTAGCGGCTACGGTTGAGCGGTCTGGGCCATGGCCGGGGGTGCGGTTAGCCCCTTGCCTAGATTTCGAGAGTCCGACCCTGGGTTGGTCCCTGGATATTGTCACCCAGGCCCTGCTCACGGCGGGGATGGCTTTGCCAGACACGGCCCTAATTGCCCTCACCGCTGATGATTTAAAGGCTCAGCCCCGGACGGGACAGCAATGGGTTCACCGACTTTGGCAAACGATTGAACAGCAGCAACCGATGCTGCGATCGCTCCGCCAAGGCTGGGAAATCGCGCTGCTACTGCCCCACCAGGACTGGTGCCAAGGACGCTTAACCCTACGCTTGAAGTTAGTGGGTTTACCCCAGCAGCCTCCGCCTGCCCCCCCCTGCCCTCCCCTTTAGCGCCTCCTGCCCTAACACCCGCTCCCCAACGCCCTAGCGTTATTCCTCAATTCCCCCCGCCCCTTACCAGTCGGCTGCA
>JAAUQE010000312.1 GCA_012032425.1 Leptolyngbya sp. RL_3_1 | reverse complement strand
TGCCGCCCTGCTCAAATCTTCATTGCGAGGGCAACCCTACCGCATCTTTGCCACCGACCAACGCCTTTGGGTTCCCGATCGCAGCCTCTACACCTACCCCGACATCATGGTGGTCGAAAAACCCCTGCAACTGCAAGCGGGTCGAACCGACACCGTAATCAATCCCTGCTTCATGGCAGAAATTCTCTCCAAATCCACCCAAGACTACGACCACGGCGAGAAGTTTTCTGCCTACCGCACCATCGATAGCTTTCAAGAATACCTGCTGATTGATCAGTACAGCTTCCACATCGAGCACTACGTCAAAACCGCCGCCAATCAATGGTTGCTGTCAGAATACGATCAGCCTGAAGCCACATTTTCTGTAAGCACCTTCGGCATTCAGGTTGCAATCGTGGATCTCTACGAAAATATTGACATTGATGTTTAGCGTGACCCTCTCGATAGCATGAGGATGCTAGTTTTCATCGGTTGAGTGAAACGTAGTGGAACCCAACAATCATGGGCTGGGTTGGGTTTTGCGATCGCGCCACCCAACCGACCAATGGAAAGCTGACAGAACATTAGGATCGCTCTGAACCCTAGCGCAGCAGCAAAGGGGCTCGCAGGCTTGTCCGAGCCGGACTGGCGACTGCTATAGGCGAGAGCGAGACCGTGCCGTTCTCAAAAACGGCGATATAGTAGTGCAAGTGATCTAAGCAGCGGTTTTGTGGTAAAGGCGTCCTCTTCAGAGATCTCCGACTCCGCCCCAGTCCTCCCCCAGGCGACTCCGACCGGTGGAGCCGCTGCCGCCTGCCCTGATCAACGCTGGTCCATCTATCCCGCCCTCAAAGGGGAAGCCCTCGGCCTCGCCCAGGCCACCGGTCTGTCGCCGCTACTCGCCCAAGTCCTGCTAAATCGCGGCATTGAGGCCCCCGAGCTAGCAGTCGAGTTTCTGGAGCCCGAACAGCTCACCTTGCCCTCACCCCTAGAGGAGTTTCCCGATTTAGCCGCCAGCGTGGCGATTTTGGTGGAGGCGATCGCCCAGCGCCAAAAATCGCCATCTGTGGCGACTACGACGCCGATGGCATGACCAGCACTGCCCTGCTGATCCGAGCCTTGCGATTTCTAGGGGCCGATGCCGACTACGCCATCCCCAGCCGCATGCAAGAGGGCTATGGGCTGAATCATCGAATTATCGAAACCTTTTATGGCGACGGGGTCAGCATCATTCTGACCGTGGATAACGGCATCGCCGCCTTTGAGCCGGTGGCCTATGCCCGCGAACTGGGCATGACCGTGATCATCACCGATCACCATGATGTCCCCCTCCAGATTCCCCCCGCCAATGCCATCCTGAACCCGAAGCTGATCGCCCCCGACTCTCCCTATCGCGGCGTGGCCGGGGTGGGGGTGGCTTACATTTTGGCAGTGTGTTTAGCTCAGGCATTGGGCCAGACCCAAAACCTCACCGGCCCGCTGTTAGAGCTATTTACCCTGGGCACCATTGCCGACTTGGCTCCATTGACGGGGGTGAACCGCCGCTGGATTCGGCGGGGGCTGAAGCTGTTGCCCAAGTCGCGGATTATCGGGGTGCAGGCCCTGATCCAGGTGGCGGGATTGGGGGAGCAAGACCAAGCCCTCAAGCCCGAGGACATTGGCTTTCGGTTGGGGCCGCGCATCAATGCGGTGGGGCGGATCGGCGATCCCCAGACCGTGATTGAGATGTTGATCAGCGACGATGTCGGCATTGCCCTGGAGCGGGCGATGCAGTGTGAGCAGACCAACCAAACTCGCCGGGAAATGTGCGATCGCATTGAAGAGGAGGCGATCGCCTATTGTGAGGCCCAAAAGGCGGGGGGCGAGGTAGATCTACAGCGGGATCGGGTGCTGGTGGTGATTCAACCCAACTGGCACCATGGGGTGATCGGCATTGTTGCCTCCCGCCTGGTGGAACGCTACGGCGTGCCGGTGCTGATTGGCACCTACGAGGATGACGCGCAGAAAGAGATTCGGGGCTCAGCCCGCAGCATTCCCGAGTTCAATGTGTTTGAAGGGTTGCAAACCTGCGATGACCTGATGACCAAATACGGCGGGCACCGGGCCGCAGGGGGCTTTACCTTTCCGGCTAAGCATCTGCGTCAGGTGAAATCGCGCCTAGTCAACTATGCCAACCAGGTGCTGGCTCCCGAACATCTCAAACCCCTGGTCACAGTGGATGTGCGGGCCAGCTTGGGGGACCTCAACTTTGACCTGCTGGAACAAATTGACCGCCTCCATCCCTGCGGCATCGGCAACTCGGAACCGGTATTTTGGACCCCGAATGTGCGGGTGGTGGAGCAAAAGGCGATCGGTAAGACCCGCGCCCACCTGAAGCTGACCGTGGCGGAGGATGGTGGTAGTAGTTTGGAAGCGATCGCTTGGCGCTGGGGCCACTATTGCCCCTTACCCAGCCGGGTGGATATTGCCTACACAATCAAGATCAATGAGTGGAAGGGCCAGCGCACGTTGCAACTGGAACTTTTGGGGGCGCGATTGCCCCAAGCCATCGTTCCCCCCGTCTTGCCCCAAGCCGTTGCACCATCGCTACCGAAAAGTCAGCCCCATCAGGCCGCCACCACCACCGCCACCGCCGCCACCCTGAAGCTGCCCCTGGAAATGCCCCTAGAAGTGCCTAAGTTGGCGACCCCTCCAAAAGTCGCCGAGACTGCGCTCCCCCTTCACCCGCCCACTCAGCCGGTCACCTCTGAGCAATTCTCTAGTGCCGGTCTTCAGGTGGGGGCGGCTCCAACCCAGACCACGTTTTTCTATAACCGCCGTGCCTACAATGCTGTGATCTCCCAGGGTCAGTCCGGTCAGGAGTTACAGATCAGCAATCCTGAAGGGGAGACCCTGGGGGTGATGCTGTCGGAGCGCCAGGGCTATCTCAGCTTGCCCCACCAGTCGCCCCGCCCCGTGGATGTGGGGGAAGCCTACTATTTCAATTTGATTCGGGCGGCTTAAATGCCCTAGAACTGCACCAAAAAAATCAGCTACTGGTCGAAAAAGACGCGCAACTGCGCCAGAAAAATCAGCAAATTGCCCAGATGGAACAGCAGTTCCATCAACAAGCTGCCGATCAGCACCAAGCCGCCCAACATCAGCAAGCCGCATTGCAGCAAAAAGATCAGCAGCTTGCCATCCTCACCCAGCAGGTTGCTCAGCTCGAACAACAGCTCCGCCAAGGCTCTGTCGAATCACAGCAAACATCTCAAAACCGACAAGGGGAACTGCTGCAAAAGGATCAGCAGATTGCAACCCTGACCCAGCAGGTGACTCGGCTCGAACAACAGCTCAGCGATCGCGCCGCCCCCCCATCCCCAACCAGCCCAACCACCGGCTACTGACCCCCCAGCCGCCGCGCCAACCAAACCAGCAGCCCAGGTCAACATTGAGCCCCCGCCAATCCTCACCCCTTTATCTGCCGAAGCCGCCGCCCAGCTCCAGCAGCAGGTGCGACAAACCGTCGGCGATAGTCTCTGGTTTTGTTTGCAGCCCGACAGCCAGCAGGATTTCTACAATGCCTACGAGCAAGCCGAATTGCTGGCCCAAGCGACCAGGCGATGGTCAGAGACCGGTCCCAAAGGACCATCGCTCGATTACTCCCTTGCGGCCCTGCCCTTGGCCACAGTGGTAGAGCGAGAAATTGTCCATCCCTTTTTCGAGGATTTGGCAGTCTACCTCGCCACCCAAGCAGGTGTTGAGATAGAGGACAGCCCCCTGGTGCCGGGAGCCAACCCGAGTCTGGCCAAAGTCGCCCCGATTTTGGCGGATTCCTGGCTGACCCTACCCACTCAGGCCCTTTCGGCCAAGCGCAAACCGACTAAGGCCAAGCTGGCGGTGACGCAGCAAGCGCTGGTGCCGTTGGGGGCAGGCGATCGCGATCGGCTCAACGCCTTTTTAGACCAGTGGGAACATCCCATGGCTACCTGGCTATTGCAAAAGCCCGATCAAGCCGCCGCCAAAATCGACGTAATCAGCCAATGTCAGCAGTGGGCCGCCCAACCCAATCGGGTGTTGCAC
>JAAUQE010000110.1 GCA_012032425.1 Leptolyngbya sp. RL_3_1 | reverse complement strand
GGGAGTAGAGGGGTGAGGGGTGTGGGCGGAGCCTGCCCGTAGGGCTTAGGGGTGAAGGGTGAAGGGTGTTTTGAATTTTGAATTTTGAACTGAGATGGCTGGGGATTTTATGTTTGCGCCATTTCCTCAATGGTCTCAGCATTCCGGCTCTCACCCTTGTCCTTTATTCTAGGGATCAGCTGATTGTCCGTTCATCCCACTGATCTATATCCTTGTTGATCCACTTCTTTGTTGATCCATGCCGCTGATTAAAGTTCAAACTTCGATTCCCACCCCTGAAACCCCTCAGGTGGAAGCCATGCTGAAGGGCCTGTCTAGCAGTTTGGCCAGTCATTTGGGCAAGTCGGAAGCCTACGTGATGACGGCATTTGAGAGCAATGTACCCATGACTTTTGGCGGCACGACGGAGCCGGTCTGCTACATCGAGATCAAGAGTGTGGGCTCCATGGGGGGTACCAAGACCCAAGCCATGAGCCAGGACTTTTGCACCCAGATAGAGACTCAACTGGGCGTGCCGAAAAACCGCACCTACATCGAGTTTGCCGATGCTAAAGGGGCGATGTGGGGTTGGAATGGCCGCACCTTTGGTTAGAGTTAGGGCTGAGGGTTAACTTCTGATGCTGCCGAACCCGGCCCAGACATCGACCCAGGGCTTGAGTCTGGGTGGCATCTTCGCGTCACCGCGAGTCACGCGACGATGCGCCCGCTGCCGCGCCCCGAGGCGATTAGCTCACGTCGTCCAGTCCCGCGATAGTGATGATTGCGACCTTGGCCTCGGCTGATCAGCGTTGGGCGTTCTGAAGCAGCCTCGAATTGCAGCGCTGCCTCAGCACCTGTGGGCAGGCTGCCAGCCATCGTTACCGTTAGGGCCAAGAGCCCGAACCAGCCATACAATCGAGTCCAGTGTTGCATCATTACTCACGGGTATACGCTACTACCTCTTTTCTGAAAGCAATGCGGAAATCCGGACAGAGCCGAATCTCAGTACCCGATCATCAGCACACCCAATCCACGGCAAGATGTGAAAGGGAATCATTGGCAGGGAGTGGTGGACCATGGCGGGGGTGAATCGGTCGGGCACAGGGGCCAGCGCCCAAACCTTGCAGCCGCGAGGGGGAGGATTGGCCGGGGTCGTGGTGGGGTTGACCTATCCCTTCAGGGCCATGAAAGTGCTCGGGCAATACCCCACATTGCGCCCCTATGTGATTGGGCCGGTGGTCCTGAATATAGTGCTGGGCATCACCCTCTATGCCACCAGCGTTTGGCGGGGTTTGCGGCTGATCGACCATTGGATGGCTCACCTCGTGGACTGGGTGCAGCCCACCTGGCTGGATGCGGGGTTGCAAGTGCTAGCGCCGATTATTCAAGCGCTGCTGGTGTTGGCCTTATTTGTGGTGACGGGGCTGGTGCTGCTGCAATTTGGGGTGATTTTGGGCTCCCCGTTTTATGGGCAGTTGTCCGAAAAGCTAGAGTCGCTGCGGGTGGGGCAGCTTCCCCCAGCGGAACCCCTGACCCTGGGATCGATTTTGCGAGATATTCGCCGCGCCATTTTGTTTGAATTCAAAAAGTTGCTGCTGCTGGTCGGGATTGGCCTGCCCCTGGTGGCGTTGAATCTACTGCCCGGTTTAGGCACCACCCTCGCGACGGTGGGGGGCTCTCCCTGGCGGTGACTATTTTGTGTCTGGATATGTTTGATGCGGCCCTAGAGCGCCGACGGCTGAAATTCCGTCAAAAGCTGGGCATTATTCTGGGCAGCTTTCCCGCCAGTGCCGGGTTTGGCTTGGTGAGTTTGGGGCTGGTGAGCATTCCCCTGATGAATTTGCTGGCGATTCCCCTCTGTGTGACGGCGGGGACGCTGTTTTTTGCGATCGCATCCTAGTCCTTCCTTCTCCTACACCAGAGAAAAAATCCTAAGTTGCAACGGCGGTTAGCGGAGGCTTGATTCCGCTGCCCTTGGGGTGGGTTAATGGGAGACGCTCCAGCATTCTGTGGCTATGACCCTTGCGATCGACTTTGGCACCACCAATACGGTGATCACCCGCTGGAATGGGGCGACGCAAGCTCCTGAGGTAGTGACCTTACCCGGTCTTGCCCAAATCCTCCCCAACAGTCCGGCGCTTGTACCTTCGCTGCTATACGTCGAGAATGCCGCTGCCAATCAGGTCCAGGTGGGGCAAGCAGTGCGCGATCGCGGTTTAGATGTGGCCGCTGATCCCCGCTTTTCCCGCAACTTTAAGCGGGGGATTGGCACCGCCATCCAGGGGTTTTTGCCCGACCTTGACGGCCAGACCCTGAGCTTTGAGCAACTGGGCCAGTGGTTTCTCACCGAGGTAATCGCCGCCGCCAAGGCCCAAGCGCCCGACGATACGCTGGTGCTGACGGTCCCGGTGGATAGCTTCGAGACCTATCGCAACTGGCTGGGGCAATTATGTGAATCCCTGGCCATTGCGCAGGTGCGCCTGTTAGATGAGCCCACCGCTGCGGCCCTGGGCTATGGCATTCAAGGTCAAGAGACGCTGCTGGTGGTGGATTTTGGCGGCGGCACCTTGGATCTGTCCCTAGTGCAACTGACCACCCAACCCCAGCGGCAACCCTTGGGCTTCATCCTCAAGTGGGGGCAAAAGTCCATGGCCCAATCCCCAGGGCAGCGCCCCCAGACCGCTCGGGTGTTGGCCAAGGCGGGAGAAAATCTGGGCGGTGCGGACCTGGACAACTGGCTGGCCGATTACTTTCGGGATCAGCAAGGTTTACCGATTAGCCCCCTCACCTTGCGCCTGGTGGAGCGTCTGAAGATTCAGCTTTCCAGCCGGGACAGCGCTTCTGAGGCGTATTTCGACGATCAAACCCTGGAAAGCTGGGAGCTAAGCCTAACCCGCCCCCAGTTTGAAGCCTTGCTGGCTGAGCGAGGATTTTTTGACCGTTTAGAGACCCGGATGGAGCAGGTGTTGCAGCAGGCGCGCCGCCAGGGCATCGACAAGATGGATATCGACGCGGTGTTGCTGGTGGGGGGCACGGCCCAAATTCCGGCGGTGCAGCAGTGGGTCGAGGGCTATTTCCCCAAGGAGAAAATTCGCAGAGATCGCCCCTTTACCGCCGTGGCCGAAGGGGCTTTGCAGGTGCAACAGGGGCTAGAACTCCAGGACTTTTTGTACCACAGCTATGGGGTGCGCTACTGGGACCGCCGCAACCAGCGCCACGGCTGGCATCCAGTGATTCCGGCGGGGCAGCCTTACCCAATGGGGACTCCAGCAGAGCTGGTGTTGGGGGCCTCGGTGGAGAAACAGCCCAGTATTGAGCTGATTATTGGCGAACTGGGGGATGCCGATGCCGCCACCACCACCGAGGTCTTTTTTGAAGGGGACCGGTTGGTCACCCGCCAAAGCCAACAGGAGGCCACAGCGGTGCAGCCCCTCAACGACACCGCCCAGGGTCGCACCATCGCCAAGCTAGATCCCCTGGGCAATCCCGGCAGCGATCGCATCCGGGTACTGTTCACCGTGGGGGGCGATCGGATGTTGCGGATTACCGTAGAAGATATCTTGACCGGCGAGACCGTCTTAACCGACCAGGCCGTCGTGCAGCTCCGCTAGCCGCCTTCTGCCTGCTTCTCCCCCACCCCCCTAACTAGTACCGGGCGGCTCAAGTCCTAGGACGATTTCTGAGAGCAGGGGTGCTTAAGGGGCAAGGGAGCTAGAAACTAGAATGGCCACGTGGAATTCCGCCATCAAGTACTAGCTGCTTTGGAGCAGATCCGTCCCCCCCCCATCACCCCTAAGCCCTGCGGGCAGGCTCCGCCCACACCCCATCACCCCATCACCCCCCCTCCCCAAATGGCGCTCCAGTTCGTCCTAGCCTCCGCTTCCCCCGCCCGCCGTCAGCTCCTCGTCGCTGCCGGGATTCAACCTTTTGCCTGTCCCAGCAACTTTGATGAGGACCAAATCCAGCTCACCGATCCCGCTGCTTTAGTGCAGGCCCTAGCCACCCACAAAGCCCAGTCCGTAGCACCCCAATTCAAGGAGGCTCTGGTGTTGGGGTGTGATTCAGTGTTGGCCTTTGGCGGCGAGATCTATGGCAAGCCCGAGACGCCAGCGGCGGCGATCGCCCGCTGGCAGCAGATGCGTGGCCAGGTGGGCGAACTGCACACCGGTCACACCTTGATCGATACCGCTCAGCAGCGCCAGATCAGCCGCAGCCAGGTGACGCGGGTGTTTTTCAGCTCTCCCAGCGACGCTCAAATTGCCGCCTATGTGGCCTCAGGGGAGCCGCTACGCTGTGCCGGGGCCTTTGCGATCGACGGCAAAGGCAGCCTGTTCATCGAAAAGCTAGAGGGTTGCCATACCAACGTGATTGGCCTGAGTATGCCGATGCTCCGCCAACTGCTCGATGAGCTGGGCTACAGCGTGGCCGATTTTTGGTGACGTGATTTTCGATAACGTCATGTTGCTCGGTTAGCCACAATGACGCTTTGCCGACCGAACAGCGCCTCACGGGCGTTGCTGAAAAATACCGATCGTCGGGATGTGATTGAACCGAGAACCCCTACCGGAACCGGGCTTCATCATCCAAAGTCTTGACCTATAGGTGTTCTGATGCAGCCAAAGCCGCCAGCTTCGCGACTTTGGCTGCATCCCTAAGTCTGCATGATTGTTACAAAGTCAGGAGTAGATGACTCAAAGCAACGAACAAAGGTAAATCAAAACCAAGAAACGTAACGGGGTGCGGAGTTGTGTAAGGCTGATCCCCGATAATCACCTTAATTTAAGAATTGCTTAAATGAGTGCTTTTTAAAACTCAGTAGCGAATGCCATCAGCGTTGTTAACGGATGTGGCTCAGGACTATAAATCATGCAACAATTTGGGTCGATTGCCGCCGTTCATCGTGTTCCAGATCCCTCTATTCACGGCATAGAGGGCTTTGGCCAGATATGGGCAGAGCGTTATAGCTATCCTGCTGACCCCGCTGATCCCCAGCCTAATCCCGACAAAGACACGCGCAGCCACATTGCTAAAACGCTACATCACCATCTGCGGCCCGTCAGTGTTGAAGTTTGGGATCGGCCTGAGATTTTGCTGGCGAGGCAACAGGTCCGCCGCCAAATGTATGGCCGTTTAGCGGATCCAGTGGCAATTTCTCAAACGGTGCAAACGCTCTACAGTCAAGCGCTGGAGAGCTATACCCAGGGCCTCCCTGCCGATCGCTTAGCCGTGAAGCTGGCTGGGGCCATAGGGGCAATCAGGGCGCAATTCACGACGGTTGATCCCAGGGTCCTGGGCTTTGTGAATATGCAATTTCACTATACTGGGCAGCAACTCTTGGCTTTAGTTAGCCCGCCCTATCGAGCGGCGCTGGGGATTTATTTCCAGGCCCTGGGGGATCAGCTCTATATGCCCCTGCATCGGGCCTATACCGCCGCGATCGCCGCCCCGGATTCGATCTTGGCCTTGGGCATTTTTCACCGCTGTCTCCCCCTCAGCCGCCCCATCGCCCAAGCGGTCTGCGACCGGGTGTTGGCGGCGTTTCCCAATCACCACTGCTACGGCGGGGCGCTGGCGTCTGAGCCAGTGCGGGCATCTAGCATTCGCGATGTGGAACTGTTTCAGACCTATCTATGGGTCTGTCTCTTAGAGGGCAATTTCAATGCCCTACGGCAAGAGCTGTTTCCCCTCTGCACCATGGTCTATCCGATTTTGAATGTGCGCTGGGAATTGGTGCGCTACATGTTAATGCTGCTCGGCCATGAAATGGGACGCTATCTGGAACCAGCCCAATGGAAGCTGTGCCGGTCCCACCTCGATACCTTTCAAGAAATTTGCGCGGGCGATCGCGACGCGGCTCATCTGGCCTAGGGCTCTGCCAGCTTTCAATTTGTAGGTTGGGTGGCGCGATAGCAGAACCCAACATAGCCCATGATTGTATAGGACGCTACGTCGCTCCCGCCGTCAGGCCGTGGCCGCCGTGGGATAGTGAACGTTCGGGTCTTCGCTAAAATGCATCCAGCCCTAAAACTGCGCTCCTGCCGTGTTGATCCCTGCCATTCGGACGATTGTGTTGGCTCTCTCTCAGTCCCCTGATGGTAAGGGCAAAAAGCCCTTCGCCCTTACGGTCACGCCATTGTGGCTAGGTACAGAACACCAACGGCAGCGCTTAGCTGGGGTGGCGATCGCCCTCTTCACCTTGGTGCTCCCCAGCCCAGCCCCAGCCCAGGCTCCCCAGAACCCCGTCTTGCAAATTGGGGTCGTCCAGCGGTTTGGGGAGGATGCCGACGAAACCCTGGTGATTGAGCCCTTATCCGGGGACACCCTTACCCTGCAATTCAAATCGGGCGACACCTTAGAAACCCTGACTACCAACCAAGTGGTGCTAGAAACGGCCCCCCGTTCCCTGCCAGCGCCCACCCTACAAGAACGGGTGGTGCTCAGCACCCACCGCAGCTTTGAGAGTGCCGAAGACAGTGCCCATCAGTGGCAGCAGCGGGGCATCGAAACCGAAATTGCCCAGCCCGATAACTGGCAGGTGTGGGGCAAGCGAGCGGTCTACAGCACCCCATTAGTGCGGCGCTTACTGCTAGAGGATCTGCAAGCAGCGGGCTATGACCAGGTGTTTCTCGATAGCAACTTGGCGGCAACAGTGCCCCAAGCCACCTTCGTGACCAATGGCTTTCGCTACAACCGCAGCATCGTCAGCATCACCACCGCCAATCAGCGGGTACGGGTGGTTCGTCGGGAAGGCCCTGCCGACAGCACGCGGCTCTATGGGGGCAATCTACGGCTACAGCCCAATGCCTACGGCACCTATACATTAGTGAACCGCGTCCCCATTGAGACTTATTGCGGGGGGTGGTGCCCTATGAGATTGGGTTGGGGCACCCCGCACCACCATTGAGGCCCAGGCGATCTTGGCCCGCACCTATGTGCTGCGGAACCTGCGCCGCTTTGTGATCGATGACTACCAGCTTTGTGCGGATACCCAATGTCAGGTGTATCGAGGTTTGAGTGGCTCGGCAGCGGTGAGCGATCGCGCCATTGCCGCCACCGCTGGGCAGGTGCTCACCTACGAGGGGGAGCTGGTGGATGCCCTCTATTCTTCTAACAGCGGTGGGATCACCGCTTCCTTTAGTGATGTGTGGAATGGCCCCGATCGCCCCTACCTGCAACCCGTGTTGGATTCTGTCCAAGGCGTGTGGAATTTGGCCCAGCGACCGCTGTCGGAAGAGGCCAATCTGCGGGCATTTATGGCCCTAGAGACCGGCTTTAACTCCGAAACCTGGGATGCCTTTCGCTGGCAGGAGGACATGAGTCTGGCCGAGATCACCGCTGATTTGCAAGCCTACCTGCGGGCGCAAGCGCATCCCCTGGCCGAGTTTACCCAGGTGCAGCGGCTGGTGGTAACGGAGCGATCGCCCTCAGGCCGAGTCAAGACCCTACAGGTGGGCACCGATTTAGGTGTCGTCACCCTCGACAAGGATGAGGTGCAGCGCGCCCTCTACGCCCCCATCAGTCTGCTGTTTTACCTAGAAGGGCTCTATGACCGGGACGCCACTGACCCCAGCCAACTGATTCTGCGCGGCTATCGCTTTATTGGCGGTGGCTTTGGCCATGGGGTTGGCATGAGTCAAACCGGGGCCTACCATCTGGGGGATTTGAACTGGTCCAGTGAACGGATTTTGCAGTTTTACTACCCCGGCGCGGAATTGCAGCCGATCAGCGACCAACTGGTGCTGTGGCGGGACCCATACCAGGTGCCCGAAATGGCCGAGTAAGTCGATTTCCGACAATGAATATACCGGTTTTGTAGGGGCGGGTTTAGCCAGGAGCCTGTTGTTGTGGCCAAAGGATATCAACAAAACCCGCCCTTACGGGTATCATCTTTTCCAGAAATTGCCTAAGAGGCTAGCGGGACGAAGGCTTAAAAGGGGCTACACAGCGTGGGCGTATTTAACCCCTCTGTAGGTGAGTTCTACGGTGCTGTGGCGTTGAGCGGCGAGGTGAAAATGCTTCCGCTTCAGGGAGGCACCCCGATAAACGCCAATTTCTTCTACACCATCTTGCTCTAATTGGGGGAGTTGAGCTTCGTAGTGATGGCCCCGATAAGAGAGTTGCATTGTTGAAAATCCTCTTGACGATCTGTGTTTTAAAAGTAGCCCTAGCCGTCATGTCAGGAACCTAGGACATAGGAGAAAACTGTATCTTCCTATACTGTTTATAGCGCGTCGCCGTGAAGGGGGCGTCTTTTGGCGGGTCGTTTGACCGATCTCTTTACGATCGTTAGCGCTTCTTTGCAATCCCTGCCCTTAACGCTCTCTTTACCTGGGCAGAGGTGGCAATCTTTATAGTTGGTAACGAGCAGTTGGTAACGAGCAGTTGGTAACGAGCAGTTGGTGACGAGAGGGCTGAACGCGAGTCCTGCTGCTCATTTGGTCTCTGTCCCCATATTTGTCCAATTCACCGTGCAATTCACCTTACATTTTGGTTGTCGGTTAGCGCTGTGCTTGGGGGGGCTATGGGCCTTGGTGGGATGTACTCCCCGGCTCAATATGACGGCGATCGAAGCTGAGATTAAGGCTGACATTGAGCGTCAGGGCCGTCGCATTACCCTCACCGAAGTGCGCTGCCCCCCTCAGATGATTCGCAAAGCTGGGGCCTATTTTCGTTGCGTCGGCACCTTAAAACCCGAGGGTGAGTTCACCATCAATGTCACCCAAGCCGATGACCAGGGCACGGTGAACTGGGATGTCCCCAACTCCCAAATAATTCTGAACCTGGTCAAGCTGGAGAACAGCATTCAGGAGGATCTGGCCAAGAGTTTGGCCAAACGGGCGATCGTCGATTGTGGAGCGGTTTACCGCATCAACCAGCCCGGTGAACGCTTTGAATGCCAAGTGGTCGGTGGTTTGGATTTGGGTGCCGAACAAATTGAGCGCATCTTAGTCAGGGTTACCCCCGAAGGCAACTTGGACTGGCAAGAAGTCCGGCAAAGGAACTTCGCCCTCGATACCACCTCAACACCCACCACCCAGGCTGACAATGGGCAGCCGCGACCAGCCCAGCCAACTCAGACACCACAACTGCGCCTACCGAACGGCTTGCAGGCACCCGAGAGGTAGAACGGCCTCGGATTGCTGGGGATGATGATTAGACGGCAGCGCGCCAATCGCAAAGGTTATGGACACCTTAACCCGACTAAAACGTTTCATTAACGCTTAAGGCACGACACCTTAATCTGAGGCCAATACCTTACGAGATGGTTTGTGAAACCCTTTCAATTCCCTCAACATCTCGGAGTGTGCTGTATGTTTGCGAACGGATTTAAGCTGGCAGGTGCGTTGACCGCCGCCGCTGTGGTGGGTTTGGTCGCCCCCGCAACCCAAGCTCAACTCTCTGGCAGTATTTTGATCGACGGTTCTAGTACGGTCTTCCCCATTACCGAGGCGATGGCCGAAGAGTTCGGTAACACTTACCCGGACGTGAACATTCCTGTTGGCGTGTCTGGTACCGGTGGTGGCTTCAGCAAGTTTTGTGCCGGTGAAACCGTGATCAACAATGCTTCTCGTGCCATCAAAGGCTCTGAGGAAGAGGCCTGTGCCGCTAACGGGATTGAATTTACCGAAATCCAAGTGGGCATTGATGCGATTACCGTAGTGGTCTCTAGTGATACACGCATCTTTGGCGCACCGGGCACCATCGAAGGTCTCAGTATTGACCAGCTCAACACCATTTGGGATCCGTCTGCCGAGCGTCGCATCCGCCGCTGGCGTCAGGTAGACAGCAGTTGGGCCAACAGCATCATGACCCTGTTTGGTCCGGGTACCGACTCCGGCACCTTCGACTTTTTTACCGATGAAGTCAATGGCGAAGAAGGTGCGAGCCGCGCCGATTATACCGCTAGCGAAGATGACAACATCTTGGTGATCGGGGTGTCTCGTAGTCCCTATGCCCTGGGTTACTTTGGTCTGGCTTACTACCTAGAGAACCAGGATGTCCTTCAGTCGCTACCCATCGAAGGGGTTGCGCCTAGCTTTGAAACGGCGGCTTCTGGGGAGTATCCCCTTTCCCGCCCGCTGTACATCTATGTCAACAACGAGGCCCTAGAGCGCCCTGAAGTCGCTGCTTTTGTTGAGTTCTACCTAGAGACCGCCCGCGATACCACGATGGTGCGCGAAGTGGGCTACGTCGCCATGCAGGATGACCTATATACCGAGATCCTCGCTGACTTGGGCTTCGAGTAAGGTGAACGATTGAGCGAATGCTGAGGGAGGTGCTCGCCGGGGTTTGGCATTGTTGTCGCTCCACCCCAGGGCACCACAACTCACCCTAACGCCAAGCATCCCCAGAGCCCCATGGCTGGGGATGCTTGGCGTGCATTACCGACTGCTTGGCCGGAAGCGCCATCTTGCCTCAGGTTGACCCGTGATGCCAGCTCCACAAACCTTAGAAAAATCTCCTGCCACCCACGTTGCCGCCCAGCCGCGAAAGCGAAACTGGGGATGGTTGGTGGCACCGTTAATGGGCATGTCGTTTGTGCTGCATATCGGGCTCTTATTTTTGCCCTTACCGGCCCAAGAAACGGTTGAAGAGGAGGCGCTGGAAGAAGAAGCGCCAGCAGAAGAACCTGAAATTTTGAGCCTCTCGGCGGTAGATCTCCCCCCGGAGCCCGTCGAGACGCCCCCGCAGCCCGAGCAATCGGCAGCGCCGCCCCCTGCGGGGGACGCGGCCCCCCGCGTCCCCGATGATATTCCTGCCAATCTTGCAGACACGAGCTTTGAGGACAATGATGGCTTTGAGGATGAACCAGTTCCGGTAGAACCGGAGGGTCCTGGGGCGTTTGACCCAGAGCGCCAGCGGGCGCTGCTGGGGGCGGCCCGCCAGTACCTGGATCAAAGCGAATTTGGCGGTATTAACAGCAATCCGGGTCTGGTGGGTGCCTCAATTGCCGCAGGATGGCCCAACTCCGTTGACTCTGGATGTTTTTTTGAGCGCTTTGAGCCCGAGCCTCAACCGGCGAGGGGGGCCAGTGACGCCATGTTTTTCACCCGGAACCTGGGACTGGTGAGGGCAAATGAACTGCCCAGCTTAGTCCAGGGAGAACTGTTTCAACAGGGCAACTACTGCAATGCCGAGTTCTACGAGGTGCTGCAAAATGGAGTGTCGGTGTTGTTTTTATCGCTGATTGGAATTGGTGATGGCAACCCCCCTGGCAGTGCCGTCGCCGTCTTTTGGGCGTCAGATCCCCGCCCTTGATGCCGTCCTAGTACTCAAGAGCGGAATTAACCCAACCATTACAAACCCAAGGCAAGGGGCTTAAGCGCCTTGTTCAATGCTAAGTACTAGTCAGAAAACCTATAAACCTCGTTTAACTTGAAACCCGAAGTTCCCCTCACCCCCAGCCTTCTTCGACTGCCCTATCGCTACCGTCTTTTGTGATGACATTCCCTGAACCCACTGCTAAAACCGCTCAAAAACGACCCTTTTGGCAGTATCTGGTCGCGCCGATGCTAGTGATCTCTGTGGGCCTCCACGGGGCCTTACTGCTGCTGCCCACCGGGGCCTCAGATGATGAATGGGTGCCTGCCCCTGATCCTGAGGAAGATGGCATTGCCATTACCCGCAGCAATGCGGTCAGCCCCCTTGCCAGCAATCCGGCCAGCTCCCCAACTAGCTCCCCAACCAGCCCCGCAGTCAATAGCAGCGCTAAAACCAATCCCCCCCAACGCAATCCCGCTAGCAACAACAGCAGCACCGCCCGCAGTGGCGGTGCTGCCGGTAGCCGAGGCAACCGGTCATCGACAAGCTCACGGGCATCGGGAACACGGGCATCGGGAACACGGACATCGGGGACAGGGGCATCGGGGACAGGGGCATCGGAATTCCGTCAGCCCAGCAGCGCTGAGTCGTCAAGCAATGCTGCCGCGACGCGCAGCAACCCATCGGCTTCGAGTCGCTACCCTACTTCGGATCCCCTAGCACCAGTGCTGGACTATTTTGCCGTTTTTGAAACCTATCGCGGTACGGTTCCGGTTGATACAGAGGAAATCGAGGCCCTCAAGGATCTTTGGCTGACGGGCTTAAAGGAGGCTGGGGTGCCCTTGGCGGAGATTGAGCCCGATGACATTCAACCCTTGACGAACCTAGACCAGATACCGTATCCAGCCGCCATTTGTCTCCCTCAGCCCCCAGCGATCGCCCAGCTTTTGGTGTTAGTGGCCGCTGATGGCACCCCTAACCCCGACATTTTCCCCTTGAGGGATACAGGCTATACCAGCTTTGATGACCAGGCGGAGACTATCATTCGCAACCATGATTTCCCCAAGCAGGATGCGCCTGTGGCCTATCTGGTAGATGTGGCGGTTGCCTACGATGGCGACAACTGCCAGTGGCCCCGGCGGCGGCAGTT
>JAAUQE010000311.1 GCA_012032425.1 Leptolyngbya sp. RL_3_1 | reverse complement strand
AATCCTACGTCCTTCTCAAGGACGAGGTGCCGCAGGCGGTGAGTGGGCCAGATGTCAAAACTCCACTTCTGAATCTGGATGAGGTTTAGAGGGTGTTTGAAAAGTCCTCGGGACTTCCTTTAGCGACATGGATTACCTAGAAAAGTGACGGTAGCATTAGGGCTTAAGCCACCCTACTGATGGGCTCCAGTATTGTTCAAGACTGGCTTACCCCCTTTTCAAACACCCTCTTAGACTGATACTGCTAATGACTAAAGCCCTTGGTTATTAAGGTTTCTAGCTCCCTTGCCCCTGATGCCCCCTGCCCTGGCCATAGCGGTTGAACTGATGCCAGCCGCTACTCAACCGGGGGCTTGACCGACAACATCGCATTGATTTGGGCATAGTCATCGAGCTGTACCGGCACTGGCTTTGCCTGCCAGATTTGGTCGCAGTACTCCTGGATGGCGCGATCGCTGGAAAACTTGCCCATGCGAGCCGCATTCAGAATGGAGCGCCGGGTCCAGAGATCCGAGTCCCGGTAGGTTTGGCTGACGGTTTCCTGACAGTCCACATAGGCGGTGTAGTCCGCCATTAGCAAATAGGGGTCGTCGTACACCAAGGCATCCACTAGGGGCTTAAACAGGTCCCGATTGCCGTGGGAGAACATGCCGGAATTAATCAGGTTCACCACCTCATTCAATTCTGGGTTATTGACGTAATAATCCCAGGGGCTATAGCCCTGGGCTTTGAGGTCGGCCACCTCTGGGGCGGTCAGGCCAAACAGAAAGAAGTTTTCTGGACCGACGGCATCGCGGATTTCCACATTAGCCCCGTCCAGGGTGCCGATGGTGAGGGCACCATTCATCGAAAACTTCATGTTGCCGGTGCCGGAAGCCTCTTTGCCAGCGGTGGAAATTTGCTCCGACAGATCGGCGGCGGGGTAAATCGGCTGGCTGTTGGTGACGTTGTAGTCGGGCATGAAGATCACCTTGAGGCGATCGCCCACCACCGCATCCCGATTCACCACCTCCGCCACCGCATTGATCAATTTAATGATCAGCTTGGCCATGGTGTAGCCCGGTGCCGCCTTGCCCCCAAAGATAAAGGTGCGGGGGACGATATCCAGACTGGGGTTATGGCGAATGCGGTTATAGAGGGTGATGATGTGCAGCACATTCAAATGCTGGCGCTTGTACTCGTGAATGCGCTTCACCTGAATGTCAAACATCGAATCAGGATCGACCGCAATCCCCTGGGTCGTCTGAATGCGATTAGCCAAGTCCACCTTGATTTCCCGCTTAATGTGCCGCCAAGTCTCGCGGAATCCGGCATCTTCAGCCTGGGGCTCGATCTGCTGGAGTTGGTCTAAATGCTTCACCCAGCCCGCCCCGATCGTCTCCTTCAGCAGGGCGGTGAGGCGGGGGTTGCACAACACCATCCAGCGGCGGGGGGTGACCCCATTGGTCTTATTGCTAAATTTTTGCGGATAGAAATCGTGGAAATCCTTTAGCACGGTTTGCTTCAGCAGTTCGGTATGGAGGGCGGCCACGCCGTTAATGGCGTAGCTGCCCACGCAGGCCAAGTTGGCCATGCGAATATAGCGCTCCCCTGCCTCATCAATCAGAGAGAGGCGGGCCATTTTCTCGGTGTCCCCCAGGTACTGGATGCGCACATCATCCATAAACCGCTGGTTGATTTCAAAGATGATTTCCAGGTGGCGGGGCAGGCGCTTGGCGAACAGTTCTAAGGGCCACCGTTCTAGGGCCTCGGGCAAGAGGGTGTGGTTAGTATAGGCAAAGGTTTGGGTGGTCACCTGCCAAGCCTCTTCCCAGGCCATGGCATGGACATCCACCAGCAGGCGCATCAGCTCCGGCACGCTGATCGCAGGGTGGGTGTCGTTGAGCTGGGCGGTGAAGCGCTCATGGAAGCTGCTGAGGGAGCGCCCCGAGGACAAATGTAGGCGAATCATGTCCTGCAAGGCGCAAGACACAAAGAAATACTGCTGCTCTAGGCGCAGTTGCTTCCCCTGGATCGGTTCATCGTTGGGGTAAAGCACCTTGGTGAGGTTCTCGGAGATCACCTTCTCATCCACAGCGCCGTAGTAGTCCCCCACGTTAAAGGCTTGAAAGTTAAAGGAGTCAACGGCTTCGGCTTTCCACAGGCGCAGGGTATTGACGGTGTTGACCCGATAGCCCGAAATCGGCGTGTCGTAGGGAATGCCCTTGACCACCTGATGGGGAATCCATCGCACCCGATAACGGCCCTCGTCATCGGTATAGGGCTCGGTGCGCCCCCCAAAGCTCACCTCAACGCTGGCCTCAGGCCGGGGTAGCTCCCAGGGGTTACCGTACTGCAACCACTTATCGGTAATCTCCACCTGCCAACCGTCGTGGATTTCTTGGTCAAAGATGCCGAACTCGTAGCGGATGCCGTAGCCGATCGCCGGAATTTCCAGCGTCGCCAGGGAATCCATATAGCAGGCCGCCAGCCGCCCCAGGCCGCCATTGCCGAGACCGGGCTCCTCTTCTTGGGCCATCAGCACATCCAGGTCTAAGCCGGACTGGGTAACCGCATCGCGAACCTGATCTTCGATGCCCAGATTAATCAGGTTATTGCCCAGATGGGGACCCAGCAAAAACTCTGCCGACAGGTAGCACACCACTCGCACATCGGGCTGGCGATAGAGGCGCTTGGTATTCAGCCACCGCTGCAATAGGCGATCGCGCACCACGTAGGCCAGGGCCATATAAAAGTCATTGCGAGTGGCAATCTCGGGCCAGCGCCCCTGCAAATAAAACAAATGGTCGGCCATGGCCCGCCGCAGGGTTTCGATGCTTAACCCGGTGCGATCGTCTTCAACTTCAACCGTTGGGCATCCCAAGGGAATATTCATGGCGGCAGGCTCCTAGGACAATGGGGGTAAGAATCCCCGAACATCAGGTGTCAAGGGTAGCCTAGACAGTTTGTATCAGGGTTAACCAGCACCCAAAAGCCATCAAGATTTACAGTGGCCCCATAAGTGGCCCCATAAGTGGCCCGGTAGAGAAGTATGGCTGGAGAAGGGGCTAAAGGAAGGCTCGTCTCAGCCCGCCCACCACCCTCAATATCACCGGTGAGAACCTGATCAGCGATGTTGGTCATAGGTCTGCGGCAGGGGCTGGTTATGACCGACAGGAAAGTGAAACTTGCCATCCGGCCATGGCGGATGGCAAGCATTTGTGGGTAGTATGAGTGCAGATTTCGCGGCGGACAGGTGTTTGCCCCTTGTCCACGGTGCGTACCTGTCATTCCAGTTCGCTTCTCAGTCCAGATGCACCAAGAGATTTCCCATGCAGTCTGAAGCCTTTAATGAGCTTTTCCCCCTGTTCGATGTGGCTAGTCCTGAGACCATCGAGTGGCTTTTATCCGTTGCCACTGAGCATGATTATCCATCTGGGCGTGCGGTCTTAATGGAAGATGCCTGGGGTAATGCCGTCTATTTTGTCCAATCGGGTTGGGTAAAAGTCCGTCGCCATGCCGGCGAAGACTTCGTTACCCTAGCGGTCCTAGGCCCTGGCGATTACTTTGGGGAGATGGCGATCCTCGACGAGTCTCCCCGCTCTACCGATGTGGTGGCCCTGTCTCCCGTCAAGCTACTGAGCGTATCCGCGCAGCGGTTTATTCAAACCCTGTTTAAAGACTCACAACTGCACCACCGCATGTTGCAGTTATGGTGCAGCGACTGCGCATGACCAACTTTCGGTTTCAACTCCGGAATCAGCCCCCGGCGGTAAAGTTGGCCTATAGCCTGGTCAGCTTGGCAGAAGCTTATGGCCAAGCCGGTGATGCCGGTACGGAGATACTAAATATCCCCATGAAGGATATGGCGGATGTGACCGATATTTCTGAAGATGAGGCCAATAAAATTTTCGACAAGCTGGGTGAAAAGGGCTGGGTGAAGGTGGACGAAGATCGGAACGTGATTGTGTTGACCAATGTGAAGCAACTCACCCAATTGGCAGGACGCGCCTAAGGTAAGGGATCCGCAATTAAAAACATCCCAAGCGAAAAAGGTGCTTCATCCAGGCGCAACGCGTTGCGC
>JAAUQE010000310.1 GCA_012032425.1 Leptolyngbya sp. RL_3_1 | reverse complement strand
CTGATGGTGGGCCGATCGGGAAACCCTGGCGGAAAATTGAAGCCACCCTCAAGGATCTGCGCGCGGTACAGTGCGATCGCTCACCATTGGCCAATATATGCGCCCCTCCTTGGCCCATTTGCCGGTGCAAAAATACTGGACCCCAACCGAGTTTGACCAGCTTGGGGAAATGGCTCGGAGCCTCGGGTTTAGCCATGTGCGATCGGGGCCATTGGTGCGGAGTTCTTACCATGCGGGGGAAGCGGCGTGAAGGGATAGGCAGTTAAACCACATCCAACTTGAAAACGTGAGTTTTTACCGTGGGGCAAACGACGGGTTTGAATGTCGCCAAAGTTTAAGGCGCTAGGATGGCGACTTCTCGATCTAGGGCATCCACCACGCGCGCGTAAATTTCATCGGCGTGGCTGGGGGTATTGCCGATGCTGGTCAGCCCCAGCTTGCCGTATTCCGATAGGCAGCCCATCAGGTGAAAGGCGGCTCCAGTACCCTCAACGCTATTAAAGTGCAGCCGTTCGCTGACGATAATATCCATCAGATCGCTGGGCAGCAGCCCCCGGTAGGCGTCCTTTTGCAGATTGTCGGAAGCGCGGTAAAACTTGGGCTGCCCTTGGCGGGTGTAAAACAGCCCATCCCCTGGGTTGTACTCCCCTTCGGTTAAGAGTTTGAGGGCCATAAACGGGTGGGTGGTGCCCCCTTTACGCAGATTGATCTCGATCGCCTGGAGGGTCCAGGCTGGGTCTTGGCCCGGTTGATAGACGGCGATGAAGTCCACCCCGTACCGTTCCAGCGCTCCTTTTTGGGCCAGGTTTTCGCCGATCGCCTGCCCCATCTGCTGAATCGCCAACCGGTAGCCCGCATCGGCGGGGAAAGAGCAGCCCAGGAAAATTTGACCATCTGGCCCCCCTAGGATCTGGTCATGGGTGGAGAGCATTTCCACCTCTCCCAGGGGCGTAATCCGCCCCTGGACGCTGGGCGATCGCTTCTCCTCCCCTTCGATAAAGACTTCAGCGATCGCCCCCAGGACATGAATCTTTTGCTCAAAGCTTTCCCAGGTCTCACTATGGGCCTGAAATTGGAGCTGGGTAAACGCCTTGTGCAGGATCGCAACCCGTTCCTGGTGGCTGCTCAAACCCACCACTGCTCCAGTAAAAGGCCGCAAATCCAAAAGGGCATTGCCTTCCCCAGAGAACCCCTGGTTGAGTTTGACCACCAACCGCTGCACCTCCGGTTGTCGCTGCCATAATGCGGCGGTCACATCCGCCAGCTCGTCAGGAGTCGCCACTAACGGAGTGCCATCCGGGTGGGGAATGCCACATTCTTGAAAAATCTGTCGGCTTCCCCCTTTCGTACCCCAATACAACAGGCTGGGATCGAGGGCCAGCATCGGTACACCCAGGGCCAGGGCCAAGTCCCGCTCTAGGGTGGTGGAGTTGTAGCAGACCATATAAGCCCGTTGAGGATCCAGTTGGGCTCGGATTTTGTGGAGCAGCCGGGGGCGATCCAGCAATTTTTGGGTCAGAGGCTGGTGAGAGGCATCGTAGGTAGAGAGCAGGGTGAGGCGATCGCGGGCATGGGAGCTGGGAATCCCTGGCAGCAGTTCCAGGTAATAATCCACAATGCTGGGATGCAATGGCTGGGAGGTGACGTAAATCAGGCGGGTTTTGGGATTCCGCAGCCGGATCAACGAAAACAGCAACCGCTCCTCGTAGTAATGCACCCCGGCAATTTTTTGCAGCTCCGCCTGATCCAGGCTGAGGGAGGGGACGACCAGCACTTGGCAATCGCGGGCATCAAACTGGTCGGAGGGCCGCCATAGGTTGCAGAGGTGGGCCTGGAGTTGTTGAAACTGGGCCGCCTGCTGAGGCGAAGGAGGCGGATTGGGAACCATAACACCCGCGTACTTTCAAAATGAGCTGTGGAAATTTTAAGGCAGCTAGGGACGTTGGTAAGCATTACGTCCCGCTTCACCCCTCGGTGCCAACGAAAAAGACACGGGAGAAACCCCCGTGTCTTTACAATGCACCCTATACGCAAGTTGTCGCTAGTCAGGAGACGCTTAAACGCCCCCGAACCCCTAGCTAAGGTTCGGTTTGAAGTGCTTGAGGCTGGAGAAAGTCAATCATTTGGTCAATACCGCGCTGAATGCGGCGGGTGACCGTCATCGGGCTGACGCCGATGCGCTCGGCGACTTCCTTCCGAGAGAGACCTTTGAAGAAGACAAACTCAATGGCTGAGCGGGTCTTATCTTCCAACTGGGCCATGGCCCGCTGAAGCTGCTGACGGTCTTCTTCCAGGGCCTGCATGGACTGGTAGTAGGTATCTGGCAGAGTATCGCCAAGGGTAATGCTGGAGTCAACCTGATGGCAGACGGTGGCATCAAGGCTGAGGGGCATCCGGTTCTTGCTGGCCAGCTTGACCTCACGCCATTCTTTGACTGAGACCGATAGCGCGGTGGCCATCTCATGGTCACTGGGTTGACGACCCAGTTGACGAATTAGTTCGCCCTGGCATTTTTGCGCTTCTTTTTGTAGATCCTGCCAGCGGCGGGGAATCTTAATAGTGGTGCCGCGATCGCGGAGGAAATGCAGCATTTCGCCCCGGATGTAAGGCACAGCAAAGGAGCTGAAAGCACAGCCTTGGCTGGGGTTAAATCGCTCAATGGCGCGAATCAGACCCAGATAACCGATTTGCTCTAGGTCTTCATAGGGCTCTGAGCATTGGTGGCTGATGCGGTGAGCAATTTTTCGAACCAGTCCGGCATTCAGGCGGACGAGGCGATTACGGAGATTGATGGAGGGCTCTTGCTTGTAGGCCATGAGCAGCTCCATGCCACGAGAGCGAATGGAAGATGTCGAAGTAGCCATAATTCTCTGAATTACCTTGCGTTAGGGCGACTTTGTTCCAAGAACTAAACCTATTGTCAGCATCTAGCCCACCAGCAACCATCGTTGGATTACGGGACTGAGAATAAAGGCTGCAAAAAGTCTCCGTATATACGCGGATTCGGTTTTCCGTAAAAACTGCTCCAAACGGGTATGCAAGGGTTTCAGGCAACCTCCGTAGCCGGTCATCCCTCTCCGTAGGACTACTGGTATCGAGAAAGTCCTGCTTTTTCAGGGTGCTCAAGGTGTGCCCCTAGTACTCAAGGGCGGAATTAACCCAACCTTTACAACCCCAAGGCAAGGGGCTTAAGCCGCCGAGTACTAGACTGGCGTTGTATTTAGCTGTTATGGAACCGATTAGTCGTTTAGTAGCACGGTTATCGCTGGCGGGAGATCGCCTGCCGGGCAGGCCAAAGCAGAATAAACCCCGTTGAGGGGCGATCGCTCCTCAACGGGGTTGTATGGGTACTACTCGCCCAATTGATTGTGCCGTCAACTAGATCGTAGGCACCAGCTGTAGGTAATCCAAACGCGCATGTTCAGACCCATTCTCAAACCCGTTGACCGTAAGGATGTCACCAGCGGTTAGACCGATGCCACTGGCCACGGTGGGCGTGATTAGCGTAGTCCCATTCGCCCCAGTACTGCCCAGGCTAGCATTGAGATCCCAGCTCCCGATTTCAGTCGTGATCCCCGTTTCAAAATCAGTCAGGTCTACCGTAAAGGATGCCAACCCATCATTCTCATCGAAAGTACCGATGATGATGTCATAGGTACCCGTTAGCTCATCAGGCGTATTGCCAAAAATAAAGGCGGCACTACCGCTTTCATTGCTAGCGCCATTCAAGAAGCTGAGTACAGTGCCGCCAGAAGCGACCCCGATATTTTCATTCCGGTAGTTGGTGATGACATCTGCCGCCTCCGCTTCAAAGGTCAGAGTCGATAGGGGCGGGGCTTCATCATCGGCAATGAACACCGTTGCAGTGGTGGCCGCCCCTAGCACAGCATCAGACCCCGTCACCCCAGTTAAGGTCACGATAACGCTCTCGGTCCCTTCAACATCACCGTCCTGCTGCACCGGAACGGTATGGTAGCAGACTGTAGACCGACTGGGATAACGACACTGCCGGACAAGGCCGCGTAGTCAGCGCCAGCTGTGGCTGTTCCCCCGACACTGTAGGTGACCACCGTT